>NZ_JAUCBZ010000015.1:3532500-3872508 GCF_034676545.1 Pararhodobacter sp.
GATGATGGAGCGCTGCACGCCCGGCATGACATCGCGCTGAACCGTGGTCTCGAAGGCAACAAAGCGCGCGCCGGATTGCACGCCGACCTTGGCCAACACCTCGGACAACTGCACGCCATTCCACGGCACCACCATCGACCACGCCTCGACACAGCGGAACCGATAGATGCGCTCTTCCACGCTCAGACCATCCAACAGGTCCGCCAAAGAATAGGTGCCGGGGCGATCGACCATGCCATCCACGGTGATCGACCAGGGGCTGGTGACCATTGCGGCCGCATGGGCGGCGGGGTCGTCCTTGTTCCAGCCGAATTCGTAGAAGTTATTATAGGTGGAGATTTGCTCCAAGGTGTTCGGCTCCAGCGCCTGCGCCGAGGCTTGACGGCCCAACACGCTGGCAGCGCCCAGCCCCCCCAACCCCGCCAACACGGCACGGCGGTTCAGGAATACGCTTTTTGGCGTCACATCGTCTCGGGTCAGGTCGTTGGTCCAGCGAAAGGCCATGTCAAACTCTCCTTGCAGCACCAGAGGCGCGGTTGTGGGTGGGGGGCATCGCCCCTGCCCGGTTGGGGCTTCATGTAACGTTACGCGGCCAAACGGCAAAAGTTTCACGGTTCCGGCGCTCAGCAGCCTCATTTTCCATAAACTGTTTGTGACTTGAAAAATTTTCGGCGCGTGGCTTAGGCCGGATTTCGCGGGTTTCAAGGCCGATCCAGCCCGCTAGGACGATGATCCAACCCGGCACGTCCTGCGTTTCCTCTGTGATGCTGACACAAGCATCCTCAACCTCAGAGGACACACCATGTTTCGCACGACCACACTTGCTTTGATCACCTCGACCGCCCTTGTTGGCACCGCCTTCGCCGACGGTCATTCCTCGGCCCCAACGATGGATATCGTGGATACCGCCGTTGCAAACGGAAATTTTACCACGTTGGTTGCCGCGGTTTCCGCCGCTGGTCTCGTTGACACGCTCAAGGGTGATGGCCCCTTCACCGTGTTCGCACCCACGGACGCGGCCTTTGCCGCCCTGCCCGAAGGCACCGTCGAGGCTTTGTTGAATGACATCCCGACCCTGACCGGCATTCTGACCTATCACGTCGTCCCCGGTGCCGTAATGTCGTCGGATCTGACCGAGGGCATGACGGCACAAACCGTCAACGGCCAGTCGGTCACCTTCACGCTGGACGGTGGCGCGATGATCAATGGAGCGCATATCACCATGGCCGATATCGAAGCCTCGAATGGCGTCATCCACGTCATCGACGCGGTGATCCTGCCGGAATAAGTCAGGCTCTCTCCCAAGCTTGGCTTCCACTCGGGTGGCGCGGACAATCGCGCCACCCTTTTCTATGCGCGTCCGGGCATCGCGGCCCCGGCCGCCATCAGATGCCGCCTCAGCGCCGCCACGCCACGATTTCGCGCCTGCGCATTGGTGCTGATCGCGACATAGCCGCGCGGCAGCGCCTCACCCACGCCGCCGATGCAGCGCAAACGCCCGGTCGCCAGATCATCCGCCGCCAGGTGATCCGGGATCAAGGCCACGCCCAAGCCCGCCCGCGCGGCGGCGGCGGCCAGCGCCGTTGTGCCCACCCTCAGGCCAACCGATTGATCCGGCACACGCCGCACCCCCTGCCCGGCAAAATGCTGCGCCCAATCTGGCTGCACGCCATAATCGCGCCCCCAATCGGTCTGAATCAGCAACTCGTCCGGCAGCGCGGGCAGAGTGGCCTCTGGCCTCCAGTCAAAGGCCGCGACTGCAACCAGCCGATCCACAAACAGGGGTTCCACAACATGATCCGGGTAATATTGCGCGCCATAGGTCAGCCGCACATCAACCCCGTCCCGCGCGAGGTCCACCGGATCATCCTCGATACGGATATCCAGCTGCGCGCGCCCGGCAAAGTCCCGCAAATTCGGGATCAGCCAGAGTTCAGCCAAGGACGGCAGAACCGAAACCAGCAAGCGCGCGCGCCGGGGGGCGGCCTGCAACGCGCGGGTTGCTGTGCGCAATTCACTCAGCGCATTTTCCACGCTGGGATACAGGGTGCGCCCTGCATCCGTCAGCATGATCCGGTTGCCTTGCCGCAAGAACAATTGCCGCCCCAAGCGGCCCTCCAGCAGCTTCACCTGCTGACTGACAGCGGCGGCGCTGACGCCAAGCTCTCGCCCGGCATTCACGAAACTCCCGGCGCGGGCGGCAACCTCGAAGGCTTGCAATGCGTTGAACGGCAGGTGATCGGGTTTCAGCATAAGTTTTCCTATGGGGTCCCCAAAATCTAGACCCGTTGCTTTCCCGCTGTCCAGTGCCCGATACTGCGCGACAGGAGGAATGCACATATGCGCTACATCTTAAATCTCGACACTTATCCTCTGGACAAACCGCGCAGCGCCGAATGGCAAGCGCTGGTCGCGCGCTGCCGCGCGGATCTGGCGGCGCATGGCATGTTCAACCTGCCGGGCTTCATGCATCCGAACGTGGCGAAAGACGCCGCGCAAAGCCTGACGCTAAAGTTTCAGACCGAGGCCTTTCGCCATGAGCGCGCGCACAACATCTACTTTCTGAAATCCATCCCCGAATTGCCAGACGATCACCCGGCGCTGACGCTGTGCAAGACGTCAAACGACACGCTTTGCCTGGATCAAATCACCGACAGCCCGATGGCGCAGCTTTACGCCTGGCCCGAATTCGCCGAATTTCTGGCCGCGACGATGGAGAAACCCGCACTCTATACAATGGCCGACCCCTTGGCGGGCGTGAATGTCATGTCCTACCGTGAGGGCCAGTCGCTGAACTGGCATTTTGACCGGTCCGAATTCACCACGACCTTGCTGCTGCAAGCGCCCCAAAAAGGCGGCGACTTCATCTACCGCACGGATTTGCGGCGCGACGATGATCCGAATTATGACGGTGTGGCGCGGCTTCTGACAGGCCAGGACCCCGACGTGCGCAGCCTGACCTTGACGCCGGGCACCCTGAACGTCTTTCGCGGCAAGAACACTCCGCACCGGGTCGGCGATGTGAAGGGGCCCGTGTCACGGGTCATCTCGGTCTATTCCTTCTTTGAACGCCCCGGCGTGGCGTTTTCCGAAGACGAACGCCTCGGCTTTTACGGGCGCGCACAATGAGCGTGGCCGTTTTCAAAGACGATCGCAAAGCGACCTATCTGAACGCCGAGGGGGCCGACCGCCCGCTCTTGTCGCCGATCCCCGACGATGTGCTGCACCGCGCGCGGATGTATCGTCTGGGCCGATTGCGCGCGCAGATGGCGCGTGACGATGTGGCGGCGCTGCTGCTCTATGACCCGGTGAATATCCGCTACGCGTTTGATTGCTCCAACATGCAGGTCTGGACCGCGCATAACCCGATGCGCTACGCGCTGATCCTCGCCGATGGCCCGGCGATCATGTTCGAGTTCAAAAGCTGCGAGCACCTCAACATCGGCTTGCCCGGCATCGACGAAATCCGCACCGCAATCACCTATATGTTCATGGCCCGCGGCGATAAGGCCGAAAGCTACACCGAGGATTGGGCCAACGAGATCGCCGATCTGGTCAAAACCCACGGCGGCGGGAACAAACGTTTGGCCGCCGACAAACTCGACACCTTCGCCTGTCAGGCGCTGGCATCGCGCGGTATCACGGTGGTCGAGGGCACGCCGCTGACCGAAGTGGCGCGCGCGATCAAATCCGACGACGAAATCGCGTTGATGCGCTGGACAATCCGGGTCTGCGAGGCCGGCATGGCGCGGATTTACGATCACTCCACCCCGGGCGTGACGGAACGCGAGTTATGGGCGCATCTGCACTTTGAAAACGCGCGCTCGGGCGGGGATTGGCTGGAAACCAAGCTGCTGACCGCCGGGCCGAACACCAACCCCTGGTACAAGGAATGCAGCGACCGCCCGGTGCAGGCGGGCGAGATGATCAGCTTTGATACCGATATGATCGGCCCCTACGGCTATTGCGCCGACCTCTCGCGCAGTTGGGTCTGCGGCTATGGACCGATGAACGACACGCAAAAGCGCCTGTATGCGACGGCGCTGGACCAGATCAACCATAACCTGACATTGGTGCAGCCGGGTCTGGAGTTTGCCGAGTTCAACGCGAAAAGCTGGCGCATTCCTGAACAACATGTCGACTATCGCTATTCCTTGGCAGCGCATGGCGTGGGCATGGCTGACGAGTGGCCGGTGATCCCGTTGCATGTGGATTGGGACAACCGCAGTATGTCAGGACGGCTGGAACCGGGGATGGTGGTCTGCATTGAATCGCTGATTGGCGAGGCCGGGTCCGAGTTCGATCAAACTGGAAACGCAGGTTCTGGTTACGGAAAACGGCTCGGAGCGCCTTGACAGCTTTCCATGGGAAAAGGTCTAGCCCCGCGCCGCCGCCACCGCATCGAGGGCGGCCTCCACATCGGCCGCCGTGGTGCGGTGGTTGGCGATGGCGGCGCGCAAACAGGTCACGCCACCGATGATCGTTGTCGAAAACACCGCCGTGCCATCCAGTTGCAAGCTTTGCGCAATGCGGGTGTTCAGCGCGCTCTGGTCTGCCACAGACCGGCTCGCATCCGCGGTGAACACGCATAGATTCGAGATCACCGGGGCCAGCAGTGTCATCGGCGCACGCGCCTGAACCCCCTGCCCCATGATCGAGGCCATGCGGCACGTCCGGGAAATCGCAGCGCCCAACCCCTCGGCACCGTGGGTCTTGATCGCGGCCCAAACCTTGAGCGCCCGGTTGCCGCGTGACAGGTCGAGGCCGTAATCGCAAAACCACGGCTCTCCACCGCCAAGCCCGGCGTCTTGCGCGGCCAGATAGGACGGGCGCGCCGCAAAGGTCGCGCGGTGCTCGGCCTCGTTGCGGATCAGGACCAGACCCGCATCATAGGGCACGAACATCCATTTGTGGAAATCACAGGCGATGGAATCGGCGCGCTCGATCCCGTCACTCAGCGCGCGCCACGGCGCTTCGGCCAAGCGGGTCCAGGCCCCGTACGCCCCATCCACATGCAGCCAGACCCCGGCCTCAGCCGCCAGATCGGCCATCGCGTTCAGGTCGTCGAAATGCCCCGTATCCACCGACCCCGCCGTCGCGATCAGGGCAAAGGGCGTGAAGCCGGCGGCGCGATCCTCGGCCAATAGTTGTTCAAGCGCGGCCCTGTCGCCGCTCGGCACCAGCCGCAGCGCCTCATGCCCGAGGCCCAGCACCTCCATCGCTTTTCGAGCCGCATTGTGAAGCCCGTCAAAGGCATAGGCCGTCAGCCGTGCCCCGCCCTGCCCCTTGGCGCGCACCTCGGCCCCCAAGGCCCGCACCCGTGCGCAAGCCAGGGCGATCAGCGTGGCTTGCGACGTGCCCGCAACCAGAACCCCGCTTGCCCCCGGTGCAAACCCCATCACGCCGCGCGCCCAGTCGATCACCGCGCGCTCCATCTCGACCGCGCCATGTGCGCGACCGCCCAGATTGGCGTTCATCGTCGCCGCCACCATTTCCGACATCAGCCCGCTGGCCAGGCCTGTGCCATGAACCCAGCCCCAGAACCGGGGATGCGTGTTGCCCGTGCCATAGGGCAGCACCGTATCGCGCAAGATCGGCGTCAGGGCTGCGACATCGCCCAAAGGCGCACCGGTCAGCGCGTAACCCGCGCGGATCTCGTCGGGCACCGGCTGCCAAGGGTGCTCGGCGGCCTGTTCCAGACGATCCACGCAGGCATCCAGCAACTCATGCGCGGCGCGGCGAAACGCATCCCAATCGGCGGGATCAAGGGCGGAGCGGGTCATAACCCTTTCACCGCCGTATACGCCGCGCGATAGCGGGCATGGGTGTCGGCGAAGGCTGCGCGCAAACGTTGATCCGGCTCGATGCGGCGCGCAATATCGGGCGGCGTGGCAATCTCGGCCCGCGCACCCGTTGCCGCCATGATCGCCAGCCGCGCCGCGCCCAGGGCCGCGCCGAATTCGCCCTGCGCCGGAACATCCAGCGGAAAGCCCAGCGCGGTTGCCAGAACGTGCAGCCAGTATGCCGAGCGCGCGCCGCCGCCGATGGCAAGGCAGCGCTGGATTGTCGTCCCGGTCGCCGCCAAGGCGTCGCGGCAATCGGCAAAGGCAAACGCCACCCCCTCAAGCACCGCGCGCGTTGCGGCCTGTGCGTCGGTTGCATGTTCCAGATTCAGGAACTGCCCGCGAATTTGCGCGTCGTTATGCGGCGTGCGCTCGCCACCCAGATAGGGCAGGAACAAGGTCCGCGACGGGGCCCGCAAGTCGCCGAGATCTGCGGTCAATTCTGCCGCCGACCGCCCCGTCAGGCGCGAGAGCCATTGCAGCGCATCCGACGCCGCCAGAATCACGCCCATCTGGTGCCATGTCCCCGGCAGCGCGTGGCAGAAGGTATGCACCGCAGTGGCCGGGTCCGGACGATAGCCGTCATTGGCGGCAAACAACACACCGGATGTCCCGAGGCTCAGAAACGCCGTTCCATCCTGCACCACACCCGCGCCGATCGCCGCCGCCGCGTTATCGCCGCCACCCCCGGCCACGACGACGGGCGGCAGGCCCAGCGCCTGCGCCAAGGCACCCCGCAACCGGCCAGAGGGTTCCGACCCCTCGACCAGGCGCGGCATCTGATCTCGGGTGAGGTGGCTCTTGGACAACAAGACCTGCGACCAGTCGCGCCCGCGTGTGTCCAGCCAGCAGGTTCCGGCGGCGTCCGACATTTCGGCGACATAGTCGCCCGTCAAGAAGAACCGCAGATAATCCTTGGGCAGCAACACCTTGGCAATGCGCGCAAAAATCTCGGGCTCGTGGCGGCGCACCCACTCGACTTTGGGGGCGGTGAAGCCGGGAAAGACGATGTTGCCGGTGATATCGCGAAACGCCGGGTCGGCGTCAAAGGCCTGGGCCTCGGCAAAGCTGCGGGTGTCGTTCCAGAGCATACAGGGGCGCAGCACTTGTCCGTCGGCATCCAGCAATGTCGCGCCGTGCATATGCCCTGACAGGCCGATCCCCGTGAGGGTTCGGCAGTCATTCTGCGCCCGAATGGCGCGCAGCGCGTCCCTTGCGGCTTGCACCCACGCGGCCGGGTCTTGCTCGGACCAACCGTCGTGGCGGCGCTGAACCGTCAGCGGAACGGTATGCTCGGCCAGCAGCCGCTGGCGCTCATCAATCAAGATCGCCTTGAGCGACGAGGTTCCCAGATCAAGACCGATAAACATGTCAGGCCGCCGTGTGTTCACTGCATTTTCGTAACGCCAGCCTAGCCGATTTGCCGCCGCCCGAAACCTCATTCACGCGTCATAAACCCGATATCAGCGCCAAAACCACGCTGATCGTCACACAAGAGGCCGTCGTGCTGGCCAAAAGCGCCGTTGACGTCACGGCGCTCAGCCCAAAGGGGGCCGAAAGGATCGGATAAATCGTCACCATCGGCATTGCGGCGAACAGTATGCCAATCGGGATCAGCGTCGGCGGGACGCCCGGCACGAGCATCAGCATGAGCGCAACCAGTGCTGGATGCACAATCAACTTGCCAACCGAAACCGCACCCGAGCGCCGCCAATGCCCACTGAACGACATGCGCGCGACGGTCCCGCCGATGATGAACAAGGCCAGCGGTGCGGCGACCCCCGCCAGCATCCCCACGGCTTTCTCCACGGGCTCTGCCACCGGCACTCCGGATATCCGGATCAAAACCGCGACACCGACCGCAATGATCAGTGGATTGCGCAGGATCGCCAACACGGCGTTGCGCAGCAATTCTGACAGGCGCGCCGGTTTGTCACCGGCGGCACTGGCGGCGATCATCGGCAAGGGAATCGTGACCGCGCATTCAATGACCACCGTCATGGCAAACACGACCGCCGCGTCAGCGCCAAAGAACAGGCTGGCAACCGGAAACCCCATATATCCACTGTTGGAATTCGCCATCCCCATCGACAGGATCCAGGAATCTGGACGGCTTTGGCGCAACAAGAGCCGAACTGCGGTGACCCCCAGCAGCAAGGTTGCAACCGACCCCAGCAAATACGCCCCGAAAAACGACAGATCGAGCGCCGTCTCGGTGCGCGGGAAGGCAATGGCCGAGATGATCAAGGCAGGCATACAGATTTTCAACGCAAACTGGCCAAGCCCGGCGATATGAGCGCCGTCGATATACCCCCAGCGCACCGCCACGACCCCCAGCAGGATCAGCAGGTAAATCGGAAATGTCGTGCTCAGAATATTCAGCATGATCCGCCCTGTGATCCTGATTGTTTTATAGCCCGTCGCAAGCGGATGACCTTGACGGTTTATGCCATGGGTTTAAGGCTGACAACAACACCCCGAACCGAAAGCGCGCCGCATGGATTTTCTGACATTGATCGCCCCCACCGAGCTGGGCGGCGCGCTGACAGTGGCACTTCTGGCCGCCAGTTTCGCCGGGTCGTTCATCACCATCGCCTTTGGCATTGGCGGCGGCGTCATGTTGCTGGCGATCATGGCCAGCCTGATGCCTCCGGCGGCGCTGATCCCGGTTCACGGCGTCGTGCAACTGGGTTCCAACACCGGGCGCGCCTCGGCCATGTTTCGCCACATCCATTGGCCCGCGTTGGGCTGGTTTGGCGTCGGCGCTTTGGCGGGTGTGGCGCTGGGATCGGCGCTGGTCGTGAACATTCCCGCCGCCTTGGTGCAGATCGGCGTCGGCGTTTTCGTCATCTGGTCGGTGATTTCCAGACCGCCCGCATGGATGAAACGATGGCCGGTGATCACCGGGGCGCTGACCTCGTTCCTGACAATGTTTTTCGGCGCGACCGGCCCGTTTGTCGCCACCTACACCCGCGCGCTGAACCTTGGGCGCCACGGCTACGCCGCCACCCAGGCGAGCCTGATGGTCATGCAGCACAGCCTGAAATCACTGGCCTTCGGGTTTCTGGGGTTTGCCTTTGCCCACTGGGTCTGGTTTTGCACGGCCATGATCCTCGCCGGCTTGGCGGGCACATTCACCGGCCGCCTGGTTCTGGACCGAATGACAGACGCCCGGTTTCAAAAATTCCTGAACGCAATCCTGATTCTGATAGCCCTGCGCCTGATCTGGTCGGGCTTTCACGCACTTTGATTGCCAATCCAAAGACGCGGGCCGTGTTGGCCCGCCTCAGGTGCGATTGCTCGGTGCCTCAGAACGGCAGCCCGACGTAATTTTCTGCCGCTGAACTCAGGGCCGCGTCGGAACTGAACAGATACCCGATTTCCGCCGAGCGCAGCTTTTGATCAAACGCGGTCGTGTCGGGGAACGTGTGCAACAGCGAGGTCATCCACCAGCTGAAGCGCTGCGCTTTCCAGACCCGCGCCAAGGCCTTTTCGGAATAGCTTTCCAACCCGGAACCATCGCCTTTCAGATAATGATCCAGCATCCCGTGATAGAGATAGTAGATATCCGACGCGGCGGTGTTCAAACCCTTGGCGCCGGTTGGCGGCACGATATGCGCGGCGTCACCGGCCAGGAACAGATTGCCATAGCGCATCGGTTCAGCCACGAAAGACCGCAAGGGTGCAATGGATTTCTCGATCGACGGCCCGGTTTCCAGGCGCGCGGCGACATCGTCCGGCAGACGGGTTTTCAACTCATCCCAGAAGGCATCATCCGACCAATCCTCGACCTGATCGGTCAGCGGCACCTGGATATAATAGCGGCTCAACACCTGACTGCGCAGCGAGCACAGCGCAAATCCACGGTCGCTGCTGGCATAGATCAGCTCTGGGTTCACCGGTTTCGTGCGGCTCAACACGCCCAGCCAGCCGAACGGATACACCTTCTCGTATTCGCGCAGCACATCCTTGGGAATCGCCTTGCGGCTGGGCCCGTGGAACCCGTCCGCACCAATCACGAAATCGCAATCAATGCGCACGATGTCATCGCCGCTGCGATAGGTCACATAGGGCGGCGTTGCCTCGTTGAGGTTGTGCAGCGCCACATCCTCGACGTTGTGAATGACCTTGCCATTCATCTTGTCGCGGGCCTCATACAGGTCGCGGGTCAATTCGGTCTGGCCATACACCACAACCGACGAACCGCCGGTGTGTTTCTCCAGATCAACCAGCCGCATTGTGCCGTTGTCCGAGATGTAAAATCCGTGATGAATCTCGCCTTCCGCATCCATGCGCTCACCGCATTGAGCCTCGCGCATCAACTCCACAAAGCCGCGCTCCAACACGCCCGCGCGGATCCGGCCCAGCACATATTCGCGACTTTGGCGCTCCAGAACGATGGTCTCGATCCCCTTGAGATGCAGCAATTGCGAAAGCATCAAGCCCGAGGGACCGCCGCCAATGATACAGACCTGAGTTTTCATTCGTTCCTCCGAAAGTTGCCGTGAGTCAGCATGAGCATGTTGCGGGCAATAGGATACCCGGTACGGCTGGTTGTATAGGGATGGCCACGATCAATCCTGACACTCCAGCAGCAATGTCCCCGCCGCCGTGTTTGAAATCGGGATATGATAATTGCGCGTGATCTCGGTGACGTTGTCGCCCAGCGCGCCGCGCATCATCATCCACATCAGGAATTCGGTGCCCTGCGCACCGGCCTTTTCGACCAGTTCCATGCGGGTGATCTTGGTCAGCACCTCGGGGTTGTGCACGATATTTTCCAGGCAATACTGGTCGAAGTCCTTGTTGATGAAGCCCGCGCGTTGCCCATCAAGCTGATGGCTCAAGCCCCCGGTGCCCAGGACGACAATCTTGGCATCTTCGGGAAAGGACCGCAGCGCCTTGCCCAAGGATCGCCCGAAATCCAGCGCGCGTTTCAGCGTCGGAATCGGGTGCTGCACCGTGTTGGCCGAAATCGGCACGGCGCGCGGCATGTCGGGGTTGTGCGGCGCGCCGGGCCAGAACAGTTGCATCGGCACGACAAACCCGTGATCCACCGCCAGTTCCTGACACGAGGTGATGTCGAATTCATCGGCTACCATCGATTCAATGATATGCCAGCTCAGTTCCGGCGCGCCGGGGAACGGATCGAGTTCCGGCAGGCCCCAACCCTCATCCTCGCCCTTGTATTCATGCGCCGCCCCGATCGCGAAAGTCGGCATCTTGTCGAGGAAAAACCCCAACCCGTGATCATTATAGATGTTGATCACATAGTCGGGCTTGTTCGCCTTGATCCATTCGTGAATCTTCGGGTAACCATCGAAAAACGGCTTCCAATACGGGTCATCTTGCAGGTTGCGCTGAATTGCATTGCCCACTGCGGGAATGTGGGAGGTTGTGATACCGCCAAGAATTTTCGCCATTAACAGTCCCTCCTCACGCTTGTTTTTGCAGGAAATCTTTGAATTCTTCGGTCGTCATGCCGGTCTGCATGCCGCCCACATCCTGCACGCCCAGCTTGAAAATTCCGGCGAATTTGGCGAGGTAATAGATGTTTCCCCCCGCCGCGATCATGCCCAGAATGTTGCGGTCGCGGATTGCGGTTTTCTGTTCATCGTTCAGGCCGAATTTCGCCATGTAGCCCCCTTCATCGGCGACAAAGGCGTCACGGCAATCCTTGCGATTGAAGGAATAGCACATCTTGTTCAGCGCATAGCCCTTCATGGCCTGCGTGCCGTCAAAAATCGTGGTGCCGGGAATATGGGTGTGGTGGTCAAGGCCGGGCGAGTCGTGCATGGCGTCCTCCTGCTATTGCGCCCAATACAGACGCATGGGGTTGTCCACGAGAAGCTTGCGCTGCTGCTCGGGGGTTCGCGCGATTTTCGGGATGAAATCGACCAAAGCACCGTCATCGGGCATGTGGGATTTCAGGTTCGGGTGTGGCCAGTCGGTGCCCCAGAGCACGCGGTCCGGGAAGGCCTCGACAATGGCCTGCGCAAAGGGAATCACATCGTCATAGGGCGGCCCGGCGACGGTCAGACGCTCTGGGCAGGTGACCTTGCTCCAGATCCGTGCGTTGTTGGCCATCAGGTCGATGAAGCGCTGGAAATCCGGGTGATCAACGCCCTTGCGCACATCGGGGCGGCCCATGTGATCGACGACAATGATCCCCGGCAACGTGTTCAGGAACGGCACCAGCCGTTCGAGATCGGCGGCCTCGAAATAGACCACCGTGGACCAGCCGAATTCCTGGATCTTGTCGGCAATGCCCAGAAACACCTCGGGCGGAGTGGCATCGACCAGACGTTTGACAAAGTTGAAGCGCACGCCGCGGATCCCGGCCTCGTGCATCTCGGCCAGTTCCGCGCGGGTGATGTCGGCACCGACACTGGCAATGCCGCGCGCCAGGTCGCCCGCCGTGCGACAGGCATCCATCACCGCACGGTTGTCCTTGCCGTGGCACGTCGCCTGCACGATCACATTGCGCGCGAATCCCAGATGATCGCGCAACGCAAACAACTTGTCCTTGCCCTGATCGCCGGGGGTGTATTTGCGCTCGGGCGCATAGGGGAACTGGGCGCTGGGGCCGAACACATGGCAATGGGCATCAACCGACCCGGCCGGCAGAACGAAATCCGGCACCTTGGGGTTGGGATGAACGACAAGCCAGTCGGCATCCATTGGCTGCGGCTGATTGGTCATGGTGGGCACCCTTTTCGATACGTCGCGCATTTTACGGGCAGGCCAAACCGGTTTGGCGTCCGGTCACCGTTGTGCATGCCCCTCTGACGCAGCATCATGCGGCAGGTCGCCGGGTTTGCCTATTCCGTTCTGAGGCTCTAGAATAAGTTTTTTCTATTTGGGTGTGTTCCGTGACCCCTGATTTACCCAACATCCGCCATATGCGTGTTTTTCTGGAAACCGTTCGAACGGGCTCCGTGTCGCTCGCGGCGGACCTGTGTTCGCTGTCGCAACCCGCGGCGACGCAGGCCCTCGGTCGGCTTGAGGCAGAGGTTGGAACACCGCTGCTGACCCGGCGTGCGCGGCGTTTCTGCGTGACCCGGTGCGGTGATTTGTTCTTGCAGCGCGTCGCGGCAGCGCTTGAGCATTTGCACACCGGCGCGCGCCTATCGCTCAGGGGGCCGCGTGACGGTGGCGCCCGGCGGATGCCCTATGATCACCGTGTGACCTCGGCGCAGCTTCGCACCTTGATCGCGGTGGCCAATGCCGGCAGCTTCACGATTGCCGCGCGCGCGCTTGGCCTGTCGCAACCCACCGTGCACCGCGCCGCGCGCAGCCTCGAAGACGTCGCCGGAGTCCCGTTCTTTCAAGCCACCGCATCGGGCGTCGAGTTGACCGCGGCGGCGCAAGCCTTTGCGATGGGGGCCAAGCTGGCGCTGGCCGAAATCCGGCAAGGGTTCGAGGAAATCAGCAAGGAATTGGGCCATGATCGCGGCACCTTCATCTTGGGCTCGTTGCCCTTGGCGCGCACCACAATCGTGCCGCGTGCCATCCACGCCCTGATCTCCGGCACGACGGGCGTGCAGGTGCAGGTCATTGATGGTCGCTATCCAGAGCTGCTGCGCAGCCTGCGCGAAGGCGATCTGGATTGCCTTATCGGCGCCTTGCGCCACCCCGCGCCCGCCGATGACGTGACCCAAGAGCCCTTGTTTGACGACGAACTTGCCATTGTCGCGCACCCTGGCCATCCGCTTGCGGGCAAACGCGGCCTGACTTTGGCCGATACCCTGGCCTATCCTTGGGTCGCGCCGCCGAAATCCACGCCCGCCGGCACCTATCTGTTCGAAACCCTGCGCATCGAGCAACAGCCACAAACCCCGGTCCGGGTGGTCTCCTCGTCGTTGGTCACGCTGCGCGGAATTCTGGCCGCAGGAGAGTATGTCTCGATCATCTCGCGCCATCAGATCAGCGTTGAGGAAGCCGACCGCCATATCGTGCCGCTGGATGTGCCATTGGCCAACAGTCACCGGACAATCGGCCTGGCGTACCGCAGCAGTTGGCGGCCGACCGAAACCCAGTCCCAGATGCTGCAGCACCTGCGCGAACAGGGGGCGGCGGCGGCACAAAAGATGCACAACGGATGAAGAATAGCTTTTTTCAATGACACCCGGCCCAATTCAATTGGCCAGATCCGCCACCGCGCCTGTATAAACACCGCAGACTGTGGGCCGATTGCGAACCATCTTGGATTTCAACTGGCAAGGCGCAAACAACAGGGACCCCCATGACCGACAAAGATTACGAAGACATTCCGGGCACATTCGTGTTTGACGCAGACCGCTCGCGCGAAGGTTATCACCTGAATCAATTCTGCATTTCGCTGCGTTTGCAAAAGAACCGCGATGCGTTCAATGCGAACCAGGAGGCGTATCTTGACAGCTACCCGATGACGCCAGAGCAGCGCGCCGCCGTGCTGGCCCGCGACTGGAACCTGCTGCTCGAACTGGGCGGGAACATCTATTACACCTCGAAACTGGCCGCGAATGACGGGATCAATTTCCAGAACCTCGCGGGGCTGATGACCGGCATGGGCGTTGACGCCTACCGCGAGATGATGCTGAACGGGGGCCGCTCGATCGAGGGCAATCGCTACAAATCCGAATGGGAGAAGAAATAATGGCGCGTATCACCGCAGGCGTCGGGGTCAGCCATGTGCCCGCCATCGGCGTCGCCATGGACACCGGCATCACCGAACAACCCTATTGGCAGCCGGTGTTCAAAGGCTTTGAATTCTCACGCAAATGGATCGCCGAGAAGAAACCGGACGTGGTGTTTCTGGTCTATAACGACCACTGCACCGCGTTTGACGCCTCGTGCATTCCCACCTTCGCGCTGGGGGCCGCCGCTGAATTCCAACCCGCCGACGAGGGTTGGGGCCCGCGCCCGGTGCCGGTGGTCAAGAACCACCAGAAACTCGCCAGCCATATCGCGCAATCGCTGGTGCTGGATGAATTCGACATGACCATCATGAACGAGATGGAGGTGGATCACGGCCTGACCGTGCCACTGTCGATCATGTACGGCGAGCGCGCCCCGGACGACGAATGGCCCTGTCTGGTCATCCCGCTGGCGGTCAACGTGGTGCAATACCCCGCCCCCACCGGCAACCGCTGCTACCAGCTTGGCAAGGCGATCCGCCGCGCGATCGAGAGTTTCCCCGAGGATCTGAATGTGATCATTTTCGGCACCGGCGGCATGAGCCACCAGTTGCAATACAAGCGCGCCGGCCTGATCAACCCGGAATTTGACACGATGTTCCTGGACAAGCTGACCTCGGATCCCGTCGGCCTCAGCAAGATGCCGCATGTGGATTATCTGCGCGAAGCCGGGTCCGAGGGTGTCGAGATGGTGATGTGGCATGTGATGCGCGGCGCGTTGGACGAGGACGCCGTCGAGGTGCATCGCCATTACCATGTGCCCGCCTCTAACACGGCCGTGGGCCATATCATCCTTGAGAATAAAACGAAGTAAGGGAGGCAGATCATGCGGATTTGTGTTGCAGGCGCTTACGGGGCCTTTGGTATCAAACATCTGGACGCGCTCTCGGCGATTGAAGGCGTCACCGTCACCTCGGTCATGGGGCCGACCCGCGCCAAGATCGACGCAATGGCCGCGCAGCGCGGCATTGGCCATGCGGCGACCGATCTGGCCGAATGTCTGGCGCGCGATGACGTCGACGCGGTGATCCTGGCGACGCCGACCCAGTTACACGCCGAGCAGGCGATTGCCTGTATGCGCGCGGGCAAGCCGGTGCTGATCGAAATCCCGATGGCCGACAGTCTTGCGGACAGTCAGGAAATCGCCCGCGTGCAGACCGAAACCGGGGTGCTGGCGATGGCGGGTCAGGTGCGCCGCTTCAACCCCTCGCATCAGTGGATTCACAACAAGATCAAGGCGGGTGAGCTGAAAATCCAGCAGATGGATGTGCAGACCTATTTCTTCCGCCGCTCGAACATGAACGCCAAGGGCGAGGCGCGGTCCTGGACCGACCACCTTCTATGGCACCACGCTTGTCACACGGTTGACCTGTTCCAATACCAGACCGGCGAAGTCGCATCGCAGTGCTTCGGGCTTGAAGGCCCGCACCACCCGGAACTCGGCATCGCGATGGACATGGCAATCGGCATGAAAACCCCATCCGGTGCGATCTGCACCCTGTCGCTGTCCTTCAACAACGACGGCCCGTTCGGCACGTTCTTTCGCTATATCTGTGATAACGGCACCTATCTGGCACGCTATGATGACCTGTTCGACGGCAATGAGACCCCGATCGACCTGTCCGGCGTCGCGATCTCGAACAATGGGATCGAGTTGATCGACCGCGAGTTCATCAGCGCCATTCAAGAGGGCCGCACGCCCAACGGATCGGTTCACGAGGTTCTGGCGGCGATGGAAACCCTGGATCGGATCGAGAAAAGCTTCACCTGATGCACTTCACCTGTTAAGGAAAGGGCGCTCCCCATAGGGCGGCGCCTTTTCCATGGGCGCATCCAGGAAAGAACATGCGCCTATGACCACCCACCCCTCCGCCCGTGCAACACTCGCATTGCTGCCGATCATTGGCATTCCGGTTTTCCTCGCCTTTGCCAATCAGACGATGGTCTCGGTGGCCTTGCCAGAAATCGGCAGCGATCTGGGCCAATTGCGCCGCCTGCCGTGGCTGGTGATGGGGTATCTGATGGCGCTGACGGTTGCCGGGCCGTTGTATGGCGTGCTGGGCGACACCTACGGGCGCGCGCGGATGCTGCAATCGGCGCTGCTGGTCTATATAGCGGGTTCGCTGGCCTGTGCTTTGGCAAGTGATCTGACGGTGCTCTCGTTTGGCCGCGTGATCCAGGGGCTTGGCGGTGGCGGGCTGATGTCGCTGGCGCAAGCCTTGATCGCCGATGCTGTCCCGCCGCGCGAACGTGGCCGCGCGCAGGGCTATGTGGCGATGATCAGCATTCTGGCCTCGACCGCCGGGCCTCTGGTCGGCGCGTTGATGGTCGAAACCCTGGGCTGGCGCAGCTTGTTCCTGGTGACCATCCCGCTGGCTGGCCTGGCGATGTTCCTGCTGCATCGTCGCAAGATCCCGCGCGGTGAGGTGCGCAACGCCCGGTTTGACAGCAAAGGGTTCTTTGCCCTTCTGGCGCTGGTGATCGGCGGAACGGGTGCCATTGAAATGGGGTCCGAGGCGGGCTTGAGCCTTGTCGTCGTGGCCTGTGCCGTTTTGGGGCTCGTCGGGCTCATCACCTTGTTCCCCACGCAAAAACGAGCCGCCAACCCGCTGTTTCCACCAGAGCTTTTCGCCATTCCGGCGGTGCTGAGGGCGGCGCTGATGTCCGCCTTTCACGGCGCCGCGCTGGTCGGGTTGATCACCATCATCCCGCTGTTCCATGCGATCATGCGGTCGGATGGCGCTTTTGAAACGGCGATGTCGATGCTGGCGCTGACCATGACCCTGGGGCTTTCGGGGTTCGTGACCGGCAACCTGATCACCGCAACCGGACGCACGGCGCTTTTCCCCTCGATCTCGCTGATTGTCGCCATCGCCGCGATCATCTTTCTGGCGGTGTTTGGGGCCGACCTCAGCCGATGGCTCCTGCTGGCAACCTATTCGGTTCTTGGCCTGTCGTTTGGCACTGTCATGGTTGTCGTCAACACCACGATCCAACAAGAAGCGCCAGACAAACATCGCGGCAGGGGCGGCCGGAACGGTGACCTTCTTTCGGTCCATTGGAGCGGTGATCGGCACATCCTTGTCAACGTCGGTCCTGTTCCTGCTGGCCCCGTTCGAGACGGGACGCGGCGCAGGCGCGGTTTTGTCAGGCTCCATCACGCTCAATCCCGAGGTCACGCACGCCTGGCAATTTGCCTTTGCCGCCGGGTTCGGCAGTATCGCTTGCTTTGTCCTGGGCTCTTGGTTCATGGCGCTCACGACGCCCTCGCGGCGCGTCGAGTGGCAATAGGGCCAAATCACTCCCGCCCGCATAGCGGCAAAGGACCGCAGCCCAAGATGGCTCGACAACACGGCGCGGTTTGACTACCCAAACCCCGAAATACACGATGAAACTCAGGGAGCAGACAATGCCACATTTTCACAGCTCGGACTATCAGGTCAGCTTCGGTGACTGTGATCCTGCGGGAATTGCCTATTATCCCAATATGTTCCGCTGGGTGGACAAGACCTATCACGACTGGCTGCGCGGGTTTGGCGGTCACGCCCATCTGTGCGCCGAACTTGGCGCCGTCGGTCTGGGGCTGATCGACCTCAAGGCGCAATTTCGCTCGCCATTGCGCGACGGCGATCACCTGCAGGTCGTGATGATCGGCATGGATTGGGGCACACGCTCACTTTTGATTTCCTATCAGGGCCTTGTCGGCGAACGACTGGCCTTTGAAGCGCAGGAAACGCGCGGCGTGTTCGTGCAAAAAGACGGCCGCCTGTCCGCCGCGCCAATGGCGGCCTTGCGCGCGCTGGCGGGGCAGTAAACCACCCCCGCCGCGCTGCCCGCGCACGTCTTTTTGCGGCGAACAAAGACTGGTCAGTCTGCCCGACTTGTTCCACACTACCGCTCAAAGTGAGGAGGCATCGCATGACCCATTCCCCCGCGACAAACGGCACCGGCTGCCCCATTCACGCAGGCGCATCGACTTGCCCGGTCTCTGAGTTGGCCGCAGATTTCGATCCGTTCGGCGATCTCTATCAGGCCGATCCCGGCGAGGCGCTGCGCTGGTCGCGCGATCAGCTCCCGGTTTTTTACGCCCCGAAACTCGGGTATTGGGTCGTCAGCCGCTATGATGACATCAAAGCCGTGTTTCGCGACAACCGGGTCTATTCGCCGCGCAACGTTCTGGAAAAGATCACCCCCGCGACACCTGAGGCGATGAAAATCCTGCAAAGCTACGGTTTCGCCCTGAACCGCACCCTGGTCAACGAGGACGAGCCCGCCCATATGGAGCGCCGCCGTGCGCTGATGGATCACTTCCTGCCGGAGAATCTGGAACCCAAGCAAGAGATGGTCCGCCGCCTGACCCGCGAAAAAATGGACGCGTTCATCGAGTCGGGCCGCGTCGATCTGGTTCAGGCGATGCTTTATGACGTGCCGCTGAACGTGGCGCTGCATTTTCTGGGCGTGCCGGATGACGAAATCGCCAAGATGAAAAGCTTCTCGGTCGCCCATGCAGTCAACACCTGGGGGCGCCCGACGCCGGAACAGCAAATCGGCGTGGCACATGGGGTCGGCAAATTCTGGCAATACGCGGGCAAGATCATCGAAAGGATGCGCGCCGAGCCCGATGGTCAAGGCTGGATGCACCACACGATCCGCATGAACGCGAAAATCCCCGAGGTTGTCACCGACAGCTATGTGCACTCCATGATGATGGCGATCATCGTGGCGGCGCATGAAACCACCTCGCTGGCCTCAGCGAATATGGTCAAAACGATGCTCAGCCACCCGCAGGCCTGGGCTGATGTGTGCGCTGATCCCTCGCTGATCCCCAACGCGGTCGAGGAATGCCTGCGCTATCGCGGCTCGGCGATTGCCTGGCGGCGCGAGACCACCTGTGCCACGCGATTGGGCGGCGTCGATCTGCCCGCTGGGGCCAAATTGTTGATCGTGCAAGCCTCGGGCAATCAGGACGAGCGGCATTTCGAGGATGGCGACACCTTCGATATCTACCGCGACAATGCGCAGGATCACCTGACTTTCGGCTATGGCAGTCACCAGTGCATGGGCAAGAATATCGGCCGAATGGAGATGCGGATCTTCCTCGAGGAACTGACCCGCCGCCTGCCCCATCTGAAACTTGCCGATCAAGAGTTTCGCTACCTGCCGACAACCTCGTTCTGGGGGCCTGAAAAGGTCGTGGTCGAATGGGATCCGGCGCAGAACCCCGAGCGCACCAACCCCGACCTTCGCACCATCCACCGGCACTTTCCGGTCGGTGCCCCGGTGCGCAAGGACATTGCGCGGCGCGTGACGGTTGACGCGGTGCGGCACGAGGCCGAGGGCATTCTGGGCCTCAGCCTGCGCGGAGCCGATGGCCGCGCCCTGCCGAAATGGAGCGCGGGCGCGCATGTGGAACTGGTGGTCGATGGCTTTGACCGCAAATACTCGCTGTGCGGCGCGCCCGATGCAAAGGGCTACGATCTGGCCATTCTGCGCGAGGACGCCGGACGCGGCGGATCGCGCCATATCCACGAAGTCGTGAAACCGGGCGCGGCGCTGAAACTGCGTGGCCCCAGCAACCTGTTTCGGCTCGATCCTGACGCATCGCACTATGATCTGGTTGCGGGCGGCATCGGCATCACGCCGATCCTTGCGCTGGCGGATCAACTGCGGTCCCTGGGGCGCGCGTATGCGATCCACTACGCCGGGCGCACCCGCGCGACGATGGCTTTCCTGGACCGGCTTGCGCGCGATCATGGTGATCACCTGACGGTGTATGCCGGCGACGAAGGCCAGCGCGCCGACCTTGCCGCCCTGGTTGCGGGCCTGCCCGCGGGCGGTCACATTTACGCCTGTGGCCCCGAGCGCATGATCACCATGCTGGAGGATCTGACCGCCGATCACCCCGAAGGCACGCTGCATTTTGAGCATTTCTCGACGCAGGTGACAGGCCTCAACCCCACCAAGGAAACCGCGTTCGAGGTTGATCTGGTCGATTCGGATCTGACCGTCTCTGTGGCCGCCGACACCACCTTGCTGGATGCGCTGCGCGCCGTGGGGATAGATATCGCCAGCGACTGTTGCGAAGGGCTGTGCGGCAGTTGCGAAGTGACGGTTCTCGAGGGCGACATCGACCATCGCGACATGGTGCTGACCCGCGCCGAACGGGCGGAAAACGCACGCATGATGGCCTGCTGTTCGCGCAGCAAGGCGGGCTGGCGGATCAAGCTGGCGCTTTAGCGCGGGCGGGCGCAAGCGAAGGCCACGATCATGCGTGTTTATGAGAATATCATCAGCGACCGGGGCTCTAAATATGCGGTGTCCGGCGGCGTCTGCACCTCAGGCGACGAGGCTGCGGATTTCGTGAAAGCCTTGAAACGCAACAAAAAGTTCAACAAGGCGACGCATAACACCTGGGGGCTGTTGACCTGCGACGGCCCCCTCAAGAATGACGACGGCGAAAGCGGCGCGGGCATGGTCATCGTGCGGATGCTCGAACGCGAGGGCCTGCAAAACCACATCATTGTCGTGACGCGCTGGTATGGCGGCAAACATCTGGGTGGCGACCGGTTTCGGCATGTGCAGGACGCCGTGCGTCACTACCTGTCCACGCTCACCCCGACGCCACCGTCCTAAGCGCCAAGCTCGCCCATCCGCGTCAGCACGCGTCTGCGCGCGGCGGCGCTGTCATGATCGCCGACCGCCACCAGCGGGGCCAGACGGCGCATCAACGCGTCCTCATCCGGGGCGCGTTGATGGTCTACCAGCACCACATGCCAGAGCGCCTCCATCAACGTGATGCGTTCTTCCTCGGACATGGCGTTCTTGATCACCCGCGTGAAGCGCACGCTGTCGGCGGCTTGCTGCTGGATCGCATCGGCTTCGTCATGCAGGGTCTGTGCCTGTGCCGACGACAGGGTGAACATATCCTGCAACAGCCGCAAGACGGCGCGTCGTTCGTCCTGGTCATAAATATCATCGGCGCGCGCGGCTTCAATCAGCAGCGCCGCCACGGCAACTTCCAACGACACGTCGGCTCGCGGCGCTTCATGCGTTCGGAACAGGTTTCTGAGTACATCAATCATGGCGCGCAATATGTCGCCAAAACCACGCGGCGTCCAGCGCGCAGAGCCAAGGTGCGCCGCGTGTGCCGGAGCGAAAGTCAGAAAACATGCGCGCGCCCGCCGCCAACCAACCGTTTGTCGGCTTCCGTCACGCCTGATTGGTCGCCAGAATGGACCGATCCCGGAACGCCAATTGCGTCTGCGCCAACAAGAACAGCATGTCGGCCTTTTTGCCCAGAACCGCAGAGTCCGGGCTTGCCCAGAGATTGTTCACTTCGTGCGGGTCGGCGGTCAGATCATACAATTCGCCCAGCGATGATTGCTCGAAGATGCTCAGACGCCAGCCGTCATGGACCAGCGTCCTGATGCTCGTTCTGGCGTCGGGATCGCGGTAAACTCCCATACCCGGATCCTCGATCAGCACCGGCACGTTGCCCCGCGCCGCATCAAACAAATCGCCGCCTTGCATGCCAACCGGCACTTTCAGACCGGCCCGTTGCAGAATGGTCGGCGCGAAATCAATGGCGCTGCCCTGAAGCGTGGTGGTCTTTCCGGGCGGCATTGCCGGATCACGCCAGATGAACGGCACTCGAATCGCACCTTCGCTGTGAACGCCGTGTTTCAGAACCGTTCCATGATCGCCCATATAATCGCCGTGGTCGGACATGAAACAGATGACGGTCTCGTTGTTCAGGCCTTTCGCGGTCAGGGTCTCCATGATCTTTCCAACCGCATCATCGACCATCGAAATCGAGCCATAGTTCAACGCGAGCATCCGCCTCATGTGCTCGGCGTCGGGGTGGAACGGCCAATAGGCGTCAGGCTGCGCGTCGCCAATCGCATAGGCCTCCAGCATTTCCGCCGGCAAGTCATTGCGATCTCGGGTTTTATTCTCAAACGAGGGCGGCAGGGGCATGTCGGCCGGGTCATACATGTCAAAGTATTTGCCGGGCGGCGTGAAGGGATGATGCGGGTCGGGGAACGACACCACCAGCAGGAAAGGCGCGTCATCCGCCTGCTCCAGAAACGCGGTTGCCTCATCCTGAATATAGGCGGTGGGGTAGAGCGCTTCGGGCAATGCGGTCCGCCAGATCTGCGGCTGAGCGTCGGCGCCGTCCACGGCATTCGCCCGACCGCGAGGATCAGGTGCGCCATGCAAGTGGTCGCGCAACCAGCCCGAATAGTGCCCTTCGACCTGATCGCCATGACCGATGCACAGCCGCACATGGTCGAATCCGTAATAGGGCAGCGGCAGGGTTTGGTCCGGGTTCTTGGCCCAGGACGCGCGCACTTCGCGGCGATAGTCCGGTCCGGCGCGTTGTGTTCTGAGCGCCAGCATGACCGAGTCAGGCAGTTCCGCCCCCTGCCCCGTCGGATTGCGCGGCGGCGTCGGAATATCGGTGACATTCTGGAAATGCGCCTTGCCAACCAACGCTGTCCGATACCCCGCCGCGCGCAGCACATCCGCATAGGTCGTGCTGTCCAGCCCCATCGGGATACCGTTCTGGCGGCAGCCGTTCACCGAGGTCATCTGCCCGGTCATCAATGCCGCGCGGTTCGGCTGGCAAATGGGGGTGGTGACATAAAACTGATCAAACCGCGTACCGGTGGCCGCCAAGCTGTCGATATGCGGTGTGCGCACGATCGGATTGCCATAGCAGCCCAGATGGTCGGCGCGCTGTTGATCCGTCATGAAAACGATGAAATTCGGGCGTTTCTGTTGTGTCATCTGATCAGGTTCCGAAACTCTGCGACCGGTTTCTTGGGGCCCCACATCCGGGCCGCAAAGCGATGCTCGCCCGCGATATAGATGTCCGACGCACGCAAGGCGTCAAACCACGCCTCGACCCGTGGCAGGCCGCGAAAACAGCCGTCTTCCTCGAGATACACCAACCGGTCAAAAATGCCCGCCAGCGCGATTTCCGCAAGGGTCAGACGCGCACCGCAAATCCACGGCCCGTCAAACAGGCCAAGATCCTGCTCCAGCCGCTCAAGGAATACCCGCAGACCCCGGCGGGCGGCGGCGTCCTTTGCGTCATCGCGCGGGGCGGTCAGGCGGCGCAGATAATCCTGCGCCTTCTGCTGGTCGGGGTGGCGATGCGACCACTGCGTCAACTGCGCCAACCCGAACCCTTCAACGCGCAGTTTCATCATCGAGTTGAAACTGAGCGTCACGATATGGCCAAACAGGTGGTCTTGCTCGATGAACATCCATTTGCGCATGATCGACGCCTGATAGGCATCCTCGGGGCGCAAAGGTGGCTCGGGATAGGCATCATCGAGGTATTCAAGGATGACATTGGACTGCGTCACAACCCGGCCGCCATCGACCAGTGTCGGCACGATGCCATCGGGGTTGAGGGCCAGATACGCGGGCTGAAAATGGTCGAATTTCCAGCTTTCGATAAACACCTCATCCCACGGCAATGCCTTTGCCGCCAGCGCCATGCGAACCTTCATGCAACAGGGGCTGTCACCGAATTGATGGAGCTGGCGGGTGGTCATCGGAACATATACGCGACCGGCCATGTCACCAGTTGCGGCACAAAGAACAGGATCAGGATCGCCGCAAGGTCACACAGGATGAACGGCATCGCCGCGCGGTAGATCTCGTTCATCGTCGTGCCGACGGGGGCCACGGCCTTCATCACGAACAGCGCACCGCCCAGTGGCGGCGAGGTGGAGCCGGTCTCGATCGCCACCAGATACATCGCCGCAAACCAGATCGGATCAAAGCCGAATTGCAGGACAACCGGAATGAAGATCGGCAGCGTGATCAGCATGATCGGCAATGGCCCCATGAACATGCCCAGAAAGATCACCGCGCCGATCATCGTCAGCACAATGGCGCTGGGGCTGATATCGAGCGAAATGATCGCATCGACCATGCCAAAGGTCGCCCCGGTATAGGCCAGAAGCTGCGTGAAGGTGACCGCGCCCGACACGATCAGCAGCACCATGACCGAGATATTGGCGCTGCCGAGGATGGACTTCGAGAACACATCCCAGGTCAAGCGCCGCTTGGCGGCGGCCAGCGCCAGGGTGGCAAAGGCACCGGTCGCCGCGGCCTCGCTCGGCGTTGCCCAGCCAAGGAAAATCACGCCGACCACCGAAAACACGACAAAGCCCAGCGGCAGGATATTGACCGCCGTCGCATGCAGTTTTTCTGCCATCGGAACCGGCTTCACGTCGAAAGGCGGTGCAAGATGCGGCTGAATTGTCACGCGGATATAGATGTAGAGCACATAGAGCAGCGCCATCAGCAGACCCGGCACGATGATGCCGATCAGCACACGCCCGATGGACAGTTCCGCCACCACGCCCAGAACCACGGCCAGAGAGCTTGGCGGGATCATGATCGCCAGACCCGCAGAGCCCAGAATGGGACCCAGCGACATCGGCTTCTTGTAGCCGCGTTTCTCCATCTCGGGCACCAGCGACGAGCCCAGCAGGGCAATTGCGCCCATCGAGTTGCCGGTCAGCGACGAGAACAACACGCCCCCGCCCACGGCCATGAAGGCCAGCCGCCCGCGCAGCTTGCCGAACCATTTGTCCAGCGTGTCCATCAGGTCGATGGCGATGCGGGACTGGAACATCCCCTCGCCCATGATCATGAACAACGCGACCGGGACAAGCGTGAAGCTGGTCAAGGCGTCGATGGTGTTCATCACCACCTGCCGCACCCCGGATTCGCCTCCCAGCAGCAGAAAGGCACCGACAATGTTCACCGCAAGAAACGAAAACGCGACCGGAAGGCCAAGCATCATCAGGAACAGCAACGGGCCCACGATGATGGCGATGACGTAATACCATTCTAGCATTAGAGACCCTTTCGCCGGATCGCGCCGACACCCTGAAACAGAAATTGAACCGCCATCAGAAACATGCCGAGCGGCAGCGCCGGGGTAATCCAGTAGCGTGGCGGCGCCATAACGGTTGTCGCGCGAACACCGGTGTCGATCTGGTCGAGCATCACGTCGATGCCGATCTTCGTCAGCACCACGCAGATGGCAAAGCCGATCACCGAATTGATCACGCGCAAAATCGCCTGCCAGCCCAGCGACAGGCTGAGATGCAGCAGATCCAGTGTGACATGCATGTTCTTTTCGAGCAGGTAAGGTGCCCCAAGGAAGGTGATATACAAGAGCGAGTATTCGCTGACCTCGATCACCCACAGGCGCGAGGTTCCGACCACCGCCCGCGAGACGACCTCGAAGAAGATGATCGACGCGGCGAAGAACAGGATACCCGCGCCCAGGATCGCCAGCCAAAGGTTCACCCGACTGAAGAACCGTACGACACTGTCATAGGCAGAGGGCATCTGAAGGTCTCCTTATGAAAAGATGGGGCCAGGTCTTTGGCCCCATCATTGGAGTTTGGAACAGCAGGATCAGTCGACCAGCATGCCGCGCAGTTCGGCGGCAACGTCCTCGCCGGCTTCGGTGGCAATGACCGACCAGGCGGAGTCGAGTGCGATCTCGCGCAATTGTGCCGAATCCTCGTCGGACAACTGGATGACCTCGAAACCGGCGGCCTCCATCTCGACGACACCCTGTGCGACATCGGTCGCCCAGATCTCATCAATCCGCGGTGCCAGATCGTCGCGCACGAAGGCGATGATGCGGGTTTGCAGGTCGGCGGGCAGCTCGTTCCAGGCATCCTGATTCACCAGGATCGGGAAGCCTGCGCGGTAGACGCCCGGATAGACGACATGCGTCACCACACCCTCGAATTGTGCGGCCCAGCCGACGGTGCCGCGCATGAACCCGTCAATCGCGCCGCGCTCCATGGCGGTGTAAATCTCGCCCATCGGCAGAACCAGCGGCTCTGCGCCCAGCGCATTCACCAGCGGCAACAGGGTCGGGAAAACGCGAATGCGCAGGCCCTGGATATCTGCCAGCGTTTCAATGGGGGTGTTCAGGAACAGATGGAACGCAAGGTCGGTGGCCGGAACTTCGCCCAGAAACACCAGATTCCGCTCGGCGTGCAATTCCGTCATCCGCTCGTAATAACCGGTTGTGCGGATCTCGTTGTAATCCTTGAACGACAGGTTCATCGTCGAGGATGCCGGAACCAGACCGGAATAGTAGCTCGGGCTGGTGAAGGTCATGTCCATCGCGCCGTTGCGCACCGCTTCGGCCTGACCGAACGGCGGCATGACCTCGGGGCCACCGCGCCAGTTGATCTGGAATTCGCCGTCGAATTCTTCATTGATCTCGTCGATGAACATCGCGAACCCGCGCGAGATATCAGCCTGACGTGGGGACAATGTCACCGCGTTCATCGTGTATTCTTCGGCAATCGCGGCCCCACCGATCATGGTGATTCCAGCCGCAACAACGGCGGATTTCAAAAACTGTTTCATAGTCTCTCCCTTGGTAATTTCTTCAGCCCAACGCGACGGACCAGGCATCATAGCCATAGACCCAATCCGCGTTACCACCTTTTTTCAGCCAATCATTGGCCAATGAGTTTGCCTGCACTTGCGCCGTGCGCGGTTTGCGAGCAGCCTCATACCGCGCAAAGGCCGCTTCAACGCCGTCCGGTGTGACACCGTCCAACGCGCGGGCCAGAACGACAGCATCCTCAATTGCCATGCAGGCCCCTTGTGCCATGAACGGTACCATCGGGTGTGCGGCGTCTCCCAAAATCGTGGCCCGGCCTTTTGACCAGGTGTCCATCGGCTCACGCACATGCAGCGCCGACTTGGTGACCTCGTCACAGGCCTCAAGAAGCGCGCGCGCATCGGGGTGGAAATTGCTGTATTCGGCGCGCAATTCCTCGACATCGCCAGGCAGCGTCCAGCCCTCTTCGGTCCAGCCCTGCTGCGGCGTGGTTGCAAAAACAAAGATTTCTTCGCCAAGAGTCAACGGAAAAGTCACGATCTGCTTCTCGGGCACCTCGCCCCACCATTTGGTGAAGGCATCGGTGTCGGACAGGCCAGCCGCCTTGCTGCGCGGGAAGACCGAGCGGTAGGACACGATGCCGGTAAATTTCGGGTCATCCTTGCCGAACAGCGCCGTGCGCACGGCGGAATGGATACCATCAGCGCCGATGACAACATCAAACTCCTGGCGCGAGCCATCGT
This sequence comes from Pararhodobacter sp., assembly GCF_034676545.1. Taxonomy (NCBI): domain Bacteria; kingdom Pseudomonadati; phylum Pseudomonadota; class Alphaproteobacteria; order Rhodobacterales; family Paracoccaceae; genus Pararhodobacter; species Pararhodobacter sp. The sequence continues at coordinate 3,560,171 of NZ_JAUCBZ010000015.1, forward strand.
CAAAAATTATCGTCGCGCCGTCATCGGTCAGCTCGACGCTTTTGGCCGACATTCCGGGGTGAACGCAGTTTTCGGGCAATTGGCCCTGCAGCGCTTTCAGCAGATCGGCACGGTGAATGGTCAGCTGCGGTGCGCCGTATTTCTCTTCAGCGGCGGTGCTCATCGGCAGGCGCGAGGTTTCCTCGCCGGTCACGCCGTCGCGGCTGATGCGAAAGGTCGGGCGTGCGGCGGTCTTGCGCAGGTATTCACCGACGCCAAGCTGATCGAGTGCAAAAACCGCATTCGGCGTCAGGTTGATATCGGCCCCGACCCGGTTGAATGCGGGTGCTCGTTCAAAGACCTGCACATCGTGCCCGGACTTGCGCAACGCAATGGCGGCACTGAAACCGCCAATCCCGCCCCCACAAACTCCAATTTTCAACACACCCATTCCCAGCTCCTTGTTCTTTTATGAACGATATGTTCAAATATTATCGTAGGGATCCGCGTGGGTCAAGAAAATGGTTGCGAAATCGGTTGCACTTGCTGGCTTTCGTGTGTTTGTCCATAAAAACAGTATGTTGAACTTGCTTGAACACGCTAAGACATTGATGTCCAAGTGACGTTAGGGGGAACATGGTGGTCGATCCACAGAAAACAGAATCAGCGCTGTATTCCGTTCCGCCCGTCGAACGCGCCCTGAGCTTGCTACGCCACATCGGCGACGGTCACAGATGTCGCAACCTGAACCGGACATCTGCGGAACTCGGCATCAATCGTACCACGCTGATCCGTCTGATTCATACGCTGGTGGCCAATCGCATGATCGAAGAGATCGACGAAGGTGCGGGATATCGGCTTGGACCCGGCCTGATCAGCCTCGCGGCGCAGGCTATTCACGGTCGCGATATCGTACAGGTCTGCCAGCCACTGTTGGCGGAACTGGCGCACAAGACCGGCATGTCCGCCCATCTTGGCATCCTGGATGGCACAGACCTTGTGTATCTCAGCCGCGAAACGCCCAACACACACCTGATCAGCAACATGCGCCCCGGCTCACGTTTGCCCGCATATACATCTTCCGCGGGACGCGCCATTCTGGCCGAGATGACCGACGACGCCATTCGCGCGCTCTTTTCGGGTGTGGATCTTGAGCGGGTTACGGCAAAGACACCGCAGTCTGTCGAGGCCATTCTGGCGCAAGCCCGGCAGGACAGGCAGGCGGGCTTTGCCTGGAGCGAGGGCGGGTTCGAAGCCGGAATCGGCGCCTGCGGGGCGGTGGTGCTGGACCATCGCGCACGACCCGTCGGGGCGATCAATGTCGCCGGCCCGGAAAATCGCTTTGTCGAGGAGGGAAATGACCGCCCGGGGCCGATCAGGGACGCCGTGCGTTCGGTCGCGAGACAGGCGTCGATGGGCCTCGGCTATGTCGTGGGGGTACAATGAAACCTGCGCGCCCATGCACTCACCACCCCTGACGGCCGGTTTCGCCCGGATAACGCGCTGACAGGTTATCCCGTCAACGCGCGTATCCGGTGATGCGGTTCAGCGCTTCAGTTTCGAAACAGGGTGATCATCGGGGTAAGTCGGCGTGACGGGCTTCGGGTTGCCAATCATCACGCACATCAGCGCCTCTTCGATGCCCTCATTGCGCAGGCCGCGATAAACCCCCGGCGGCACCGAGATCAGGTCGCGCTCGGTCAACACGGTTTCGACTTTCTCGCCGTTGTGCTCGACAAAGAGGCGGATCTTGTGGCCCTTGAGAATGAAGAACACCTCTTCCGCATCGCGGTGAATGTGCAGCGGGCCTTCGCAGCCAGCCGGAAGCACCATGGTCGAAAAGGTGAAATTCCCAGCGGGAACCACGTTGTCATCGCTCGCAACACCCGTTGCACCCGTGCCGATATAGCGCATTTGAGCGCGCTTGTATTTCGGATCGTAATCGGCCTGAAACTTCAGCGCGTTCCAGTCCAGCGTGCGGGTCTCGTAGCGCGCAACACGGCTCTCGACCCACTCACCCAGCGACTTTCCCGCCGGAATCTCGACATCGCTTGGCTCGATGGTGGGGAATTTCTGTGGCGTTGTCATGGTACTCTCCAATGAAAGTTCATATATGAACGTTGTGTTCAAAATGATGTTTGCAGCTTTTGCAGACCAAGTCAAGTGACAGCACGTCACCGCCGCAAAAGGCGATCAGCAGGGATTGTCAGCCCGACCGATCCGGTCCGGCAATTGATCCGAAAGGGTCAACATCAGCCAGAGGGACAAGGCTGGAAACCTTGGACCTTTCAAACGCCAGCGGGATCGTTACTCTGGAATCCGCCCAGCGTTTTGCGCCGCAAGCAGGGGCAAGAGACAGCCCTGTGAAAACGCAGGGATTGCCGTGTGCGATGAAGCCGCCGTCATCGACCCGCACGCATCACGCCTGTCGCCAACGCGATCAAGCCTCATGGAGGGGCGCTGACGGTTTGCGCGGCCGCGAAGCACGGTGAGCGGGGCCTGTCGCTGTTGGTCACGCAAGGTCATCGTCTGCACCAAAACAGCGCAGGGTTTTCTGACCACAGGACGGCCGTTCAGCCCGCGGATGCAAGACCCTTGCCAGACCATTCCGCACCCGCCGGGCCGCGCACAAAGCCATCGGACAACCGCCCGCCCGGCACCCTTGGCGCAAGCAGCGCTTCGAGATCGGCCGCCGTCAGGTCACCCGTGAGGCGCGCGGCATAGGCCTCGCAGATCTCCAGGAAATGCGTGCTTTGCGGCGACAGACGCAGCGCATTGACACCGGCCTCGCGCAGCACCTCGATCTGATAGGCCATGCTGGCGGTGCTCTGGCTCAGGGTCTGCACGCCGTTGACCACCAGAAATTTTTGCCCGTCCAGGGTCTCCACATCGCGCCCATCGGGGTCCAGCCCGCAGACAAACTGGCAGCTATCCTTGGCGTGGTCGTGCAGTCGTGCGTGATAACACCGCCCCGAGATCGCCAGAGGCAAGCGGCCATGCCCCCAGACCTCGATGGCGACACCCAATTCGGCACCCAGCCGCGCCAGAACGGCAATCAACTCCAGCGGCAGCTCGGGCGGCAGGCAGACCCGCTGTGCCCCGCGCCCGGCCAGCCAGCGCAACGTGCCCTCGTTGTAGACGTTGATCAGCGGGCCCACCCAGAACGGTGTCTTGGCGGGCAAAGCGTGCAGCCCGGTCAAGTCGTTCACCTCGATCGGCAGGCCGATTTCCCGCAAGGCGGCCGTGGCCTTGCGCTCGCGTTTCAGGGTGACCAAGGCCAGCGTCGTGATCGCCACCGCCTTGCCCGCCGCCAACAGACCCTCGACTGCTGGCGCGATTTCGTCTTGCCAGAACGGCAGGCGTTTGGAGCAGACGACCTCGCCCAGAACCACGCGAGAGACGGGAGCCGCGGCGAGGCTGTCGTAAAAGCTGCGCACCACGGGCGCGTCCCAGAAAAACGGGTTGGGGCCGACTGTCAGATCCATAGCGGGTCTCATCTCCATGTCTTGGCATAGGCGCCGGTCGTGGCGGCCTGACCTTCGCTGAGACTGGCCATGACACCCTCGGGCATCGGACGACCGGCCGGCATGGGCCTCGATCGCCGCGCGGAAATTGCGCACCACTTCGGCGACATAGGCGCGGCTGCGCTGGCGGCCTTCGATCTTGAGCGCCGTCACCCCGGCCTTGGCCAGCGCCGGGATCAACGTTGTCGCATCCAGACTGACCGGATCCTCGAACACATGCCCGGTTTGCTCGCCCGAGGTGAAACACCCCTTGCACAGCGTCGGATAGGGCGCGGGCTGATCCTTGGCGGTGCGGTGAATGGTGAACCCGCCCAGACGCGCGGTCAGGCCGCCGGGTTCCTCGGCATAGTCGACATGGCTGGCCGGTGAACAGACGCCGTTCATGTTCGGGGATTTCCCGGTGGCATAGGACGACAACGAGCACCGGCCCTCGGCCATCACGCACAAGCCGCCGAACACGAACACCTCGGTTTCGACGTCGATTTCGCGGTTGATCGCGGCGATTTCTGGCACCGACAGGACGCGCGGCAACACCACCCGTTTCACCCCAAAGGTTTCGGCGTAAAAGTTGATCGCATCGGGGTTGGCCGCGGCGGCTTGCACCGACAGGTGACGGCGCAGCTTTGGGTGATGCTCGGCGGCATGGGCCAGCAGGCCGATATCGGCCAGGATCACCGCATCGGCCCCGGCGGTTTCGGCATCGGCAATCGCGCGATGCCACAGGGTTTCCGACCCGGCATGCGGAAAGGTGTTGATCGCCACCAACACCTTCGAGCCGCGCGCATGGGCGTAGGCGACGCCCGCCGCCATTTCCCCACGGTCGAAATTCAGGCCGGGAAAGTTGCGCGCATTGGTTTCATCAGCAAAGCCACAATAGATCGTCTGCGCCCCGGCCTCGACGGCAGAGCGCAAGGCGGCGGGGGTGCCGGCGGGGCATACCAGTTCCATCATGGCGCGGCTCCTGCGGGATTATCCATGCGATGCAGCGCCAATCCGCTAAGGCGTTCGGCCAATCGCCAGCAGCCGGGTGATCAGCGGCGCCAGAGGCTTGAGCAGAACCGCCATCTCGACCGTCAGATCCAGTTCGGCGTTGTCGATGGCGTTGCGCAGTGCCAGCCCGGCTGCGGTATCGCCCTCGATCACCAGATCGCGCGAAAAGAACAGCGCGTCACCGTCAAGACTGCCGTGCAACATGCCCAGAAACGCCGCGGTCAGGCCCGCGATTCGCGTGTCATGGCGTGGCGGAGAGCGGCGCGCATGGGCCGTCACGCGTGGCCGCGAGGTGCCCGGCTCCAACAGCAGCAGGAACGGAAGGTCGGTCAGGTCCAGCAGGAAACGGCGCGAGGCATAGTCGCCAAGCCGCCGTTGCAAACCGGGGTGGCGCTGCATCAATTGTCGCGTCAAGGACGTCAGCAGAGTACTGATCGGGGCCAGTGGCAACGACCGCACGGCCAGCGCCAAGGGGCGCGGCATAGGGGGCAAAACAGGCGTGCTCATCATGTCCTCATGCAAGTCAATGGCGGCAGACTAGAAGACCGCTGCGTCGTCGGGATTGATCTATATCAAGTCATATCCATTTCCGGACTGCTATCGGTCGCAAACACGCCGCTGCACCGCCGATGGAGGCCCCTATTCGTTCCTTGCCCGCCTTCGCAGATTTGCGCGCCTTTCTGGCGTGGGTGGAGCAGCAGGGCGATCTGCTGCGTATCGGCGATCCTGTGGCGCTGCGCCATCAGATGACAGCGGTGCAACAGGCCGCCCTGCGCCGCAACGGCCCGGTGCTGCGGTTTGACGCGGCGACGCAGCCGGACGGCACAAGGGCGGCAATGCCGGTGGTGGCCAATCTGTTCGGAACACAAGACCGGGTCGCCGCCGGTCTCGGCCTGACCCGTGCACAGATCCCCGAATTCGGCGAATTTCTGGCCTCATTGCGCAGCCCGGCCCCGGTGGAGGGGATGCGCGATGCCATGTCGCGCTGGCCGATGCTGCGCGCCGCCTTGTTGACCCGGCCCCATGTTGCGCGCAACGCCGTGGTGCAGCAGGTCACCGCCGAGCCCGACCTGACCCGCTTGCCCGTGCAAACGCCCTGGCCGGGCGATGCCGGGCCGCTGATCACCTGGCCGGTGGTGGTGACGCGCCCGCATGACAGCACCCCGGCGCAGCTTGCGCGCTATAATCTGGGTGTATACCGCGCGCAGGTGCTGGGGCCGGACCGTCTGATCCTGCGCTGGCTGGCGCATCGCGGCGGGGCGGCCCATGCCCGCACATGGGCGCGCGCCGGTGAGCCGATGCCGGTGGCGATTGCACTGGGCGCGGACCCCGCGACACTTCTCTCCGCCGCGCTGCCGCTGCCCGAAACCGTGTCCGAGATCACCTTTTCCGGCGTGTTGCGCGGCGCGCGTGCCGAATTGGTCCCCGCCCGCACTGTGCCGCTGATGGTGCCCGCCAACGCCGAAATCATGCTCGAAGGCTGGGTGCACCCCGATGACACCGCGCCCGAAGGCCCCTTTGGCGACCACACCGGCTATTACAATTCGGTCGAGCCCTTCCCGGTGATGCGCATTTCCGCCATCACCCATCGCCGCGACCCGCTCTATCTGTCCACCGTCACCGGCCGCCCGCCGGATGAACCCTCGGTCATCGGTGAGGTGTTCAACGATCTGGCCCTGCCGGTGATCCGCGCGCAAATCCCCGAGGTGCGCGACGTCTGGCTGCCGCCCGCCGCCTGTTCCTATCGCATGGCCGTGGTCAGCATCGACAAACGCTATCCGGGCCAGGCGCGCCGGGTGATGATGGCGCTGTGGGGGATGCTGGCGCAGTTCAGTTACACCAAGATGGTGATTGTCGTCGATGCCGACATCGACGCGCGCAATTGGGATGACATCGCCTGGGCGCTGGCCACGCGCATGGACCCGGCGCGCGACGTGATGGTGCTCGACAACACGCCGATGGATTACCTCGATTTCGCCAGCCCGCGTGAAGGGTTGGCGGGCAAGCTCGGCATTGACGCGACCACCAAGATCGGCGCGGAAACGACGCGCGACTGGGGGCAAGTCATGGCGCTCGACCCCAGGGACGAGGCCTTTGCCGCAGACCTTCTGGCCCGCCTCGCGCCGGTGACACCATGAGCGCGCGGGTGATCCTTGGGGTTTCGGGCGCGTCGGGGGCGATCCTTGCCTTGGAATGCGCGCGCATTCTGGCGCGCCTTGACGTGGCAATCGACCTGACCTTGTCGCCGATGGCCGAGCGAACCTTGCTCTTGGAAATCGGCCCCGAGGCACAGGCCGAGTTGGAGGCCCTTGTCACCCACATCCACCCGATCCGCGATCTGGGGGCCAGCATTGCCTCGGGCTCGTATCCGGTGGCCGGGATGATCGTCGCCCCCTGCTCGATGCGCAGCCTTGCGGCGATTGCCCACGGGCTTGACGACAACCTGCTGACCCGCGCGGCGGGCGTGCAGCTGAAGGAACGCCGCCCGCTGATCCTGCTGGCACGAGAGGCTCCGCTCACGCTGGCCCATCTGCGCAACATGACCGCCGCAACCGAGATGGGCGGCACCATCCTGCCCCCCGTGCCGGCCTTTTACCTGAATCCGCAAACCACGCTCGACATCGCCCGGCAAATCGCCGCCCGCGCGGTGGATTTGCTGCGTCTTGCGCCGCCACAGGCCACCGCCTGGGCCACCCCGGACCCCGATACTTCCCGCTGAAAGGACCCCTGAAATGACCCCGCTTTCCCACGATATGACGGTCGGAACGATTGCCGCCGAACTCCCCGGCGCCGCAGAATTGTTCCGCGCGAAAGGCATCAGCTTTTGCTGTGGCGGCACGGTTGCCCTGTCCGAGGCGGCGCTGAATGCCGGGCTTCTCCCCGACCGTTTGCTGACGGATTTGCAGGCGCTGTCCGATGCCGCAGGCCGTGAAGCGCCCGAGAGCACGGCCGACCTGATCGCCTATATCCTGAGCCGCTATCACGAGACCCACCGCACCGAACTGGACTTTCTGATCCCGCTGTCGCAAAAGGTCGAGCGCGTGCACGGTGCCAAGGAAAACGCGCCCCTTGGGCTGGCCGAAGCCTTGATTGCGCTCAAGGATGAACTCGATGACCATATGGCCAAGGAAGAGGCCGTGCTGTTCCCGCTGATGCTGCGCGGCGGTCATCCGATGATCGTGCACCCCATCACCCAGATGCGCCACGAGCATGACGAGGCCACGGAACTGCTCGTCAAGATCGAACACGTCACAAACGGGCTGACCTTGCCAGCGGGGGCCTGTGGATCGTGGACGGCGCTGTATACCGGGGTGCGCAAATTTGCCGATGATCTGGTGGCGCATATCCATCTGGAGAACACCGTGTTGTTCCCGCGATTCGAGCACGCCGCCGCCTGACGCCCGGTGCGCAAGCTACTGGCTCTGTTTGGCGCCTCTCATCCGCTCTGGCGCGCGCCACACCGCCCGCTGTTTTTCTGCGCAGGGCTTTGGGCGCTGATTGCCCCGACGGTCTGGCTCTGGCCAGAGGGGATGATCGTCGATCCCGTGGCCTGGCATCTGCGCGCACTGCTGTTCGGCATGGGCGGGGCAGCGGTCGGCGGGTATCTGCTGACCGCGCTGCCAAGCTGGACGGGCTCACCGCCGACCTCGCCTCAGGCCGTCAGGGCGCTGACCCTGCTTTGGGCCGCAGCACAGCTTGCAGGGCTTGCCATACCCGGTTTGCCCGACGCGCTGCACCTGCTGCCAAGCCTCGCATTCTTCGGCCTTCTCGCCGTGATCCTGGCACGCGGGTTGATCGCCGCGCGGGTTTTTTCGAAACTCTGGTCCGTGGTGGCCGTGCTCGGCTTGGCGCTGGGCGACGCTGTTTCGCTGTGCGGTGGCGTCGGCGAACCTTGGGCCACCAGAGCCCCGCTGGCGATGGTGTTCCTCTTTGCGGCCCTGATTGGCGTCATCGGCGGCCGCGCTGTGCCAGCTTTCACCGCCAGCTGGATGCAGCACACATCCTCAAGGCTCAGGCCGCGCAAATGGCCGGTCTTGTCGCCACTCGCGCTGATCGCAACGCTGCTGGGGGCTGGTTTGACACTGGCCAACCACACCCTCGCGGCGGGCCTGTGCCTGTTGATTGCCGGTGTTGTGCAGCTTGCTCGGCTTCTGGGTTGGTACAGTTGGCAGTCTCGGCACTACCCCGCGCTGTTGGTGTTGCATCTCGCGTGGGTCTGGCTGCCCGTCGGATTGATCCTGCTGGGCCTCGCCACCTTGCGCCCCGATGTGCTGGCGCAAGGCACCGCCCTGCACGCGCTGACCATGGGCGCGATGGGGAGCATGATCATCGCCATCGCGGGGCGGGCGGCAATGGCGCGCCGGGGCAACCTGCTGATCGTCGGCGGTGGCCTGGGCGCGGCATTCGGCCTTGTCTGGTCGGCGGCACTCCTGCGCGTGGCGTCGCCGCGCGTGACCGGACCAGGGTTCGACGGAATTACCGCTTCCGCCCTCCTCTGGATGCTCGGTTGGGCGCTGTTCCTGTGGGCGTATCGCCCGGCGCTTTCCGGCGACATACCCTGGCCGATCCTCAGCGCAAGGCGGGCCGCGTCGCAACAGGTTGGGCAGGTCACTACACCCTCCCAAAACCCCGCAAATCCCGAATCGCGCTGACCTCGATGGAACCCGTGCCGAGTTTGTCGCAACACCCTTGCGGAATGTGCTTAATTTGCCCGCGTTTTCGTCTATCAGAAGAAAAGCGCGACAGGAGCAAGCCTCAATGACCGATACGATCCACGTTTACCAATCCATCGCCCGGGCCGTCCGCGACCACGGGGTCGAGACGATGTTCGGCCTGATGGGCGACGCCAACCTCTTTATGGTCGACAGCTTCGTTCGCGATTGTGGCGGGCGCTTCATCCCCTCCGCGCATGAGGGCAGCTCGGTGCTGATGGCGCTGGCTTACGCGCATGTCGCCGGAAAAGTGGGCGTTGCCACGGTCACCCATGGCCCGGCCCTGACCAATTGCATGACGGCCCTGACCGAGGGCGTGCGCGGGCATATTCCGATGGTCCTGCTGGCTGGGGATACGCCCGTGTCAAACCCGCGCCACCTGCAAGGAATCGACCAGCGCGAGGTGGTCAAGGCGACGGGTGCGGGTTTCGAGCAATTGCGCGCGCCCGATACCGTCGGCATGGACGTGGCGCGGGCGTTTTACCGCGCACAGGTGGAACGCCGGCCGATTGTCCTGAACATGCCCGCCGATTTCATGTGGCAAGAGGCAAGCCACGCGCACAAGGTCCTCGATGTGTTCACCGCACCCGGAGGCGTGGCCCAGGGCGACATTCTCGATCAGGCAATCGGCATGATTGCCTCGGCGCGCCGTCCGTTAATTCTGGCGGGGGGCGGCGCGGTTGCAGCGCGCGCGCAGTTGATCACACTCGCCGACCGGCTCGAGGCTCCGCTGGCCACGACGCTGAAGGCCAAGGGTCTGTTCAACGACCACCCCTATAACATCGACATATTCGGCACCCTCTCGACGCCTGCCGCCTATGACCTGATCGCCCAGTCTGATTGCATTGTCTGCTTCGGGACCGGGTTGCACGATTTCACCACCGATCGCGGCAAGCTGATGAAGGACAAGCGCATCATTCAGGTGGACATCGAACCAACCGCGATTGGCGGCGGGCTGCACCCGGACGCAGCCCTCGTCGCCGATGCGGGCCTGACCGCCGAGACCATCCTGTATTGGCTCGACGAGGCCGAAATCGCACCCAGCGGCTTCACCCGCGAGCTGAATATCGACGTCCTCACCGCGCACCCCACGGGGCCGGACAAAAGCGCCGAGGGTTATGTGAATTATGTTCAGGCGCTTGAACGTCTTGAGGCGGCGCTGCCAAAAGACCGGGTTCTGGTCACCGATGGCGGCCGGTTCATGACCGAAGTCTGGTGCCGGATTTCCGCACCAGACCCGCAGAGCTTTGTTGTCACAGCGAATTTCGGCTCCATCGGGCTGGGTCTGCCCGAAGCCATCGGTGCCGGACTGGCAGCACCCGGCAGGCCGGTGGTGGTGTTCAGCGGTGACGGCGGCTTCATGATGGGCGGGATCAATGAATTCAATACCGCCGTGCGTCTGGGGCTGGACCTCATCGTCATCGTCGCCAACGATTCCGCCTATGGTGCCGAACATATCCAGTTTCTCGACCGGCAAATGGACCCCAGCCTCACCGTCTTCCACTGGCCGTCCTTCGCCGAGATCGCCATCTCGCTGGGGGGGCAAGGGCTTGAGGTACGCTCAATGGCAGAGCTGGAAACCGCGCTCACCGCGCTGGAAACACGCAAAGGCCCGATCCTGATCGAGCTGCGGCTCGACCCGCATGACGTGCCGCGGATGCGGATCTGATACGCGCATGGTCGGGGTGAATTGGCCAACGGCCAAGAGGGGGTGAAACCCCCTGCGCGGAACGCGCCGAACCGAAGGGGCTCGATGCCCCTGAGTTTCGGCTTCACTCAAGGTGTGTCGCCGGTCTTTGTTTTGCCGCCATCATGTCAGCCGAATGGGCCCACGCGGCACCAGATCCGCACGCCCGTTCAGGCCAACAAGGCCTGAACCCCCGCGCCCTGCCGCTCAAGACGGTGGCGCATCTTCTCAAGCGCTGCGGCCTCGATCTGGCGCACACGTTCCTTCGACAACCGCAACTCGCCGCCCAGCGCCTCCAGCGTGCGCGGCGCATCAGACATCTTGCGCGCGGTCACGATCAGGCGTTCACGGTCGGTCAAACTGTCCAGCGCCTCCGCCAGCCAGCCCTGCAACGCAAGCTGATCATGTTTCGCCGCCACGGTTTCCTCGGCCCCCGGCGCGTCATCCGCCAGCGTCTCGACCCACTCGCGCCCCTCATCCTCGCCCGATTGCCGCGCATTCAACGACATGTCCCCACCCGACAATCGCCCACTCATCATCTCGACTTCCGCGACCGACACCCCGATCTGCTGCGCAACCCGCTCGCGAAGCTGATGCTCATCCAGGCGCTCGCCCATGTCACCCGCTTCGCGCCGCAATTGCGCCTCGACCCGCCGCAGATTGAAAAACAACGCCTTCTGGCTGCTGGTCGAGCCGGTGCGCACCATCGACCAATTGCGCATCACATGATCCTGAATCGAGGCCTTGATCCACCACATCGCGTAAGTCGAGAATCTCACACCGCGATCCGGATCGAATTTTTCGGCGGCCTTCATCAGCCCAAGGCTCGCCTCTTGGATCAGATCGCCCAGCGGCGCGCCGTATTTGCGAAATTTCGACGCCATCGAGATCGCCAACCGCATATAGGCGGTGATCAACCGATGCAGCGCGGCCTCGTCCCGGTGGTCGCGCCAGGCAATCGCCAACGCCCGTTCCGTTTCCGCATCCAGCATTTCCGCCCGCATCATGGTTCGCGTGAAGTGGCGCGATTCAGGGGTATCGAAGGCCATGTTGTTTCTCCGCTGTTTCCTTTCCTACGGCTGAGACGCGAAATGGTTCACTTTTCATGTCTGTTTTCGATGGATTCGCCCACAAATGCTGATTGGTCAGTTGGCGTGAATTGCGGCAAGGTCACCGAAACATCAGGGGGAATACATGACCTACGACCTCGTCATCGGCGATCGCGCATATTCCAGTTGGTCGCTGCGGGGCTGGCTTTTGTTCGACGCGTTCGGTCTTGCCGCAAAACTCACCCGCGTCCGCTTCTATGAACCCGCCTTTGCCGAGACCTTGGCGCAGTTCTTTCCGGCCCGCACTGTGCCCGCCCTGCGCCTGCCCGAAGGCGTGGTGGTCAGTGACAGTCTCGCCATTGCCGAAGAATTGGCGACCCGGCATCCAGAGGCCGGCCTCTGGCCCTCGGACCCCAAAGCCCGGGCCATCGCCCGCGCACTGGCGGCCGAGATGCATTCGTCCTTCACCGCGCTGCGCAGCCATTGCCCGATGAATCTCCGTGTCAGCTACCAGACCTGCGAGCCCCCGCCAGCCGTGCTCGAAGACTTGGCGCGGCTCGAAACCCTCTGGGCTTGGGCGCGCGCGGAAACTGGCAGCACCGGGCCTTGGCTTTGCGGCGCGTATTGCGCGGCGGATGCGTTTTTTCGCCCCGGTGGCGGCCCGCATCGCGGGATACAATTTACCGGTGTCAAAGGCTGCCGCCGCCTATGTCGCAGCGCATCTTGCGCACCCCCGGTTTCGCCGCTGGCGCGCCATGAGCCTGCATGACGGGGCCGATCAACCCGTTTACCAGCGCGACGGACCAACCCGCGTCTGGCCCGGCCCCGCGCCCTTGCCCGCGGATCGTTGCGACGGGCCGTCGATCAACGCGGCCTGCCCCTATTCCGGCTTGCCCGTCACCGATTTCCTGCGGGTCAACGATCAGGTGTTGGGTTTCTGCAACCCGTTCTGCCGCGACAAGACCCTCAGCGATCCGCAGGCCTGGCCCGAGGCCATGGCCCTGTTACAAGCGTGACAGCGCCCACCGGGCGGCCTCGGCAACCACCGGGTCGGGGTCGTGCACCAAGGGTCGTGCGGCCGAGGCCAGACCGGAAAGACCCGAGTTGCCAATGGCATACAACACATTGCGCACGAACCGATCGCGCCCGATCCGCTTGACCGGCGAGCCCGAAAACCTCTCGCGAAACGCCGCATCATCAAGGCCGACCAACTCCGCCAGATCCGGCGCCACCAGATCCGGGCGCGCGGCATATTTCACCTCTGACGCCGTGGCGGCAAACTTGTTCCACGGACAGGCCGCAAGACAATCATCGCAGCCATAAATATGGTTCCCCATCAACACCCGCAATTCAGGGTCGATCTCCCCCTTGTGCTCAATGGTCAGATAGGAAATGCAACGCCGCGCATCCAGTTGAAAGGGCGCGGGAAAGGCATCGGTCGGACAGGCATCCAGACAGGCCCTGCAACTGCCGCAGTTCTCGACCGCGGGCGCATCGACTGGCATCTCCAGCGTGGTGAAAATTGCGCCGAGGAAAAACCAGCTTCCCAACTCACGGCTCAAAACATTGGTGTGCTTGCCCTGCCAGCCCAGACCCGCCGCCGCCGCCAGAGGTTTTTCCATCACCGGAGCGGTATCCACGAACACCTTGATTTCGCCGCCCGCCTCCTCGATCAGCCAACGCCCCAACCGCTTCAGGCGCTTTTTCACGATGTCATGGTAATCGCGATTCTGCGCATAAACCGAAATCGCCCCTTTTTCGGGCTGCCCCAGAACATCGCGCGGGTCATGCTCGGGCGAATACACCTCCGCCAACATGATCACCGACTTCGCCTCGGGCCACAGCGCCGCAGGGTTGCCACGCCACGCCATGCGCTCGGCCATCCACGCCATCTGCCCATGCCGCCCCGCGTCGACATAAGCCGCCAACCGCCCCGCCGACTCGGGAATGGCGTCCGGCCGCGTCACCCGCGCCGCCGAAAACCCTTCGGCCAAAGCCTGCTCGACAACCAGGGCTTTCAGCGCGACACCGTCCATCATGCCTGTCCTCTTTGTTCCAAAAATATCCTGGTGGGAGGCCGCAGGCCGTGGGAGGTGAAACCTCCCGGCGGGGCGAGGCCCCTCGATGGGGCCGAGAAACGCGCCCCCTCAAACCTCAGAAATCAAGGTCGGCATAGCGCCGGGGCGGTGGAAACCCGGGCACTTGGTCCGACAGCAGCGACCGGAACGCCGGGCGGGATTTGATCGTCGCGTACCAGGATTTCACCGCTGGCGCGCGCTCCCAATCGACGTCGTTGATGTAATCGAGACAGGACAGATGCGCCGCCGCCGTGAAATCGGCCAGCGTCATCGCATTGCCCGCCAGCCAGCGGCGATGCTCCAACAGCCAGCTCATGTAATCGAGGTGATATTTGATCCGCGATGATCCGGTTTTCACCTTTTGCGAATCCGGATAGCCGCGCCCCATGATTTTCTTGGTCACCCGCTCATACAGCAGGTTTGCCGTCACTTCCGAGTGAAACGTATCGTCGAACCAGGCGCACAAACGGCGCACTTCATAGCGGCTCGACGGATCCTTGGGGATCAAGGGCGGCTCGGGGTGAACCTCATCGAGGAACTCACAAATCGCCTGGCTTTCCGCCAGCATGCGCCCTTCATAGCGCAGAATCGGCACTTTCCCCGCCGGATTGCGGCGCAGGAATTCCGTGCCAGCCTCCCAATAGCGCTCGTCGATCAGCTCGACTTCCAGCCGTTTTTCGGCAAGCGTCAGGCGGACTTTGCGACAAAAGGGCGAGAGGGGAACGTGGAAAAGGCTGAGCATGAGACTCTGCAGTGTTGGCGGTGCGCGCGATCAAGTTACAGCCCTTGCTTTGCACCGGGCGCGATCAAAGTTCAACCGTCCAAACCGTTAACGTGCGAAACAAGCCGCGCGATCATCGCGTGATATCGTCGCAGCGCCGTCCAGAATCGCATTTGCGCGGCGCACCAACCGCCCTGACGGATCACCCGCGTCGCGCGATTGTGGCGCGGGCAGCACCGCCGCCAGCAAAGCCGCTTGCCGCGCAGTCAACGCTCCCGCATCGCGGTTGAAGTGATGTTGCGCCGCCGCCTGCACCCCGAAAACGCCTTCTCCGAACTCGGCGATGTTCAGATAAACCTCAAGGATGCGCCGCTTGGACCACATCACCTCCATCACCGGGGTGATCACCGCTTCCAGCGCCTTGCGTAGCCAACTGCGCCCTTGCCACAGGAACACGTTTTTCACGACCTGCTGGCTGATCGTCGAGGCACCCCGCCCGGCCCCCTCGGCCAAGGCGATGCGAATTGCGGCCACATCGAACCCCCAATGGCGGCAGAAATTCACGTCCTCGGCGGCGACCACGGATTGCGCCATTGCCGGTGCGATGGCCTCCATATCGACCCATTCATACTGGATCGACCCCAACCGCCATTGCTCTTGCCACATATAGATGCCCCCCGGCGGATCGACGAATCGATAGAGCGCAATCCAGGCGAGCAGCAGCACCACGACGCCCGCAAGCGCCAGCATCAGCCAGCGAAACAGCCGCCGCAGACCGGCGGCGATCCGGTCCATCAGCCGCGGTTTCTTGTTTTTGCGTGGTCTCGGT
The DNA here is from genome assembly GCF_034676545.1 of Pararhodobacter sp. Classification (NCBI taxonomy): domain Bacteria; kingdom Pseudomonadati; phylum Pseudomonadota; class Alphaproteobacteria; order Rhodobacterales; family Paracoccaceae; genus Pararhodobacter; species Pararhodobacter sp. The sequence goes on from NZ_JAUCBZ010000015.1 coordinate 3,575,740, forward strand.
TTTGCCATGCGCGCACCGTAATGGCCCCGCCCCCCAAGCTTCAAGCACTCAGTGTCATGCGAACAGGAATGGACACCAATTGGCAACGTGCTAGCGTACCCATGAATCTTCGCACTGCCAGAAAGGGCCCCGCACATGATGGTTCTGCATCACAGTCCCGCCTCGCCATTCGTTCGCAAGATCGTGGTTCTCCTCGATGAAGCCGGGCAAAAAGACACCGTCAGGCTGGCCCCCGCCACCGGGTCTCCGGTTGACCCCGGAACCATGCCACTCGGCGCGAATCCCCTGGGTAAAATCCCGGCGCTGGAGCGCCCCGACGGCTGCACATTGTACGACAGCCGCGTCATCACTCGCTTTCTGGCAACGCAGGTTCCCGCCGGCAGCCCGGCCTTCTACCCGGACGGCCCACGTCTGTGGGAGGTTCTGACCCTCGAAGCAACCGCAGATGGAATCGTCGATGCGGCGATCCTGATGCGGTATGAAACGGCGCTGCGCGCACCAGAGAAGCAGTCCACGGCTTGGATCGAGGGCCAGTGGGCCAAGATCTCACGCGCGCTCGATGCGCTGGAATCGCGCTGGATGGCGCATTTGGCGGGCCCGCTGGATATGGGACAAATCGCCGTGGGCTGCGCGTTGGGTTATCTCGATTTCCGCTTTGCAGATCGCAATTGGCGTGCGCAAGCCCCGACTCTGGCGGCCTGGTATGCGGATTTCGTGCAACGGCCCTCCATGCAGGCCACCCTTCCGGGCTGACCTGACGGCACACGGCACATCGGCCTCGTTTCGCAACAGACTGTCGTGACACGAGGCCGGATGGCAGGGGAATCAACCTGTTCTTGCGTTGACTTTGGCGCAGTGCACGCGCCGTTTCGGCGTTCGTTGGCGAACACGCGCGAATTTTCCCGTAAAGATCTGTTTTTCGGCGCTGTGGCGCTGGGGACGCTTGGGTCAGAAGCCGGTTCACGCTGTATCTCCGCGCTGATCGCGGCGCTTCGCCACCGCTAAATGCCCCAAGTGTGGCATATTTCCTCCTTTTCGCGGCTGGACGGAAGTTCAAATCGCCGTTAAACAACCGCCTTGGAGGCTACAGTTTACTGTGGCTCGTTTTGGCGTATCCGCCGAACCCGTGACCTTGAAATGGAGAATGCTCGTGTCCCACGCAGACGACAACGCAGGCACTCGCCGAGATTTTCTGTACTACGCGACCGCAGGCGCTGGCGTAGTCACAACCGGGGCCGCCGTCTGGCCACTGGTGAACCAGATGAATCCCTCGGCTGACGTGCAAGCCCTGTCTTCGATTTTCGTCGACATCAGTGGCGTGGCGGTTGGCACGCAGTTGACCGTCAACTTCTTGGGCAAGCCGGTGTTTATTCGCCGCCGCACCGAAGAAGAGATCGAGGCTGCGCGCGCTGTGCCGCTCGAAGATCTGATGGATCAGAATTCGGAAAACCCGAACAAGCCGAACACCGACGCTTCGGATGAAAACCGCGCAACCGACGAATCCGGCGAGTGGCTCATCATGACAGGCGTTTGCACGCACCTTGGCTGCGTGCCGCTGGGTGATGGGGCGGGTGATTTCGGCGGTTGGTTCTGCCCATGCCACGGCTCGCACTATGATACCGCTGGCCGTATTCGCCGGGGTCCTGCACCGCAGAACCTGCACATTCCCGTCGTCAGCTTCGTCGACGAATCCACCATTCAGCTCGGCTAAGGGAGACGAGGCATGTCCGGCATTCCCCACGACCATTACGAGCCCAAGACTGGCATTGAAAAGTGGCTTGACCGCCGCCTGCCGATCGTAGGGCTTCTTTACGGCACCCTGATGATCCCCACCCCCAAGAACCTGAACTGGTGGTGGATCTGGGGCATCGTCCTCGCTTTTTGCCTTGTGTTGCAGATTGTTACCGGCATCGTGCTGGTGATGCATTTCACGCCGCACGCCGATATGGCGTTCAATTCCGTCGAGCATATCATGCGCAACGTGAACGGCGGCTATATGCTGCGCTATCTGCACATGAACGGCGCGTCGCTGTTCTTCTTTGCGGTCTATATCCACATCTTCCGCGGCCTCTATTACGGCTCGTACAAAGCCCCGCGTGAAGTGACCTGGATCATCGGCATGTTGATCTATCTGGCGATGATGGCGACCGGCTTCATGGGCTATGTTCTGCCTTGGGGTCAGATGTCGTTCTGGGGTGCCACGGTGATCACCGGCCTGTTCGGCGCAATCCCGGGCATTGGCGAGCCGATCCAGACCTGGCTGCTGGGCGGGCCCGCAGTGGGCAGCCCGACGCTGACACGTTTCTTCTCGTTGCACTATCTGCTGCCGTTCGTGATTGCGGCCCTGGTGATCGTGCACATCTGGGCGTTCCACACCACCGGCAACAACAACCCGACGGGTGTCGAGGTGCGTCGCGGGTCCAAGGAAGAAGTCGAGAAAGACACCCTGCCCTTCTGGCCCTATTTCGTGATCAAGGACCTGTTCGCGCTGGTTCTGGTGCTGCTGGTGTTCTGGGCCATCGTCGGCTTCATGCCGAACTTCCTGGGCCACCCGGACAACTACCGCATGGCGGACCCGCTGGTGACGCCCGCGCATATCGTTCCGGAATGGTACTTCTTGCCGTTCTACGCGATCCTGCGCGCCTTCACCGCTGACGTTTGGGTGGTGATCGCGGCGAACTGGCTGTCCTTCGGGATCATCGACGCCAAGTTCTTCGGCGTTCTGGCGATGTTCGGCGCAATTGCCGTCATGGCCCTGACCCCGTGGCTGGATACCTCGTCGGTGCGTTCGGGTCGCAACCGTCCGATGTTCAAGTGGTATTTCTGGCTTCTGGTCGTGGATTTCGTCGTCCTGATGTGGGCCGGCGCCATGCCAGCCGAGCCGCCGTATTCGACGATCTCCTTGATCGGTTCGGCGTATTGGTTTGCCTACTTCCTGGTCATCCTGCCGCTGCTTGGCGTGCTGGAACGTCCGACAGCGCCACCGGCAACCATCGAAGCAGACTTCAAAGCCACTGTAAAAGCCAAGGCTGCCAAGGGCAAAGTCGCCCCTGAGCAGATCCCCGGTCAGTGAGCGAAAGGAAGAGAGTGATATTATGATCAGGAAACTTGCCCTTTCGGCCCTGATGGCTTTGACCCTTGGCGGCGCCGCTCCGGCGTTGGCCGCGGGATCAGGCGGGCACATCACCGACTATGCGTTCTCGTTCGAGGGGCCATTCGGCACCTACGACCGGGCACAGCTTCAGCGTGGCTTGCAGGTCTACACCGAGGTGTGCTCGGCCTGTCACGGTCTGGAACTGGTGGCCTTCCGCACGCTGGCGGATGAGACCGGCCTGGGTCTCGATGCCGAAACGGTGCGGACCTATGCTGCAACCTTCGAAGTCGATGACGGCGACGGTGGTTATCGTGCTGCCGGCACGCCTGACCACTTCCCGGGCTCGTCCATGGAAACCGCACCCGACCTGAGCCTGATGGCCAAGGCGCGCGCCGGCTTCCACGGCCCCTACGGGCTGGGCATCAACCAGTTGCTGCGCGGAATGGGCGGCGCGGAATATATCGCGTCGTTCCTGATGGGCTTCAACGGCGAGGAATCCGAGCAAGGTGGCGCGGTATTCTATTACAACGAAGCCTTTGGCGGCAACGTGTCGATGGCACCGCAGCTGTTTGACGACCTCGTGGAATATTCGGATGGCACCCAAGCCACCGAAGAGCAGATGGCACAAGACGTCGCTGCCTTCCTGATGTGGGCCGCCGAGCCGCGCCAGACCGAGCGCAAGATGTGGGGCCTGATTGGCGTCATTTTCCTGACGTTGCTGGCGTCGCTGCTGTATCTGACCAACAAACGCCTCTGGGCACCGATCAAAGATCAAGCCAAACGCGGCTGATCGTTTTTGATCCTCACAGACCCGTGAAACGCGCCCTTTGGGGCGCGTTTTGCCTGTCGGGGGTCTGGCCTCGGCCCCTTGTGGTGGCTAATCTCCACGGCCAAACCGCCCGTAAGTCGAAGAACCCGCATGTCTCAGTCCCCCCGCCGTCTCGCCACCCTGTCAGCCCTAGCCGTTTTGATCGGCTCGTCGATGCCCGCATCCGCGCAATGGATCGCTTCTGGTCGCTGGGGAACCGAGGCGAACTGGCAGTATGTCGTGCCCGGCACCTGGCTGATCCTACGCAGCGACAACGCCGCGCAGCCCGTGTCGATCCATGCCGAAGGGGCGAACCACGTCGGCCGCATCGCCCTGTGGTGCGATCCCCAAACCCAAACCAGCACGCTGCGCTTTGACGCCTATCGCGGTTTGGCGCTGAACCCGGCGCCCACCCCCGAACCCGTCACCTTCGAGATCGACGGCCAGAACTTTGAACGCACCTTCCTCTATGATCCCGCGCAAAGCGTCTGGGTTGCCGACGGGGCGCTCGACGCGACGTTCCTCGACGCCTTCTCATGGGGCAGCCGGTTGCAGTTGCGCAATGCGGCGGGTGAGGAGATCACCAGCTATCGCCTGAACGGCAGCAGCCGCGCCCGAGAGGCCTTGCGCCAGACCTGCCAATTCTAACCGAGATAGGCCGCCAACGCAGGCGGCGGTGTCTGCAGCAGCGCGTGAGTGTCAGCGGGTGCATCTGCCTGCCCCTCGGCGACCACCACGGTTTGCGGGCACAACCGCAACGCATCCGCCGGGTCGTGGGTGATCATCAGCACCGTCGCCCCGTTCTTTGCCGCGATACGCGCGACCAGATCCAGCATGGCGATTTTCAGCGCCGGACCAAGCGCCGCAAAGGGTTCATCCAGCAAAACCAAAGGCCGGGCCCGCAACAACACCCGCGCCAACCCTGCCCGGCTGATCTGTCCGCCCGACAATTGCGCGGGCTTGCGCCCCTCCAGCCCGGTCAAACCCGTCTCATCAAGCGCCTGCATCACCGCAACCCGGTCCGATTTACTTAGCCGCAATGCCGGATTGATCCCCAGCGCGACATTGTCGAACACGCTCATATGCGGCAGCAAATTGTGGTCCTGGAACAGAATGCTCATCGGCCGTTGCGCGGGTGGCAGTCTGTCGATCCGAGCCCCGTCCCAGCGAATCATCCCGGCGGTCAGCGGCACAAACCCGGCGATGGCCCCGATCAACGTGGATTTCCCCGCCCCCGACGGCCCCAGCACCGCGACCTGCGCGCCGGTGGGAACGCTGAAATCCGCCGTCAGGCTGAAGTCATCCTGAACGATCCTCACGCCATCAAGTTCCAGCATTCTTCCCCCCGATCATGCGCTCGACACTGACAAACGCCGCCAATGCCACCACCAATAGCACCAAAGCTGCCCCCGCCGCGTCGTCGCTGCGATAGGCCCCCATCAAGCGCTGCACCTGCATTGGCAGGGTCTCGCCGCCGGTCTGCGCAAACAGCACAATCACCCCCAGATCGCCCAACGACAACGCCGCCCCCAGCCCCAGCGCAAAGCCGAACGGGTGCCGCAACCGAGGCCACAGAATCAGCCGGAAATGCGCCCAGCCCCCCAGCCCCAGCGATGCCGAAAGCTGGGCAAAATCTCCCTCGGCCCGGCGCGCGGCGGGCAGGACGGCGCGCAAGGCGAACGGCAGCGCCATCGCCGCATTGACCAAAGCCGTGACCGACAAAGCCCAATGCACCGGGTCCGACACGGGGTGAATCACGATGAACAAGCCGGTGCCGATCACCAGGGGCGACGAGACCAGCGCCACCATGCCGACCCCTTCAGGCCAGCGCCGCGCCAGCGCCGCCATCGTCAAGGCCCCGGTCATCACCGCCAGCAAACCGACTGACAATGCCGCCACCTTGAGCGATTGCCCCAACGCCAGCCAAACCGGCGCAGGCAAATCCCGAACATGCGGCACACCGCGCAGAATGACCATTCCCAGCGGGATCAACAGGAACGCCGCCGCAAGCCCGATCGCGCTGGCGTCCACCGCCCGCGACAGGCCGCCCGGCGGGGTTGGTGCAACGCGGTCAAGGCCGGTCATGCCGGTGTCCGGCAGCGTGAACCGCGCCAGCAGCAGCAAAGCCGCGATACCGATTGCCGCCTGAAGCAACGCCAGCAAGGCCGCCCGGCCAAGGTCGAAATCAAACCGAAACGCCTGATAGATTGCCAACTCAAGGGTCGTGGCGCGTGGCCCGCCGCCCAGCGTCAACGCCACCGCAAACGAGGTCAGGCAGATCAGGAACACCACCGCCAAAGCCCCCGGCACCACCCGCACCAGCATCGGCACCTCGATGTGCCGCAACCGCGCCCAGCCGCCAAAGCCCAGCGCCGACGCCAGGCGCAAGTGCTCATTGGGAACCCGCGCCCAGCCTTGCAGCAGCAGCCGGACACAGAGCGGCAGGTTGAAAAACACATGCGCCAAAACGACGCCCTGAAAGCCGTAAACCGTGAACGGCGGCACGCCCATCAGCGCCAGGACATCGTTGACCATCCCGTTACGGCCAAACACCGCCAGCAAGCCGATCACCGCAACCAGCACCGGCAGGATAAAGGGTGCCCCCATCAGCACGATTAACACCGAGCGCCCAGCGAACCGCCGCCGCGCCAAAGCCCGCGCCACCGGGATCGCCAAGGCCACCGAGATCAGCGCGGAAACCGTGGCTTGCAACACCGTGAACCGCGCCGCGGCCCAATCGGCGGGGCCAAGCCGCGCGCCCAATTCGGCCCGCCACAGCACGGCTGCCAGCGCGCCAAAATTCAACAGCAGAAGGGCCGCCGCCACAAGGACAGCGGCCCACCAGAGCGCGCGTGGTTCAGCGCGCAAGAGCATCCCGCCACTCGCTCAACGCCGCATCCCGCAGCGCGGCCGCCTCATCGCCACGGAACAACAGCGAGGTTTCGGGCTGGTGCAGCGTCTCGAACCCCGCCGGCAAGCCGCCTTCGGGGGTCACGGCCGGGTACATCCAGTTGGTCGTCGGAATCACCGATTGGAACGCGTCGGACACCATGAACGCCATGAACGCCCGCGCCAGTTCCGGCTGGTCGGTATTCGCCACGATCCCGGCAACCTCGATCTGAAGATAGTGCCCCTCATCAAACAGAGCCGCCGCCTTGCTGGCGTCCTCCTCGGCAATCAGGTGATAGGCGGGCGAGGTCGTGTAGCTCAACACCATATCGGCCTCGCCCTCAAGGAACAGGCCATAGGCCTCGGACCAACCGGGCGTGACCGTCAGGATGCGCGGCGCCAGGCCTTGCCAGATTTCGGCGGCCCGGTCGCCGTAAGCCGCCTTGACCCACATCAGCAGGCCCAAACCGGGGGTCGATGAGCGGGGGTCCTGAATCACGATGCTCAGATCCGACGCGATCAGCTCAGGGAAACTGGTGGGCGGGGTCGGCGTGCGGTTCACGTCATGGACAAAGGCGAACCAGCCCCAATCATAGGGCAGGAACAACGGGTCATCCCAGGCGATCGGCAAATCCAACGCAGGCGACACCCCATGCGGCGCGATCAGGCCCGAGGCCGACGCCGCCGCCGTCAAGTTGGTATCGAGGCCCAAGACGATATCCGCCTCGGTGCGCGCGCCGGTCAGCATCAGCCGCGCCAACATCGCGGCCCCGTCACCGGCCGATTCGAAGACCAGATCGCAGCCGCATGTGGCCTCGAACGCGGCTTCGATGGCCGGGCCGGGGCCCCAATCCGACACAAAACTGTCATAGGTCAGCACCCTGAGTTCAGGGGTCTGCGCGTGGGCTGGAATTGCCAAAGCCGAAGCCAAAAACAATCCCGCAGCAAGTTCAGAAACTCTCATTGCATCCTCCATTTGCGACGGGCGGGGTCGGGGTGGAGGAATACATATCCGTCACCTTCCCTCCGCCGGTCCTAACCGGTTCAGGTTCAACGGGTCACGGGTTCAACCGTTTCTCAGCCAGCGCGTACGCAGGCACCCCGAGGTACGCGACAACATAACCCTTTGCACCGGCGCGACAAGGGGGCAGGATAGTGGCAACAGACGGAGGATTCCCATGACGCTTGCCATCACCACCGATTTCACCGGCCAGACCGTGGTCTCGACGTTCGAGATGACCCCCGGCACCTGCACCGATGTGCTGGACGCCCTGACCGACGCCTATGACAAGGTGATCCGCCATCAGCCCGGCTTTCTGGGCGGCGCGATCCATGTGAACGACGCGCAAACCCGCATTTCCACCTATTCGCGCTGGGTCAAGCGCGAGGACTTCCAGGCCATGCTGCGCACCCCTGAAATGCGCGAGCGCAACCGGGCCATTGCGGCGATGTGTTCGCGATTCGAGCCGGTAATGTATGAGGTCTCAGCCGTTTTCTAGACCTGCCACACAGTTTGGAAAAGAACCGCTCATGCCGAAAAACCTGTACGAAAAAGACGGGCGAATCGCCCGGATCACCCTCAATCGCCCCGAGGTGATGAACGCCATCGACGATGAGATGCCGGGCCTGTTGGCGCAGGCTGTGGAACAGGCAGATGCCGATCCGGATATCCATGTGATGATCTTGTCCCGTGCCGGGCGCGCATTTTGTGCAGGTTATGATCTGACCTACTATGCGCAGGCCAGTACCGGCGGCGGCAACCAAGTCACGCAACCAATGCCCTGGGATCCGATCAAGGATTATGCGTTCATGTGGCGCAATACCCAGGCATTCATGGCGCCGTGGCGTGCCCTGAAGCCTGTCTTGTGCAAAATCCACGGCTTTGCCGTCGCCGGAGGGTCGGACATCGCGCTGTGTTGCGACATGGTGTTCATGGGCGAGAGCGCCGAAATCGGCTACATGCCCGCCCGGGTCTGGGGCTGCCCGACGACGGCGATGTGGGTGTACCGCCTCGGGGCAGAACGCGCCAAACGCCTGATGTTTACCGGCGATAAAATCACCGGACGCGAGGCCGAGGACATGGGGCTGATCCTCAAGGCCGTGCCCGATGCCGACCTTGATGACGCCGTCGAGGCGATGGCGGCACGGATGGCTTCGGTGCCGGTGAACCAATTGGCGATGCAGAAAATGGTGATCAATCAAGCCATTGAGGCCACCGGCATCATGAACACCCAACGCCTCGCGACGGTGTTTGACGGGATTACCCGGCATTCGCCCGAAGGTCTCAACTTCAAGGCCCGCAGCGAAGCGGTTGGTTGGAAACAAGCCGTCAAAGAGCGCGACACCGGCACATGGGACTGGACCCTGAACCAGCCATTGCCCCCCTCAAATCGCTGAGGGGGGGGGCGTGGCTCGGGGCCATCGAGGCCCCTCGCCCCGCGCGGGGGCGCTGCCCCCATCGGCGCTATGCGCCGCCCCCGGAGTATTTTCGACAAGATGAAGCTGTCATGCGGGCTTGAGAGCGGCGCAGGGGGCGTTTAGACGGGGGCCAAAGGGAGATCGCGCATGTCGTTCAACAGCTTTGGCCATCTGTTCCGCGTCACCACCTGGGGCGAAAGCCACGGACCCGCGCTTGGGGCAACCGTTGACGGCTGCCCACCCGGCATCGCGCTGACCGAGGCCGACATCCAACCCTGGCTGGACCGCCGCAAGCCCGGTCAAAACCGCTTCACCACCCAGCGCCGCGAAGCCGATGCGGTCGAAATCCTGTCCGGCGTCTACGAGGGCAAGACCACCGGCACGCCGATTCAGTTGTTGATCCGCAACACAGACCAGCGCTCCAAGGATTATTCCGAAATTGCAAAGACGTTCCGGCCCGGCCATGCCGACATCACCTATCACCAGAAATACGGCATCCGAGACCCACGCGGCGGCGGGCGTTCCAGTGCGCGCGAAACCGCAGCCCGCGTGGCGGCGGGCGGTGTGGCGCGGCAGGTCTTGGCGCAGCTGCTGCCGGACCTGATCATCACCGGCTATATGGTGCAGATGGGCCCGCGCCGTATCGACCGCACGCGGTTTGCGTGGGGCACGATTGCCGAAAACCCGTTCTGGAGCCCCGACGCAGCAACCGCGGACCTCTGGGCCGACGACCTCGACGCGCTGCGCAAGGCCGGCAATTCGGTGGGCGCGGTGATCGAGGTCACGGCGCGCGGCGTCCCCGCCGGACTGGGCGCGCCGATCTATGCCAAGCTCGACAGCGAACTGGCCTCGGCGATGATGACGATCAACGCGGTCAAGGGTGTTGAAATCGGCGCAGGCTTTGGCGCGGCGGCGCTGACAGGCGTTGAAAACGCAGATGAAATCTTCATGGGCAACGAGGGCAAGCCGGTCTATTCCTCGAACCATGCGGGCGGCATTCTGGGCGGCATTTCCTCGGGTCAGGATGTCGTGGTGCGCTTCGCCGTCAAGCCGACCTCATCGATCCTGACGCCGCGCGCCTCGGTGACCACCGACGGGCAAAATACCGAAGTTGTCACCAAGGGCCGCCACGACCCCTGCGTCGGCATTCGCGCGGTGCCGGTCGGCGAGGCGATGATGGCCTGTGTGCTGCTCGATCAACTGATGCTGCACCGCGCACAAATGGGCGACACCCCGGGCGGCATGATCGGATAATCCCCGCCCGTCTTTGTTCCTTCAATATCCTGGGGGGTGAATTTGCGCAGCAAAGAGGGGGGCAAAGCCCCCCTTCCCCGTCGCGACATCAAAACCAACCTCAGATGCTCAGGCAAATGTATTTCAGCTCGAGGAAATCCTCGATGCCGAAATGCGAGCCTTCGCGGCCAAGGCCCGATTGCTTCACACCACCAAACGGCGCCACCTCGGTGGAGATGATGCCGGTGTTCACGCCGACGATCCCGTATTCCAGCGCCTCTTGCACCCGCGTCACGCGGCCCACGTTCTGCGCGTAGAAATAGCACGCCAGCCCGAAGATCGTGTCGTTGGCATAGCCGATCGCCTCTTCCTCGGTGTCGAATTTGAACAGTGGGGCCAGCGGGCCAAAGGTCTCTTCTTGCGCGACCTTCATGGATTGAGTGACGCCGGTCACGATGGTCGGCTGGAAGAACGAGCCGCCCAGCGCATGTCGGCTGCCGCCAGTCATCAAGGAGCCGCCGTGGTCCAACACGTCCTTGATGTGTTCCTCGACCTTGGTCAAGGCCGCGTTGTTGATCAACGGGCCGGTTGTCACGCCCGCCTCCAACCCGTCACCGACATTCAGCTTTTCCACCGCCACGCGCAGCTTTTCGGCAAAAGCGTCATAAACGCCCGCCTGCACATAGATACGATTCGCGCAGACGCAGGTTTGCCCGTTGTTGCGGAATTTCGACATCATCGCGCCCTCGACCGCCGCATCCAGATCGGCGTCGTCAAACACGATGAACGGCGCGTTACCGCCCAGTTCCATCGAACATTTCATCACCTGGTCGGCGGCTTGCTTGAGCAAGATGCGTCCGACTTCGGTGCTGCCGGTAAAGGTCAATTTGCGCACGATCGGGTTTTCGCAGAATTCCTTGCCGATATCCGACGAACGCGACGAGGTGACGACCGAGAACAGCCCCTTGGGCACACCGGCCCGCTCGGCCAGAACCGCCATGGCAAGCGCCGACAGCGGCGTTTCGGCCGCCGGGCGCGCGACAAAGCCACAGCCCGCGGCCAATGCGGGCGCAACCTTGCGGGCGATCATCGCGTTCGGAAAATTCCACGGCGTGATCGACGCGCAAACGCCAATCGGCTGCTTGAGCACGGTGATCCGCTTGTCGCGCAGGTGGCCGGGGATGGTCTCGCCGTAGATGCGCTTGGCCTCTTCGCCGAACCATTCGACGAACGCCGCGCCATACAGCACCTCGCCCTTGGCCTCGGCCAGTGGCTTGCCCATTTCCGCGGTCAGGATCGTGCCCAGATCATCGGCATTGGCGACCATCAGATCGTACCATTTGCGCAAGACGGCGGCGCGTTCCTTGCCGGTCCGGGCGGCCCAATCCTTCATCGCGATATTCGCGGCCTCGATGGCGCGCGCCACTTCGGCCCGCGACAGATCCGCGACCTGGGCAATCACATCACCGCGGGCCGGGTTGGTGACCGCAAAGGTCTTGCCGTCATCCGCGCCAATCCAGGCGCCCGCCACATAGGCGCGGGTTTCCAAAAGGGTCTTGTCTTTGAGCAAGCTGCGCAGGTCTGTGGGGTGATCGAGCATGATATCCTCATTGTCGGGGTTGCCGTGCGGCACGGTTTGCGCAAGTTTGATCATAATCGCACGTTGATGACAAGGAACTGGCCCCGCATGACAGACGACCTCACTCTCGCCTATGAGAACCAGTCCTTTGTCCCCGGCTTCGATGCGATTTCCGCCAATTGGACGGTCGAGGCCGAGGCGCTGCGCCGCCGCCTTGGCGACCGCGCGCAGACCGGGCTGCGCTATGGGCAAGCGCCGCGCCAAACCTTTGATCTGTTCCTGCCCGACGTGACACACCCGGTCGGGTTGATGGTGTTCATCCACGGCGGCTACTGGCTGGCCACGTCGCCCTCAACCTGGTCGCATCTGGCCGCCGGTGCGCTGGCACGCGACTGGGCGGTGGCGATGCCCGGCTACACCTTGGCGCCCGAGGCCCGTATCCACACGATCACCAACGAGGTTGAAACGGCAATCTTTGCCGCCGCACAAATTGTCACAGGGCCAATCGTCGTTACCGGGCATTCCGCCGGCGGGCATCTGAGCGCGCGCATGGCCTGTACGGATCGCACGCCAGACTGGGCCGCCCGGCTGGTGCGCGTGGTGCCGATTTCTCCGGTCTCCGATCTGGCCCCCCTGAGGCATACCGCGATGAACGCGACCCTCAAGATCGACGCGGCCGAAGCCGCCACCGAGAGCCCCGCGCGCCTGACCAAACGCGACGATGTTGACTGTACGATCTGGGTTGGCGGCCAGGAGCGCCCCGCCTTCTTGTGGCAAGCGCGCCTGCTGTCCGAAAACTGGGATTGCCCATGGCACGTCGATCCCGGCAAACACCATTTTGACGTCATTGACGCGCTGAAGGATGCCGAAAGCCCGCTGATCCAGACCCTGTTGGACTAGATACATGCGCTATCGCATCACCAAGGCACGGCGTTCGGGAGTCGTGATTGCCGCTGCCCCATCTCTCGCCAAACGCAACCGGGTCTTGGCATGACCCGATAGGGCAATCACAGCTTGGACGAAATCACGCCCGTGTTGAACCCGCCCATCCGGAGTTCGCCGAAAAGCCGTTGATATTCGATCTTCGGGCAGCGGTTCTGAATGAAATTCACCCCCCGTTCCGCGCAGATCGCCTGGGCTTCGGGGCTGAAAACACCAATCTGCAACCAGACGGTTTTCAGGTTTGGCAGCGCCGTCATCGCCTCGATGACAATCGGCAAGACATGCTCGGAGCGGCGAAAAATATCGATCGTGTCCACCTCGGGCGGGCACTCCGCCACGGTGGCCACAACCGGCTCGCCCAGCAAAACCTGCCCCGCCAGACCGGGATTGACCGGAATCACCCGCTTCCCGCGCAGCCCCAGATAGCGCGCCACGAAATAGCTGGGCCGAATCGTGTTGGCCGAGACTCCAATCACCGCAACCATGCGCATGGATTGCAAGATCCGGCGCAGAGCAGCATCATCAGGGGCGTCGGGCATCATCATTCCTTTGCAATCACCTTGTCTCAGCCTTGTGCCGCGGACAATTGTCAATAAAAAGCGCCCGGCGGGGGTGCCGGGCGCAAGGTGGGAACGAGGGACAGTGAAGAAAACGCGAGAGTTCCGCTCAACGTTTCATGTAACAATATGGACACTCTTGGCATAAAAGAAAGAGGGGTCGCGACTTTGTGATGAAGCCGGGACGGAGCAGTTACCGAGCGGTTGTTGCCGCATACAGCGATACCGCTGCGGCATTCGACACGTTCAACGAGCCAAACGCGCCACCAAAGGGAATCCGCACCAGTTGATCACAGGTCTCGCGGGTTTTCTCGCGCAGCCCCGGCCCCTCGGCCCCCATCACCAGCGCAATAGGCCGTGTGCCCGCCGCCACGATACCTTGTTGCAGCGTGGCCTCGGCATCGCCGTCCAACCCCAGCAGCACAAACCCCATGCGTTTCAGCGTTTCCATCGCATCCGCCAGATTCGTGACCCGCAAATAGGGCTGACGTTCCAGTGCGCCGCTGGCGGTTTTCGCCAAGGCCCCGGTTTCGGGCACCGCGTGCTGCCGCGTGGCGATCACCGCCCGCGCGCCGAACACCTCGGCCGAGCGCAGGATCGCGCCGACGTTATGCGGGTCTGTCACCCGGTCGAGCATCACCACCAATGGCGCGCCCGCCCCCGTGGCGCAGACATCCTCGAACTTGCCCCAATCCAGCGGCTTGACCTCTAGTGCCGCCCCCTGATGCACCGATTCCGCCGCCAAAGGGGCCGAGAATTTGCGCGCGTCCTCGATCTCGGGTGCCATCCCCGAGGCTTCGATCGCCTCAGCCAGCTTGTCGGCGGCGTTCTTGGTCACCAACAGCCGCAGTTTTTGCCGCGCCGGGTTCATCAACGCATCGCGCACCGCGTGCAAGCCAAACAACCAGACGGTCTCATTCGCGGCACTGCGCTTGGCGCGTTCTTTTTCGACCACCCAGGTGGGTTTCTTCATGGTTTTGCCCCTCGATTTCGGCGCGCAGAATGCGCCGAGGCGGGTCTGGGCGCAAGGGCCAGCGCAGACCGTTCAGCCCTCGAAATCAGAACCCTCTTCGCGCAAGATCGCCTTGAGCTCGCGCAGATGCGCCTCGGCAAAGCCGGGATAGGCCTCCCATTCCTGCGCGGTCTTTTCGGCAATCTCATCCGGCATGACCCGCAACGCCTGCCCGGTTTGCAACGCCCGGATATAGGTTTCCGCCGCGCGTTCGAAATAATAAAGCCGATGAAATGCCTCGGCCACGCTGTTCCCGATCACCAGAACCCCATGATTGCCCATCACCATTGTGGTCATTTTCGGGTCCGCTAGAAGCGTTGCACAGCGCGCCCCCTCCTCGCCCTGCGCCATTCCGCCGTAGCCATCGTCAACCACATGGCGATTGAAAAACATGGCGCTGTTCTGGTCGATGGGCGGCAGGCGCGAGTTGGCAAGACTGGCCAGAACCGTCGCATGAATGGAATGCACATGCATCACGCAGCGCGCATGGCGACAGGCCCGGTGAATGCCGCCATGCAGGCCCCAGGCGGTCGGATCGGGCGCGCCGGGGCGGTCCATCGTGTTCGGATCATCTGCATCCAGCAGGATCAGATCGCGCGCGCTGATCCGAGAGAAATGCCGCCCGTTCGGATTGATCAGGAATTGCCGCGCCGCGTCATCCACCGCCAATGAGAAATGATTGGCGACCGATTCATGCATAGTCAGCCGCGCCGTCCAGCGAAACGCCGCCGCCAGGTCGCTGCGCGCCTCGGTCATGACATTGTCCAACATCCCCGTCTCCTTGCCCCTGATTCGCAGGATTTCATCTTGCCTGAAAATACTCTGCGGGGGTGAATTCGCCGCAGGCGAAGAGGGGGCGCAAAGCCCCCTTTTCCGACGTTTTCGACTCTTGACGCGCCTCACCCGCTTCGGTATCCACGCCGCAGCAATGGGCGACATGCTTCAAGGTGAGGCAGCGGACTGTAACTCCGCCGGGGAGACCCACGCCTGGTTCGATTCCAGGGTCGCCCACCATCTCCCCTACATATACCACGACAAGAAGCGACACAGGCCCTTCGATGTGTAGATTTCCACGCGGAAGTGAGCCGGGTTTTCCATCGAGAAGTGAGCCACCTCTAGGTTATGTTTCGGGTTTCAGGCTTTGGTCAATACGTGATTGTCCTCCCTCTTTTTCTGCGCCGCGGTGGCTGCACTGGTTTTGAAGCGGAAGCTGTCGTTGCCGGTCTCGAGGATGTGGCAACGATGGGTCAGGCGGTCGAGGAGTGCGGTCGTCATCTTGGGATCGCCGAAGACGGTGGCCCATTCGCTGAAGCTCAGGTTTGTGGTGATGACGACGCTGGTGCGTTCGTAAAGTTTGCTGAGCAGATGGAAGAGCAGCGCACCGCCTGATGCACTGAACGGCAGGTAGCCGAGCTCGTCGAGGATCACGAGATCCAGGCGGACGAGGCTTTCGGCAAGCTGTCCGGCTTTGCCTTTGGCCTTCTCCTGTTCGAGCGTATTGACGAGCTCGATGGTCGAGAAGAAGCGAACCTTGCGGCGGTGATGCTCGACAGCCTGCACGCCAAGGGCTGTCGCGACATGCGTTTTGCCAGTCCCAGGGCCCCCGATCAGCACAACGTTCTGGGCACCGTCCATGAACTCGCCCCGATGAAGTTGGCGCACCGTGGCCTCATTGATCTCACTGGCCGCGAAGTCGAAGGCGGTCAGATCCTTGTAAGCCGGGAAGCGAGCGGCCTTCATGTGATAGGCAATGGACCGGACCTCCCGCTCGGCCACTTCGGCCTTCAGCAATTGAGCGAGCATCGGCACCGCAGCATCAAAGGCTGGTGCGCCTTGTTCCATGAGGTCGGTGACGGCTTGGGCCATGCCATGCATCTTCAAACTGCGCAGCATGATGATGATGGCACCGCTGGCGGGATCATGACGCATGGCGGCCTCCGGCGGTCCGGGCCCGCAGGCCGTCATAGCGTTCGACATTCGCCTTTGGCTCACTGCGCAAAGCCAGTGCCTGTGGTGTTTCGATGTCCGGCCCACCAATCGTCTTTCCGTCAATAAGACGGTGCAGAAGGTTCAGAACGTGAGTTTTGGTTGCCACGCCCTCAGCCAAGGCCATTTCCACGGCGACGAGCACGGCCTGTTCGTCGTGATGCAGAACCAGCGCCAAGATATCAACCATCTCTCTGTCACCGCCAGGCTTGCGCAACATAAGGTCTTGCAGCCGCTTGAAGGCCGGAGGGAATTCCACGAAGGGCGCGCCGTTCCTGAGCGCACCCGGCTTACGCTGAAGGACGGCCAGATAATGGCGCCAATCGTAAATCGTGCGTGGCGGGAGTTGGTGGCTGCGCTCAATCACCCGCACATGCTCGCACAGGATCTGACCCTCGGCAGCGACCACCAAACGCTCTGGATAAACCCGCAAGCTCACAGGCCGGTTCGCAAACGACGCTGGAACACTGTAGCGGTTGCGCTCGAAGCTGATTAGGCAGGTCGGGGACACCCGTTTGCTATGCTCGACAAAGCCATCGAAGGCGGGCGGCAATGGCATCAGCACGGGGTGTTCTGCGGCCCAGACGTCAGCAACATTCCCCGGCAGTGCTGCATGAGGAATCTCATTCCACAACGCCACACAGCGCTGTTCCAGCCAATCATTCAGGGCCGCGAGATCGGGGAAGTCCGGCATGGGTTGCCACAGACGGTGCCTGGCATCCTGCACATTCTTCTCGATCTGCCCCTTCTCCCAGCCGGCGGCAGGATTGCAGAACGCTGGCTCGAACACGTAATGGTTGGCCATTGCGAGGAAGCGCATGTTGACCTGCCGCTCCTTCCCACGACCGACGCGGTCAACAGCGGTGCGCATATTGTCGTAAATTCCACGCCCTGGAACGCCGCCGAAGACCCGGAACCCGTGCCAGTGAGCGTCGAACAGCATCTCGTGCGTTTGCAGCAGATACGCCCGAACCAGAAAGGCCCGGCTATACGACAGCTTGATATGGGCGACTTGTAGCTTGACGCGCTCGCCGCCCAAAACGGCAAAATCCTCGCTCCAGTCAAACTGGAATGCCTCGCCCGGACGAAACGACAGCGGCACGAAGATGCCGCGCCCTGTTGCCTGCTGCTCTCGCTGCCGATCTGCCCGCCAGTCACGCGCAAAAGCCGCGACCCGACCGTAAGACCCATCAAAGCCAAGCACCACCAGATCGGCATGCAGCTGCTTCAGCGTTCCGCGCCCCAGAGTGCGACGAGGGCTGCCTCCAGGCCGGGCGCGCCATCGACGATGACAAATTCCGGTTTTTTTAGACCGCGCGCATCGAGATCACCGAGGAACATGCCCCATGCAGCTTTGCTCTCACCGCCCATATTCATGATGGAAAGCAACACCTTCTGTCCGTCTCAGTGCACGCCTATGGCCGCCAGCACCGAGATATTCGTCGCCTTTCGATCCAATCGGGTCTTGATGACTGTGCCGTCCAGAATGAGCCGGACGATGTCCTCATTGGCCAAGTCGCGCGCCGCCCAGACGTCCCAGTCGACCTTTACCTTGCGCCATGCGCGGCTGACCACGTCCTTGCTGACCGCCCCTTCGAACAGCCCATACAGCGCCCGCTTCACCCGCCGCGGGTTGGTCCGGGCCAGATAGACCGAGGCAATGAGGGCCTCAGCCTTATTGGTCAGCCGCTGGTAGCGCGGCAGCGCCTTTGATCGCCATTCCGTAGTCTTGCCGACCTCATCGACGCTGCGGGCGCGCAGAACGCTTATCGTCTCTGCCCCAAACGTGCCGATCAACTGACGCTCTCGGTGACCGTGCCGGTAGCCTGTGCGTTTGCCCGTGCTGCGGTCATAGCGGCAGCGCCCCAAAAACGCGTCCAGTTCCTCTTCGAAAACCGCCTCGATCGTGGCACGAATATTGTCTCGCAGACGATCCTCGATCAGATAGTAGCCCGCTTCATTGGCCAGTAGCGAAAGCGCAGCAGTATCAATATTGTTCTTCATGGCGTGATCTCCCTGGCGGTTGCTGCCGCCGGTTGGGTGAGTTCAAGTCACCCGGAGAGTGCGCCACCTTCATATTTCCACCACCTTCGCGACACGACCTCAGATCCGTCCGGGTCAAACTGATCTATACTGGCTGCTCGCAAGATATCGGCGGCTAGGGCTGAATCAATGGCGTGGCGCTTCAGATGATCTGACAGCCAACGGGTGTTGTGCAAATGCTCTTTGAGGCCCATGACAATCACACGCTCAATCTCGTCCGCTGGCAACCGCTCAATCGCGGAATTTTCCTCCGAGCCCTGCACGGTCGATGTGTAATACCAGTATCGCGTGAGCCTGGTCGCTCCGCCCTGAAGCACGGATTTGCTGGCGTAGGTCGTGCGCATCGCGCGGGCCTTGGAATCAAACAAGATACCATCCAACAGGCGCTTGGTAGGCCGGCGGTTCGTACTGATCCTTTTGCCACCATGATCCGCCAGTTGCGCTTGAACCCTTTGCCATGTGGCGTCGTCGATGATCGCATCATGGAGCCCCTCGTGCAGGTCCTCCTTATGGCGGACCTTGCCGATGTAGGTCGCATTGCGCAGGATGTTGTTGAGCGCACCGCGCGAGAATGGGTCTCCTCCAGTGATGCGCCCATGCCGATCCGTCCGTCGCTTGCTGACGATTCCTGATTCGGCCAATGTTTCTGGAAGCTTACGCACGGACCCAACCGCCAGATACACGGCAAAGATCTTCTGGACTGAGGCGGCTTCGCCAGGGTTCACCACCGGCGCCTTGTCCACTACATCATAGCTAAAGGGCACGGCGCCGCCCATCCACATGCCTTTGCACTTGGAAGCTGCAATCTTGTCGCGGATCCGCTCGGCGGTCACCTCGCGCTCAAACTGTGCGAAGGACAACAGCACATTCAGGGTGAGGCGCCCCGTGGACGAGGTTGTGTTGAACGCTTGCGTGACCGACACAAACGACACGCCTGATCCGTCAAACACATCGACCATCCGCGCGAAATCGGTCAGAGACCGCGTCAACCGGTCCACCTTATAGACGACGATGACATCGATCCGCTACCAGTCCATTCGACCGCCCGAGACCGAACTGCGCAAGCGGCTGCGGGATCTGGCCAATGAACGCCGCCGGTTTGGTTATCGACGGCTATTCGTGCTGCTGCGCCGCGTGGCGAGCCGTCAGGCATCAACCGCATCTATCGGCTGTATCGAGAAGAAGGGCTCACCGTGCGCAGACGCCGCGCCAGACGCAAGGCCGTGGGAACCCGTGCCCCGATCCTGGTTGAGGCCCGCCCAAACGCAAGGTGGTCGCTGGATTTCGTCGATGACCAACTCGCCTGTGGTCGGCGGTTTCGTATTCTCAACGTCATGGACGATGTGACACGGGAATGCCTGGCGGCCATTCCAGACACCTCGATCTCTGGGCGGCGTGTCGCGCGGGAGTTAACGGCCCTGATCGAGCGGCGCGGCAAGCCGGACATGATTGTCAGTGACAATGGGACCGAACTGACCAGCAACGCGATCTTAACCTTTGCCACGGAACGCAAGATCGAATGGCATTACATCGCGCCGGGTAAGCCCATGCAGAACGGTTTCGTCGAGAGTTTCAACGGTCGCATGCGCGATGAGCTTTTGAATGAGACCATGTTCCGGAGCATGGCCCATGCCCGTGCCGTGATCCGGGCATGGGCTGCTGACTTCAACGAAACACGTCCGCATTCGGCACTTGGCTACCAGACGCCCAACGCATTCGCCGAACGCATCACCACCGCAACCGACACCCGCGCTGCGCCACATGTAAGCTCCGCGCGGATGTCGATTGCTCAACGCGCGCCAATCGGCGTATCAACCCAGAGGACTCTGGTTCCGGCTGGATGAAAGTTCAGTGGCAGGTCAGTCGTGCCTCGAAGTACGAGATGCGGAGCAATGCCCATTCTTGGCGCTCCCACTGTAACAGGTGTCTGTAGCAGGGGCCGGATTTGCCAGTAACGCTCTCGGAAAAACCGTTTATGACCAGTGGATTACAGGTCAAGTGGCGGAGACGAAGGGATTCGAACCCTCGAGACGGTTTCCCGTCTGCGCCCTTAGCAGGGGCGTGCCTTCGACCACTCGGCCACGTCTCCACTTGCGGCAATACAAGGGAACCGTTGGGGGACACAAGAGGCAAAGCGTGATTTTTTATTGACCCTTGGATCCAACGCACTGTCGATACCGCCCTCCGGTGTTTGGGACTGTGCCCGGCATCGGCACAAGGTTGGGCGCGCAAATCACGGGACGCGAATCCAACGCGCCTCGTCGGCGCCCGACTTGGTCTCGCAAAGTAGGCGGGCGTGCCAGAATGCACCCCGCAAAAGGGCCGTAGCGCGCAATTTGCACGCCAGAGGGGTTCGATACGGATTACCCTTGATTGACCACCTTTACTCATGTGGCGCGACCCCGACAACGATCAACCAAACGGTGGCGCGCGTGGCCAGGTGTCTTCAGGTCACGATCCCTCACACACGTTCACCTTCGCTTGAGGGTGTGTTTCTCTGTTTGCACTGCCTGAGAATGCTCCTACATTCAGCGCAGAATCCGAGAACGGCCGCGCTTGGGTATTTGGGTTTGATCAAGGAAAACAACCATGACGCATCATCAACGGGGCGCCTCGAGGGCGCGTGTTGCTGCACTCCCTGCCCCAACCAGGCTGGCTCTGCGTTGGCTTTCAGTCGTCGGCATGCTGCTACTGATCCTCGCGATGGCCATGCCACTGAACGCACAGGATCGGCCTGTCAGCTTTGCCGATCTCGCCGAGCGGGTCAGCCCGGCGGTGGTCAATATCACCACCTCGACCACAGTTACCGCACAGCTTGATCCCAACCAGCCGCGCCTGCCCGATGGCGCGCCCTTCGAGGATTTCTTCAACGATTTCTTCAATCGTGACGGCCAGCGCCAACCGCGCCCGCGGCAAAGTCAGGCGCTGGGATCGGGCTTCGTGATCTCGGCGGATGGCTATATCGTCACCAACAACCACGTCATCGAGGGCGCGGATGAGATCGAGGTCGAGCTGTTCACCGGCGAACGCTATGACGCCGTACTGGTCGGCACCGACCCGGCAACCGACATCGCTCTGCTGAAAGTCGAAGCACCAACGGATATGATCTATGTGCCGTTTGGCGATAGCGAAGTTGCCCGTGTTGGCGACTGGGTTCTGGCCGTCGGCAACCCGCTGGGTCAGGGCTTCTCGGTGTCGGCGGGCATCATTTCGGCCCGCGGTCGCGCGTTGCAGGGCAATTATGACGATTTCATCCAGACCGACGCGGCGATCAACCGGGGCAACTCGGGTGGGCCGCTGTTCAACATGGATGGCGAAGTGGTTGGTGTGAACACGGCGATCCTGTCGCCCAACGGCGGCTCGATCGGTATCGGCTTTGCCATGTCGTCGCATGTCGTGGAGCGCGTCGTCTTCCAACTGCGCGAGTATGGCGAAACGCGTCGCGGCTGGTTGGGCGTGCGCATTCAGGATGTGACCGCCGATGTCGCCGACTCGCTGACCCTGCCCGAGGCCAAGGGTGCCTTGGTGACGGAAGTCATGGAAGGCCCGTCGCGCGATGCCGGAATGCAGTCGGGCGACGTGATCACCAGCTTTGACGGCGGCAATGTGGCGGATACACGCGATCTGGTGCGCCGCGTCGCGGATGCGGGCGTTGGCCGTCAGGTCGAGGTTGTCGTGTTCCGCGATGGTGCCGAGGAAACGCTGTTTGTCACCTTGGGGCTGCGCGACGATGATCAGCTTGCAAGCTCGTCCAGTCAAGGAGCCGCACCGGCAACGCCAGAGCAGATTCTGGGGCTGGAAGTGATCGAATTGACGGATCAGATGCGCACGGATATGGGGCTGGAACCCGGCCTGACGGGCGTGCTGGTGCGCGGTGTCGAGCCCGGGTCGGATGCCGAATCCAAAGGTCTGCGCGCGGGCGATGTGATCACCGAAGCCGGACAGGAACCCGTGAGCACCGTCGCTGATTTGCAGGCCCGTCTGGATGCGGCGCGCGAGGCCGGGCGTCGTACGCTCTTGCTGATGGTGCGTTCTGGCGGCGATCCGCGCTTTGTGGCGCTGTCGATCGAATAAGTGATCACCTGAAAAATTGAAAAGGCCGGGCCGTCGTGTGCCCGGCCTTTTTCATGCCCCCTGAAGCGCGGTTCCAGTGCCAGCTGCAAGGGGCAATGGTCCGACAACGCGGGCGCGCGGATCACTGCCGGAACACACCATCCCACAAGACGCCCTGCGCCGTCGGGCTGACCATGGCCCATGGGTCGCGCAAAACGGCGCAAGTCTCGGAAAACAGTTGCGCGCGCTGCGGCATGCTGGCCTTACCCGCGTTTCGGCACCACGCCCAGCGCGCGCAATTGGTCATCCACAAAGCCGCGCTCGCTGGCGCTGAGGCGTTGGTGGCGCGGATAGATCGGCGCGGCGCGGTCGTCACGCACCGGGGTTTCCCAACCGTCGGTCGTGTTGAAAAATGCCAGCGCGCCCGCCTCGCCGAATTCGCGCAAATAGCCCTGGATCACCACGTCCAGATAGCTCAACAGAATGGGCGCGCGTTGTTCCGGGTAGACCATGCTGGCCGGCGGCACGGCATAGATCTGCGCGCTGATCGGATGGTTTGCCTCATGCGCCAACCCGTCGCCGATCAGGTGCCGGCCGTACCCTTCTTCGCGCAAATCCAACGCCGCCCAATTGGCGCCGGGCACCAAGGCCACCAGCCCGTCGATTTCCGACTTGGCGCAGGGCACGCCTGTCAGAAACGGCACTGCACGCCCCCGGGTATGCCGCCACGCGCGCCGCCAGCCTTTCAACCGGGCGCGAAAGGCATAGTCATAGTCATGCGTGTCGCGGTTCACCAAGGAACCGTAGCCAAAGAAAAAAGGGTCCGTCATGCTCAGCCTCTGCGCACCTCAGCCGCTTGAACTTGCCCAAACTGCACGCCTTGCACAAGCCTCCACACCCCCTTGCCAGCCCCGCCCTCGGGCTGCTATCCAAATTGATGTGAACACGGGAGAATCTGCAGCGTGCCCCGCACGTTGCAGTGCCGAAGGAGCAACCGCCCCGGTAAACTCTCAGGCAAAAGGACCGCGTTCACAGTGGAACTCTGGAGAGTGGTGCACCGCACCCGCCGAAGGGATAACGATCTCAGGCGCCCGGTTGGGTACAGACAGAGGGGGCACCAACGGCGCATCCGCGCCTGTCTTTGGTGCCGGTTGTCCGGCCAAACAACACGGGGACTGCCCTAATGACTGACCTGCTCCGAACCCCACTTTACGATCTGCATGTCGAACTGGGGGCCAAGCTCGTGCCCTTCGCCGGGTACGAGATGCCGGTGCAATACCCGATGGGCGTGATGGCCGAGCACCAGCACACCCGCACCAAGGCCGGGTTGTTTGACGTCTCACATATGGGGCAGGTGTTGCTGCACGGCGAAGGTGCGGCGGCAGCGCTTGAGGCTCTGGTTCCGGTCGATATTCAGGGCCTGGCCGAGGGGCGGCAGCGCTATGCGATGTTCACCAATGACGCAGGCGGCATCATGGACGACCTGATGGTCGCCAACCGCGGCGATCACCTGTATCTGGTGGTCAACGCGGGCTGCAAGACTGCCGATATCGCCCATCTGCAAGCCCATTTGCCCGGCGTTGAGCCCATCACCGACCGCGCCCTGATCGCGCTGCAAGGCCCCGAGGCCGAGACCGCGCTGGCGCGTCTGGTGCCGGGTGTTGTGGATATGCGGTTCATGGATGTCGCGACGCTGGATTGGGATGGCGCTGCGCTGTGGATTTCGCGCTCGGGCTATACCGGCGAGGACGGGTTCGAGATTTCCCTGCCCGAGGCCCGCGCCGAAGCCTTTTGCCGCGCCCTGCTGGCGATGGACGAAGTCGCGCCCATCGGCCTTGGCGCCCGCGATTCGCTGCGGCTGGAATCCGGCCTATGCCTCTATGGCCATGATATTGATGCACAAACCACACCCATCGAGGCCGCTCTGAACTGGGCGATCCAGAAGGTGCGCCGCACAGGTGGCGCGCGCGAAGGCGGCTTTCCCGGCGCAGATCGCATCCTGGCGGAACTGACCAACGGTGCCGCCCGCACGCGGGTTGGCCTGCGGCCGGAAACCCGCGCCCCAATGCGCGAGGGCACCCAGATTTTCGCCTCGGCCGAGGCCACCGACCCGATTGGCGCCATCACCTCGGGCGGCTTTGGCCCGACCGTCGGCACACCAATTTCGATGGGCTATGTGCCCCGCGATCTTGCCACCGTGGATACAATCGTTTTTGGTGATGTACGCGGCAAACGCCTGCCCGCACGCATTGTCGCTCTGCCGTTCCGTCCTTCCACTTATCGTAAATGAGGCTCTGACATGAAATACACCGAAGACCACGAATGGCTGCGGGTTGATGGCGATCTGATCGTCGTCGGCATCACCGAACACGCCGCCGAGCAACTGGGCGATGTTGTGTTCGTCGAACTGCCCGAGCTGGAAACCCAGGCCGCCCGTGGCGACGAGGTTTGCGTCATTGAATCCGTCAAGGCAGCCTCGGACATTCTGGCCCCGCTCGAGGGTGAAATCGTCGAAGTGAACGACGCCCTGACCGCCAACCCCAGCCTGGTCAACGAAGACCCCGAGGGCGACGCGTGGTTCTTCAAACTCAAGATCGACGACATGGCCGCCCTCGATGAGTTCATGACTGAAGACGAATACAAGGATTTCATCAGCTGATGTCCCGGGTGCCCGCGCCGGGCACCCCCTCCCCCCTGCTGCGCCCCCTCCCTCGTTGTGCCGGAGCCATCATGACCTATTCGCCCACCGACTATAACCCCTACGACTTTGCCAACCGCCGCCACATCGGCCCCTCACCGTCTGAAATGGCCGAGATGTTGCAGGTTGTGGGCGTCCCCACCCTCGAGGCGCTGATCGACGAGACCGTGCCCGCCTCCATCCGGCAGGAAAAGCCGCTGCTGTGGGCGCCGCTCTCCGAGGGCGCGTTGCTGGCGAAAATGCGCAAGGTGGCCGACAAGAACACCGTGATGACCTCGCTGATCGGTCAAGGCTACTACGGCACCATCACCCCGCCCGCGATCCAGCGCAATATCCTTGAGAATCCGGCGTGGTACACCGCGTATACCCCCTATCAGCCCGAAATCGCGCAGGGGCGGCTCGAGGCGTTGCTGAACTATCAGACCATGGTCGCCGACCTGACCGGATTGCCCTTTGCCAACGCCTCCCTGCTCGACGAATCCACCGCCTGCGCCGAGGCGATGGCGATGGCCCAGCGCGTTGCCAAATCCAAGGCCAAGGGGTTCTTCATCGACGAGAACTGCCACCCGCAGAACATCGCGGTGATGCAGACCCGCGCCGCGCCCTTGGATATCGAGGTCATCGTCGGCAAACCCGCCGATCTGGACCCGACCAAGGTTTTCGGCGCGATTTTCCAGTACCCCGGCACCTATGGCCATGTGCAGGATTTCACTGACACCATCACCGCCCTGCAGGATGCCAAGGCCATCGCCATCATGGCCACCGACCTGCTGGCGCTGTGCATGCTCAAGGAGCCGGGCGCGATGGGGGCGGATATCGCCGTCGGCTCGTCGCAACGCTTTGGCGTGCCGATGGGCTATGGCGGCCCGCACGCCGCCTTCATGTCCTGCGCCGATGCGCATAAACGCCAGATGCCCGGTCGCATCGTCGGTGTGTCGATCGACTCACGCGGCAACAAGGCCTACCGCTTGGCGCTGCAAACCCGCGAGCAACATATCCGCCGCGAGAAAGCCACCTCGAACGTCTGCACCGCACAGGCGCTGCTGGCCGTCATGGCCTCGATGTACGCGGTATTCCACGGCCCCGAGGGGCTGCGCGCCATTGCCGAGCGCGTGCATTCGATGGCCGAACGCCTGTCGCGCGCGCTCAAGGCCGCCGGTGCCCGTGTGGAACCAGACGCCTTCTTTGACACGATCACCGTCGAGGTTGGCGTGGGGCAAGCGGGCATCCTCGCCGCCGCCCGCCACGAGGGGCTGAACTTTCGCAAGATCGGCACCCGCCACGTTGGCATCTCCCTGGATGAAACCGCCGACGAGGCCGTCTTGCAACGCGTGCTGATCGCCTTCGGCATCAATGGTGTCCCGCCGCATCGCACGCATCTGGGCTTCCCCGCCACGCTGCTGCGCAAGTCCGACTACATGACGCACCCGATCTTCCACATGAACCGCGCCGAATCCGAGATGATGCGCTACATGCGCCGCCTCTCGGACCGCGATCTGGCGCTGGACCGGGCGATGATCCCGCTGGGCTCCTGCACCATGAAGCTGAACGCCGCGGCCGAGATGATGCCCATCTCGTTCCCCAAATTCGCCAGCCTGCACCCGTTCTGCCCGCCCGATCAGGCGGCGGGTTATGCCGAGATGCTCGAGGACCTCAGCGCCAAGCTGTGCGAAATCACCGGCTATGCCGCGATGTCGATGCAGCCCAACTCGGGCGCGCAGGGCGAATACGCGGGGCTGTTGACGATCAAGGCCTATCACGAGTCACGCGGCGACACAGAGCGCGACATCTGCCTCATCCCGATGTCGGCGCATGGCACCAACCCGGCCTCGGCGCAAATGGCCGGCATGAAAGTGGTGGCGGTCAAATCCGCCCCCAATGGCGACGTCGATGTCGAGGATTTCCGCGACAAGGCCACCAAGGCGGGCGACCGTCTGGCGGCCTGCATGATCACCTACCCCTCGACCCACGGCGTGTTCGAGGAGGCCGTGCGCGAGGTCTGCAAGATCACCCATGAGTTCGGCGGTCAGGTCTATATCGACGGCGCGAACATGAACGCCATGGTCGGGCTGGTGAAACCCGGCGAAATCGGCGGTGACGTCAGCCACCTGAACCTGCACAAGACCTTCGCCATTCCGCATGGCGGCGGCGGCCCCGGCATGGGGCCAATCGGTGTGGGCGCGCATCTGGCACCATTCCTGCCCGGCCACCCGGAAACCGGCGGCCAAACCGGCCCGGTCAGCGCCGCCCCCTATGGCTCGGCCTCGATTCTGCTGATTTCCTGGGCCTATTGCCTGATGATGGGCGGCCCCGGCCTGACCCAGGCGACCCGCGTGGCGATCCTCAACGCCAACTACATCGCCGCCCGTCTGCGTGGGGCCTATCCGGTGCTGTTCATCGGCAACCGGGGCCGCGTGGCGCATGAGTGCATCCTCGACACCCGCCCCTTCGCCGAGTTCGGCGTCACCGTCGATGACATCGCCAAACGCCTGATGGACTGCGGCTTCCACGCGCCCACCATGAGCTTCCCGGTGGCTGGTACGCTGATGGTCGAACCGACGGAATCCGAAACCAAGGCGGAAATCGACCGCTTCATCACTGCCCTTCTGGCGATCCGCGAGGAAATCAAGGCCGTCGAAGCGGGCGAGATCACCGCCGAGGACAGCCCCCTGCGCCACGCTCCGCACACCGTCGAAGACCTCGTCGCCGATTGGGATCGCGCCTATGGCCGCGAACAGGGCTGCTTCCCGCCCGGTTCCTTCCGCGTCGACAAATACTGGCCACCCGTGGGCCGCGTCGACAACGTCTGGGGCGACCGCAACCTGTCCTGCGTCTGCCCGCCGATGTCGGATTACGTGCACGGCACCGAATGACGTCACAACGCATCGCGATCATGGGAGCGGGCGCCGTCGGCTGCTATCATGGCGCAATGCTGGCGCGGGCGGGCGAGCAGGTCACCCTGATCGGCCGCCCCGCGCTGGAACAGGCGGTCGCGACTCACGGGTTGCGCCTGGAAAAGGACGGCGCGGTTGAAACGACATCCGTCCGCGCCACCACAGACCCCGCAGCCGTCGCCGGGTGCGATCTGGTGTTCCTCGCGGTGAAATCCCGCAACACCCGCACCGCCGCCCGCGCGATTGCCCCGCACCTTGCCGCCAATGCCACGGTTGTCAGCCTGCAAAACGGCATCTCGAACGCCGCGATCCTGGCCGAAGAGCTGCCCCGCCCCACCCTGCCCGCCGTGGTCTATGTCGCCGTCAGCATGCCCACCCCCGGCCAGGTCATCCACCGCGGCGGCGGCAAGCTCTTGCTCGGCGACGGCCCCGGCGCCGCGGCCACCGCCAAACGCCTCAACGCCGCGCAAATCCCGACCGAGGTCTCACCCGACGTCGAAACGGCCCTCTGGACCAAACTCACCATCAACTGCGCCCTCAACGCCCTTTCCGCCCTGACCCGCCAACCCTATGCCACGATCCGCGCCCACCCGGACGCCACCGCCACCTTCACCGCAATCGTCCAGGAATGCACCGCCGTGGCCCAGGCCAGCGGCATCACCCTGCCCCGCGATATCCTCGATCAGGTCCTGACCATCACGCACACGATGCCCGGCCAATTGTCGTCAACCGCGCAAGACCTCATCGCCGGAAAACCCACCGAAATCGACCATCTCAACGGCGAGATCACCCGCCGCGCCGACGCGCTCGGCCTGCCTGCCCCCCTCAACCGCGCCCTCGCCCTATTGGTCACGCTGAATACCAGCCCCTGACATCATCTTGCCGAAAATACTCTGGGGGTGAATGGCCAACGGCCAGAGGGGGCAACGCCCCCTTTCTTCTTTCCCTCGCCTTGGCTAAACATCGCGCAAACGCTCGCCCAACCGCCCCGAGGGATATCCGCATGACCATGGACAAGACTTTCAACGCTGCCGAGGCCGAGGCCCGCATTGCCGCCGCCTGGGACACCTCCAAGGCGTTCCGCGCCGGGGCCAACGCCAGCCGCGATGAAACCTTCTGCATCATGATCCCGCCGCCCAACGTCACCGGCAGCCTGCACATGGGCCATGCGTTCAACAACACCTTGCAGGATATCCTCGTGCGCTGGCACCGGATGCGCGGCTTTGACACGCTCTGGCAGCCCGGTCAGGATCACGCCGGCATCGCCACGCAGATGGTGGTCGAGCGTGAATTGGCCAAGTCCGGCAATCAATCCCGCCGCGAGATGGGTCGCGAGGCCTTCACCGCGAAGATCTGGGAATGGAAGGCACAATCCGGCAACACGATCATCAACCAGTTGAAACGCCTCGGCGCCTCCTGCGACTGGGACCGCAACGCCTTCACCATGTCCGGCGCGGACGGTGCTCCCAAAGGCGAAGAGGGCAATTTCCACGACGCCGTGATCAAGGTGTTCGTCGACCTCTACAACAAAGGCTACATCTATCGCGGCCAGCGGCTGGTCAACTGGGACCCGCATTTCGAAACCGCGATTTCCGATCTCGAGGTCGAGAATATCGAGGTCGACGGCCACATGTGGCACTTCAAATACCCGCTCGCGGGCGGTGCGACCTATGAATATGTCGAGCGTGACGAGGACGGAAACGTCACCCTGCGCGAGACCCGCAACTACATCGCCATCGCCACCACCCGCCCCGAAACCATGCTCGGTGACGGGGCCGTGGCGGTGCACACCGATGACGAACGCTACAAGCCGATTGTCGGCATGCTCTGCGAAATCCCCGTCGGGCCCAAGGAACACCGCCGCCTGATCCCGATCATCACCGACGACTACCCCGATCCGAACTTCGGCTCAGGTGCGGTGAAGATCACCGGCGCGCATGATTTCAACGACTACGCCGTCGCCCAGCGCAACAACATCCCGCTCTATAACCTCATGGACACCAAGGCCCGGATGCGCACCGATGGCCTGTCCTATGAGGACAGCGCGACCATCGCCAAAGCCATCGCCGAGGGTCGCACCGATCCCAAATCGGTGGACGTGACCACGGTCAATCTGGTGCCCGAAGACCTGCGCGGCCTCGACCGCTTTGAAGCCCGCGCCAAGGTCATCGACGCCATCAACCACGAGGCTCTGGCGGTCACGGTCCTGGTCAAGACCAAAGATCCCGAAACCAACTCCGAGCATCTGGACCTCAAGCCGCTGGTCGAAGACAAGAAGATCATGCAACCCTTCGGTGACCGCTCCAAGGTGGTGATCGAGCCGTTCCTGACCGACCAATGGTTCGTCGACGCCGAAAAAATCGTCGGCCCGGCGCTGGACGTGGTCCGCGATGGCACGGTGAAAATCATGCCGGAATCGGGCGAGAAAACCTATTACCACTGGCTGGAAAACATCGAACCCTGGTGCATCTCGCGCCAACTCTGGTGGGGCCATCAGATCCCGGTTTGGTATGATGAGAACGGCAAGCAATATTGCGCCGCCTCCGAGGCTGACGCGCAAGCGCAAGCCCCCGGAAAAACCCTGACCCGCGACTCCGACGTCCTCGACACCTGGTTTTCCTCCGGCCTTTGGCCGCTCGGCACCCTCGGCTGGCCGGAACAAACCCCGGAACTGCAAAAATACTTCCCCACCGATGTGCTGGTGACCGGCCAAGACATCCTGTTCTTCTGGGTTGCCCGCATGATGATGATGCAGCTTGCCGTGGTCGGGGAAATCCCCTTTCACACCGTGTACCTGCATGGCCTCGTGCGCGACGCCAAGGGCAAGAAGATGTCGAAATCCCTCGGCAACGTCGTTGACCCGCTGGAGATCATCGACGAATTCGGCGCCGACGCGCTCAGGTTCACCAACGCCGCCATGGCCTCCCTCGGCGGCGTGCTGAAAATGGACACCCAGCGCATCACCGGCTACCGCAACTTCACCACCAAACTGTGGAACGCCACCCGCTTTGCCGAAATGAACGGCGTCTTTGACGGCCCCGCGTCCGAGGGCATCCCGCAGCCCAAGGCCACCACCAACCGCTGGATCATCGGCGAAACCGCCCGCACTCTGGCCGCCGTGGACGAAGCCCTTGCCGCCTACCGCTTCAACGACGCCGCCAACGCGCTTTACACCTTCGTCTGGGGCAAGGTCTGCGACTGGTACGTCGAATTCGCCAAGCCGCTGTTCGACGGCGATCAGGCCCAGGAAACCCGCGCCACCATGCGCTGGGTGCTCGACCAGTGCTTCCTGCTGCTGCACCCGATCATGCCCTTCATCACCGAAGAACTCTGGTCCCTGACCGGCACCCGCGCCAAGATGCTGGTGCACGGCGACTGGCCGACCTACGGCGTTGACATCGCCGACTCGGACGCCGACCGCGAAATGTCCTGGGTGATCAACCTGATCGAATCCGTGCGCTCCAGCCGCGCGCAAATGCGCGTGCCGGCCGGGTTGAAACTGCCGATGCTGGCGCTGGACCAGGACGAAGCCGCCCAGGCCGCCTTTATCCGCAACCAGCCGCTGATCGAACGCCTCGCACGCCTCGATGGGTTGACCCCGGCCGCCACCCTGCCCAAAGGCGCGCTGACCGTCGCCGTCGAAGGCGCAACCTATGCCCTGCCGCTCGAGGGGGTGATCGACATCGCCGGCGAAACCGACCGCCTGTCCAAGTCGCTGGAAAAGCTGGAAAAGGACATGGGCGGCCTCAAGGGAAGGCTGAACAACCCCAAATTCATCGAGAACGCGGGCGAGGAGGTCGTCGAGGAAACCCGCGCGCAACTGGCCGAGAAAGTCGACGAGGCCGACCGCCTGCGCGAAGCCATCGCCAAACTCAAGGCCATGGCATGAAACGCCTCGCCCTGATCCTGTCGCTGTCCCTCACAACCCCGGCCCTTGCCGACGAGGCGGTGATCGACGGCATGCTGGACTACATGGAATTCGCCGAGTACGAGGCCGGGATCATCCTGCCCGCGCAACTCGACGAGTCGGTGTTCGACGCTGTGACCTTCATCGACACCCGCGACGCCGGGCAATTCGAACAGGCCACGATCCCCGGTGCGCGCAACATCGAGTGGCGCGAAACCCTCACCCGCATGGATGAAATCCCCGCCACCGGCCTGGTCGTCCTGTTTTGCAACACCGGCACCCTGTCGGCGCAGGCCACATTCGCCCTGCGCGTCGCGGGCCGCGAGAATGTCGTGGTGCTGCAAACCGGCTTCCTCGGCTGGCTCGAAACCGCCGCCTACCGCCCCTGAGCCAAAAAAAGCGCAGGGATACCCAAAGGCCCCTGCGCTTTCATCTTGCTATAAATACTCATCTTTTCACGGTCAAAGCCCGCGAAAGACCTCAGCCCTCGTGGCGCTGTCCGCCACTGGCTTTGCGGCGCTGCGCTCCACCACCGGGCCCCCGACGCCGCGCCTTGTCACCGCCGAATTCCTCGGCATAGGCCGGATGCACGCGGGGTTTGCCCGGTTTGGCAGGCTTGCCACCGACCACCGGTTTCCCAGCGCCCGACCCCGGCTTGCCCTTGGCACCCGCCGCGCTTCCTTTGCCCCCCCCGGGACGGCCACCACCCGGGCGCCCCCCCGGACGGCCACCGCCACCGCCACCACCGCGCGCGGATTTGCGCGCCAGGGTGCGGGCCTCATCAGCCATCGCCTCGGGCCAGACATCGCCGCCCAGAACCTTGATCGGCTGTTTCATCAATGCTTCGATGGCGCGCAGGTCGGCAACCTCGGCGGGCGCACAGAAGGCCACGGCGCGACCCTCGCGACCGGCGCGGGCAGTGCGGCCAATCCGGTGGATGTAATTCTCGGGCACGTTCGGCAAATCGAGGTTATAGACATGCCGCACCAGCGGAATGTCCAGCCCGCGCGCCGCCACATCGGTCGCCACCAGAACCTTGGTTTCGCCCGAGCGAAAGCCCGCCAAAGCCCGCTCACGCTGGCCCTGGCTTTTGTTGCCGTGGATCGAGGCGACCGAAAATCCCCAGCTTGCCAGCAACCGCGACAGCTTTTCCGCGCCGTGCTTGGTGCGCGAAAACACCAGCGCCAGCTCGTCGGGATGCTCTTTCAGATAGCCTTCCAGCAGCTTCGGCTTGTCGCCTTGCGCCACGAAATGCACGGCCTGCTCGATCTTTTCGGCGGCCTTGCCCGGAGGGGCGACCTGCACCTTGATCGGGTTGTTCAGATAGGCCTCGGCAATCTCCGACATCTGCTTTGGCATCGTCGCCGAGAAACACAGCGTCTGGCGCTGCTGCGGCAGATACCGCACGATCTTGCGCAGCGCATGGATGAACCCCAGGTCGAGCATCTGGTCAGCCTCGTCCAGCACCAGGATCTGCACCTGTTGCAAGGTCACCGCGCGACGCTCCAGCAGGTCGATCAACCGGCCCGGTGTCGCAACCAGAATATCGCAGCCGCGCGCCAGACGGTCAGTCTGCCGGTTCAGCGAGGCGCCGCCCACCACCTTGACGACGTTGGTTTGCAACCCTTTGGTCAATTCGGTCAGCGTGTCGGCGATCTGATTCACCAACTCGCGCGTCGGCGCCAGAATCAGCGATCGTGCGCTTTT
Source organism: Pararhodobacter sp. (assembly GCF_034676545.1). Lineage (NCBI taxonomy): Bacteria > Pseudomonadati > Pseudomonadota > Alphaproteobacteria > Rhodobacterales > Paracoccaceae > Pararhodobacter > Pararhodobacter sp. Next base: position 3,609,560 of record NZ_JAUCBZ010000015.1, read on the forward strand.
CGGCTCGGGCTTGCCCGCGCCATCCAGCGCATTCACAATCGGCAAGCCAAAGGCCAGCGTCTTGCCGGTGCCGGTCTGCGCCAGACCCAGCAGATCGCGCCCTTCCATGATTGGCGGGATCGAGCGCGCCTGAATCGGCGTCGGCTCGGTGAGGTCCAGGCGGATAAGCGCGTTGTTGAGTGCCGGAATCAATCCGAGCATGGAGAAGTCGGTCATACATGTCCTTTCGGGTGACAAGGTGACATGTACGGCGCGAGAGTGGCGGTCCATGTCGTGGCTGAGAACGCGCAAACACTGCGCCAGCCGATTAAGTGCGCCCAATGCGCCGGAACCCACCCAAAGTCAAGCGAATCCCGCTGACACGTGGGCAAAAACACACTGTGGTCTTGATTATTCCAGGAAACATGGCAGTATTTGCGCAGTGACAACCGACCTATCTGCGCCCGCCCGCCTACTTTCAGGCAGCCCGCAAGACCCAAGGCTGGCTGCACGGCCCCCAATGGCAATCTCGCCAGCGGGAAACGAAGAAGTAGAAGGATACGGATATGGCCACCGGCACCGTAAAATGGTTCAACGCCACCAAGGGTTTTGGCTTCATTGCCCCCGATGATGGCGGCAAGGATGTTTTCGTCCACATCTCGGCGGTTGAGCGCGCCGGTTTGACAGGTCTGCAAGACAACCAGAAAATCGCGTTCGAGATGCAGTCAGGCCGCGACGGTCGCGCATCGGCAAGCGATCTCAAGCTGCTTTAAGGCAGATATCGTGCGCCGCGGCGCGTTTGACAGGATTGACCCCCTCCGGCCCGCTCGGTGGGGTTTTTGTTTGCCTCAACCGAGGTGCGACACCACGAACGCGACCCGTTCAACGGTTGGCGCTTTGGGCAGGGTGATGACCTTGTAGCCAAAGCGCGGATAAATCTTGCAGAGCCGCTCATATTCCGCGACCGCCTCGGAAAACCCATGCTGGCGCTCTGTATCCGTCACATAGATCTCAGGCCAGGGCGGCACGAGGAAAACCGGGCTGTCATAGCGGGAGCCCAACCCTTCGGCCTCGGGTGGCGTGATGTTTGTGGCATGAACAAAAGCCGCGACCGCATCCACCAAGCCGCGATCAAAGAACACGCGGCCCTCACGTGCCTGCGCCTGCTGCCAATCGGTCATCGACACATCCATTGCGTGGCGCGCGAACGCTTCCGGACCCAACGGCGTCGCAGCTCTGGCAACAATCCGACGCCCCGGTTCGGGCACGGTGGCAAAACCCAGCGCCGCCAACGCCTCCAGCAAGGTCGATTTTCCGCCGCCTGAACACCCGGATAGAACCGTGAACCGGCGCATCAGATCATTCCACGCCCAACGCCGCCCGCACGTCGGCCTTCCACCCAAGAAAGGTCTGCCCACCCGCCTGAATGACCGGCCGCTTCATCAGCGTCGGATACGCGGCCAGCAAGTCGGCGACATCGCGCGCGCGCTCAGCCACCGACATGCCGCGCCATGTAGTCGAAGCTCGGTTGACGATAGCGTCGGGAAATTCGGCAACCAAAGCGGCGATCTCTCCGGCTGATAACGGGGCCTCCCGGACATCGCGCAGGGTTGCACCCGGAAGCGATTTCAACGCCTTGCGACAGGTATCACAGCTGCGTAACCCCCAGATTTCAAACGCCATTCCCGTCTCCTCTATCGTCGCCATACCCGGATGCCCGTCATCACGATCAGCACCGCAGCCACCGCGCAAAGCGCCCAAACCAGCACCGCAAACCAACCTCGGTACGCCGCCAGGGCACCACTCGGCGGGGCCAACCATACCGCAACGATCACCACGACCGCTGTCAGCCATAACCCCGATCCGCGGAAACGTTGCGTCATGCCAAGCTCCTTCCGTCGGCAGCATAGCCACCCGTCCGCACCGCACAAGGGCGCAAAATCGGGCAATTGCATCCTGATTCACACCGGGCTAAACCGCGCGCATCCAAACAGGAGCCTGCGATGATCCTCTATCCCGCGATCGACCTGAAAGACGGCCAATGCGTGCGCTTGTTCAAGGGCGCGATGGAGCAAGCGACGGTTTTCAGCGATGACCCCGCCGCCCAGGCCCGCGCCTTTGTCGATCAAGGGGCCGAATGGCTGCATCTCGTGGATCTGAACGGCGCCTTTGCGGGCAAGCCTGTAAACGCGGCGGCGGTCGAGAGCATCCTGGCCGCGGTCCGCGTACCCTGCCAACTCGGCGGCGGCATTCGCGACATGGCCACCATCGAAGCCTGGCTCGCCAAGGGCCTGCGCCGCGTCATTCTGGGCACCGTCGCGGTTGAAAACCCGGATCTCGTGCGTGAGGCCGCCCGCGCCTTTCCCGGTCAGGTCGCCGTCGGCATCGATGCGCGCGCGGGCCGCGTCGCCACCAAGGGTTGGGCCGAAGAAACCGACGTGCAGGTCACGGATCTCGCCAAAGCCTTTGAGGATGCGGGCGTTGCCGCGATCATCTACACCGACATTGACCGCGACGGCGCCATGCAGGGGCCAAATATTGCGGCAACAGCGGCGCTGGCCCACGCCACCTCGATCCCGGTGATCGCCTCGGGTGGCGTCTCGTCGCTCCAAGATCTCCTCGCCCTGCGCGACAGCGGCGCACCCTTGGACGGCGCGATCTCAGGCCGTGCTCTCTACGACGGCAAACTCGACCTGGCCGCGGCGCTCAAAGCCCTCAAGCCCTGACCCGGTCTTTGTTCCGCCAAATATCCTCGGGAGGGTCCGGGAGGGGGTGAACCCCCTCCCGGTCCGCCGCGGTCCGAAAACCGCCGGCGCGCGGGGGGCTCGATGCCCCCCAAGCGCCGCCACCCCCAGCAACGCCACCCCCAAAACGCCACCCAAAACGCCACCCAAAACGCCACCCAAAACGCCACCCAAAACGCCACCCAAAACGCCAAAGGGCCGCCCAACCCGGGCGGCCCTTTGCCTTGCAACGCGTGACCCGTCAGGCCGCGAACAGAACCTTCGCCTCGGCCCCGTTCAGCACCGGCCGCGCCGGGGCAAACCCGTCCTTGCCCAGGTCCGGGAACAGCCCCAGCAACTCCGCGCGGGTTGCCGCGTCCAGCGCATTCAGCACCGCCGCCGCAGGTTGGAAACTCTCCGTCCAGGACCCTTCGGCGCGGATGATCTGATGCGCGTCGCACATCACATGGACATAGCTCACATCGCCGACCGCCTCTTGCGAGACCCCCGGCAAACCCAGCAGATCGGCCGCCGTGACCAGCACTTCGCGCTCGCCGAACATCAGTTCCGCGCGGGCACCCGTCACCAGCATCCGGTGGCGGGGCGAGACGATCAGATCACGCTCGGGCAGGTTCACCCCCAGCGATCCCGCCGCAATCCGCACCGGTGCCGGCCGCCGGGCAGGTCGCCAGTTCGGCCGCCGTCAGGTCACGCCGCCCGACCCAGGCCAGCGACTGATAGCCGTGGTCGCGGGTCAGCACCTTGTCACCCGGCACCAGCGTTTCCACCGCCACCTTGCCGCGCAACGTGTCGATCAGGGTCCCCGGCGTGAAGCAGATGATTTCCTCGAAATTCTCGAAATCCATCCGCGAGCCGTCGTCGAAATCAACGTAGCCCGAATAGGTAAAGGTTCCGTCACCATTGTCGATCGTGTTGGTGATCGTCACATTCGGTGGCGTCTCACCGGGCAGCGGATCGGGCAGAACCAGCGTGTCAAAACCGTCCGAGCCATTCACCGTGCCGGACGTCGAGGTCAGGATCTCGACCCGGTCATCGCCAGACCCGAGGTCCAAACGCTCGATCTCGGTAAAGTTCGCGGTCCCGCTGCCGTCGGTGATCGTCCCGGATTCGTCACCGGTATAGATCACCGAAACATCATCACTCAGCGCGCCGGCATTGAGCGTATCGCCCTCCGTTTCGCCGGTTTCACCGCCGACAATCGTATGGTTTCCGAAACCGTCAAAGATCCGGAATTCATCATCGCCCGAACCGCCATAGGCTTCGTCATTGCCGGCATCCAGCACCAGCGTATCATTGCCAAAACCCGGCTCGGCTGGGTCGGACGGATCCATCCCGCCGCGATCGCCCGGATTGAGATCCCCGACCAAGACATCATCGCCCGCGCCACCGGTGATCAGATCATCGCCCGCGCCACCAATAAGCTTGTCGTCGCCCTCGTTGCCCCAGAGCGTGTCCTGACCCTGATCGCCCCAAACGGAATCGTCGCCGATCCCACCTGCAACGGAATCATTACCCTCACCGGCAAAGAGAACATCGGCACCCTCGCCACCGTCGATGGTATCGTCTCCATAGCCGGCATAGACGGTGTCGTCGCCGCCGTTGCCAAGGATGTGCGAGCCATCGTTGGTGATCTGGTCACCATCGGCATCCGTGTAAAGGCCGCCCATCACCTCACCGGTGTCGAGGCCATCCACGATTCCCGAAGTACCTTGGGCTTCTATTTCATCTGGGTTTATCACTCTTGGCGGCATTTGCGTTTCTCCTGGCTTCCGCAACAGCGGACCATCGTTAAAATAGGACTGCGCCGCGAATACGACGCTCGATAATATTGCCTTGGATCACTCCAGCGGCGGCTGAAAGCTGCTAATGAGTCAGGGGCGGACGCGCGGCAAGCGCCACGATATGGTCACAATTCAAACACCCCGGAATACAGCTGGCAGCATTCCCCCAGACTACCCCCATAGCCTGCAACCCTTTTCAGGGCTTGGTTCACTATATCAAGTTCCGTTGGAAAACAAAAAGAAATCCGTGATCAAGATCACAATCACACGCGCAAAACAGACCGTCAGAACTCACCCTGAGCACTCCGCGTTTCCAATAAGGAAACGCAGATTGCCCGAGTTTCGCCGCATTTTCGTCGAATCCAAGCCAGTTTTCCGCCACCTTTGCATGAAATCTTAACGATTTCCGAGAACGGCGCTGTGCATTGTTCCGAAACAAGAACCAAAAGATAAAACTCCCGTGACTCTTGCAAAACGCCTGCATTCGAGCGCCCAAAGGTTCGATCACGCATCAATCCCGGCCATGCCTCGCTAATTGTTTCGACTTTGGAAACAAAAGTGATTCGCGAGTCGCAGGCGCATCTTTTCGAATGCGCCGCACCATGATCGCCCCCCGGACAGCACCAGAATGGCGCTCCCCGCGACTTCCTCGTGCCAGAAGGTGCCTGCATTTTTGCAAAACCATCCCTCTTGGTTCTGTCCAGGTCACGTGCCGCGAAACCACATTTCCGCGAACCCCAACGACTCCGATGACGCGCGGCCACTCCACATTCGATCGCGCCGTCAGGCAGCGCTGCCCCACGTTAGAGGGCAAATATTCAAGGTCCAAACCCGGTCTGGCCGGGCGGCGAGGTGCGGCATATCAAACCCGTTGATTCGGCAACCAGCACGCCCGTGATCCGCTCGCATGGCCGCGCCTTGGCTGGCGACAATCCCCGCGCAAAGCGCCGAACAGGCTGTGTTTCAGAACATCCGGAGGAAAATGGTGCCCGAGGTGAGATTCGAACTCACACACCCGCAAAGGCGGAGGATTTTGAATCCTCTGCGTCTACCGTTCCGCCACTCGGGCACAGCAGCGATTTAGCGCGGTCACGCGGCACGGTCAACGGGTGACTTTCACCGCAGACGCCTTGACGCGCTTATCGGCGTCGGGCAAGCCCTCGCCAACAGCAACAGGAACCATCATGCTCAGATCGCTCTACGATTGGACCCTCTCCTTGGCGGCACATCCTCGGGCGATGTGGGCGCTTGCCATCGTGGCGTTCATCGAGGCGTCGGTATTTCCAATTCCGCCGGATGTGTTGATGATCGCCATGATCGTCGCCATACCGACCCGCGCGTTTCGAATCGCGGCGGTCGCCACGGTGGCGTCGGTCTTGGGCGGGTTGCTGGGCTACGCCATTGGCGCCCTGGCCTTTGAGCAAATCGGCCAACCGATCCTGGCCAGCCTGGGCAAGGAAGACGCGGTCCTGGCCTTCAATGACCGGTTCAACAGCTTCGACTTCTGGCCCGTCCTCATCGCCGGCCTCACGCCCTTCCCGTATAAAGTGATCACCATCATGTCGGGCTGGACGGGCCTGCCGCTGGGCACTTTCATCATCACCTCGATCATCGCCCGCGCGGGCCGGTTCTTTTTGGTCGCCTGGCTCTTGAATCGCTACGGCGCACCGATTCGTGACTTCATCGAGCGTCGCTTGGGGTTGATGACCATCCTGTTCGTCGTTCTACTGGCGGGTGGATTTTACGCGGTGAGGTTCCTGTGAAAGACTTGTCTTTGGCGTTTTGGGCGGGTCTCGGCTCTGCGGCGATGCTGGGCGGCGCGTTTTTCTTTCAGTATGTCATGGGTCTGGCCCCGTGCGAGATGTGCATCTGGCAACGCTGGCCGCATGGCATCGCCTTTGTGCTTGGCCTGATCGCGCTGGGTCTGCCCACGGCGTGGGTCAAGGCCGCGGGCGCCGTGACGATGGCGGTGTCGACTGGTCTCGGCCTCTATCACACGGGCGTCGAGCGCCACTGGTGGGCGGGCCCGGACAGCTGTTCCGGCGGCGGCAACATCAGCAGCCTCAGCCCCGAGGATCTGCTCAATCAGATCCTCGCCGCCCCGGTCGTGCGCTGCACCGATGTCGCCTGGGAGATGTTCGGCCTGTCGATGGCCAGCTGGAACGGCATCGCCTCGCTGGGGCTCCTGGCCTTGTGGCTGATCGCGATGCGCCGCGCCTAACCCAGTGCCGGGTCGGCCGCGACACGGATCGCGGAGGTCAACGCGCCAAGGCTCTGTCGCTGCCGACCCGCTGCATCAAAATTCGCCGGGTCCAGCCAGATTTCATACGCCGATTTCAGCGCCGGCCATTCGCGGTCAATCGCCGCAAACCACGCCGTGTCACGATTGCGCCCTTTGACAATTCCGGCTTGACGAAACACACCTTCAAAGCTGAAGCCGAACCGCTGTGCGGCGCGACGTGACGGGAGGTTGGCGGCGTCGCATTTCCACTCGAACCGCCGATATCCCGCCTCAAACGCCCATTCCATCATGCGATACACCGCCTCGGTCGCCTCGCGCGTGCGCTGCAATCGAGGGGCAAAGGTCAACCAGCCCGTCTCGATACTGCCCGCGCGGGGATCAATGCGCATCAAACTCAACGTCCCGCCAAGCTGCCCATCAGCCATGCGTACGGCGAAATGCAACGGATCAAACACCAACCGCGCCGCATCCAGCCACACCCCATAACTCGCCGCATCGGCAAAGGGCCCGGTCGGCAAAATAGCGCCACATCTCCCCCGCGGCATCCTCGGCATACGCCCGGAACAGATCGTCACGGTGGCCCGGATCAAGTGGCTCCAGCGTCACATATCGCCCTTGGATCACCGCGCGTGGCGGCAATTGCGGCGGTGTCCAAGCCCCAAGATCCATACGGCCCCTCTCCCTACATCATCTTGCCGGAAATACTCACGGGGTGTCCAGAGGGGGGCGTGCCCCCCTTTGGCGAGGGGAGCGCGAGGGGGCGAGAAGCCCCCTCGCCCCCCCCCTCGAAACCTTATGCCTCGGGTGGCAACACCCGCAGCCGCAATTCGCGCAACTGCTCGTTGCTGGCGTCCGAAGGCGCGTTCATCATCAGGTCTTCGGCGCGCTGGTTCATCGGGAACATGATGACTTCGCGGATGTTGGCGGTATCGGCCAGCAGCATGACGATCCGGTCAATCCCCGCCGCACAGCCGCCGTGGGGTGGCGCGCCGTATTTGAACGCCTTGACCATGCCGCCGAACCGCTTGTCGACCTCGGACGCCGGATAGCCGGCCAGTTCAAACGCTTTATACATGATCTCGGGCTTGTGGTTGCGGATCGCGCCCGACACCAGTTCATAGCCGTTGCACGCAAGATCATACTGATAGCCCAACGCCTTCAAGGGATCACCCTGCAACGCCGCCATCCCGCCCTGCGGCATGGAGAACGGGTTGTGCGAGAAGTCGATTTTTCCGTCGTCGTCTTTTTCGTACAGCGGGAAATCGACGATCCAGGCAAAGCGGAAGGTGTCGGTTTCACTCAGGCCAAGCGCCGTGCCGATTTCGTTGCGCGCACGACCGGCGACGGCCTCGAAATTTTCTGGCTTGCCGCCCAGGAAAAAGGCGGCATCCCCCTCGCCCAGGTTCAACTGCACGCGGATCGCCTCGGTGCGCTCGGGTCCAATGTTCTTGGCCAGCGGACCGGCGGCCTCCATCGTGCCATCCTCGCCCTTGCGCCAGAAGATATACCCCATTCCCGGCAGGCCCTGCGCCTGGGCAAAGGCGTTCATCCGGTCGCAGAATTTGCGGCTGCCGCCGGTCGGCGCGGGGATAGCGCGGATCTCGGTGCCGTCTTGTTCCAGCAATTTGGCAAAGATCGCAAAGCCAGACCCACGGAAATGATCGCTGACAACCTGCATCTTGATCGGGTTGCGCAGGTCGGGCTTGTCGCTGCCATACCATGCCAGCGAATCCGCATAAGAAATCAACGGCCAGTCAGAATCGACTTTCTTGCCGCCGCCGAATTCCTCGAACACGCCCTGAATGACCGGTTGCACGGCGTTGAACACGTCCTGCTGCTCGACAAACGACATCTCGACGTCCAGCTGGTAAAAGTCGGTCGGGGAACGGTCGGCGCGCGGGTCCTCGTCGCGGAAACAGGGCGCGATCTGGAAATATTTGTCAAAGCCCGACACCATGATCAACTGCTTGAACTGCTGCGGGGCCTGCGGCAGGGCATAGAATTTGCCGGGGTGCAGACGCGAAGGCACCAGGAAATCGCGCGCGCCCTCGGGGCTGCTGGCGGTGATGATCGGCGTCTGGAATTCGTTGAAGCCCGCGTCCCACATCCGGTTGCGGATCGAGCGCACCACGTTCGAGCGCAGCATCATGTTCTCGTGCAGCGTGTCGCGGCGCAGGTCGAGGAAGCGATAGGTCAGGCGGGTTTCTTCGGGGTAATCCGGCTCGCCGAACACTGGCAGCGGCAATTCGGCGGATTCGCCCAAGACGCGCATCTCGCGGATATAGACCTCGACCTCGCCGGTCGGGATTTTGCTGTTGACCAGCGCCGCGTCGCGCGCCTTGACGGTGCCGTCGATGGAAATCACCCACTCGGCACGGACCTTTTCCAGCGCCTTGAACGCCGGGCTGTCGCTGTCGGCCAGGATCTGTGTGATGCCGTAATGGTCGCGCAGGTCGATGAACAACACGCCGCCGTGGTCTCGGACGCGGTGGACCCAGCCCGCAAGGCGAATGGTCTCGCCGACATGCGCAAGATTGAGGTCGGCGCAAGTATGGCTGCGATAAACGTGCATCACGGACTCCGTGCAGGGACAAAAGGATTTTCCCGGATACACAGGTTAGGCGGCACGAAGTCAAGCCCGCGCCCCGGTTTGCACCCTGTCTGGCCGCGATTATGCGTCGGGAAAGCCGCCCGCGCCAAAAAACACGCCGTCGTTCAGGACCTGCTGCACCACGTCCCGTTTCACCATCTTGAGATCCGCTGCAAACGCATAGGTCAGTGCCAGATCACAAAGCTGATTGATCAATCGGGGCGTGCCCTGCGTGGTCTCGTAGATCAGCTCGGCAGCTTGTCGGCTGAAAATGCCCGGATTGCCGCCCGCATGCCGAATACGCGAGGCGATATACCCCGCCGTCCCCGCCGGATCGAGGCGCGGCAGGTGATAGCTGGCCGCCACGCGTTGCGCGAATTGCACAAGATCGGGGCGACGCACGGTGGTGCGCAATTCTGGCTGCCCGACCAGCAGCAATTGCAGCACCTCGTCCCGGCCCGCATTGATGTTGGTCAGCATCCGCAGGTCTTCCAACGCGTTGCGGTTGAGGTTTTGCGCCTCGTCGATCACCAGCAGAACGCGTTTGCCTATGGCGTGTTGCGCCAGCAGAAATGTCTGGATCACCGCAAAAAGGTCGGAGCTGTCCAGATCCTTTTCAAGGTCGAGGCTCAATGCCGCACACACCCGCCGCAGCACGTCATTCACGCCGGGCCGCGCGTTCGAAATCATCCCGATGGTGACCTCATCATCCAGCCCGTCGATGAAATGATGTACCAGGGTGGTTTTCCCCGAGCCGATTTCGCCCGTCAGCAACGTGATCGGCGCGCGCGTGCTCAGGCCATAGTCGAGCATCGCATAGGCCCCGCGATGCTCAGGCGACCAGAAGATGAACTCTGGGTCTGGCGCCAGCGCAAACGGCCGCTCGCGCAGTCCGAAATGGTCCAGATAATAGCCTAGTGCCTGCGACATACTCAGCCTGTTTTGTGTCTGCTTACCCCTGCGGCGCAAAGAGGGACAGTTCTGTTCCATCAGGGATATAGGTCAACTTTGACAAGAATACCAAATTCATGCGGCGCTTTCGGGGCAGTTATGACGCAATGCGGGGCCATGATGATTCGGAATCACTCAATCCAAGCGTGCATTCTACGGCATTACGCCACCTACGGGAGTTTAATCACTTCAGAACCAACGACGCCTTTGACAGTCCACTGTTTCCCAAATCGCAACAGTCCATATCAATCCGCCTAATCTTCGCAAAATGCACTGCAAATTGACACCTATTCTTGTGTTACAAGTTTGGAAACAAACAATTTACCGTCAATTTGTCCTGAACTTTGCTCAATTTGTTTCTCTCTGGGCGCGAACAAGGCTAAAACATGGCATAAGTTTGTTCGGTACGGCACCTGGGGGGGTGTTAGCCGATCCCGGAACATCTGGGGTGCTGCTATGACTCTGCATTATCGTGCTCTCCCGGATCTGACTGGTGTCGATCTGGGTCCGCTCCCCACCATAGGTGATCTACCTGTGTGGGACCAACCGCTCCTGGTCGCCCACCCGCGTGGAGCGACCCCGATTGCGCTTGCGACACCGCCAACGGTGCTGCCGCGCCTCAAGGACCGCTATGCGCTCTTTGGCAAGCGGCTGTTCGACATCATTCTCTCGGCAACGGCCCTGATTCTGGCGGCGCCTCTCTTGGTGCTGCTGTCGGTTGCCTTGTGGCTCGAAAGCGGAAATCCGTTTTACACGCAAGAACGGCTGGGCCTGAATGGCCGCCGGTTCCGCATGTTCAAGCTGCGCTCGATGGTGCGCGGGGCCGACGCGCAACTTGAGCTGTGTTTTGATCGCGATCCCGCCCTGCGCGAAGAATGGGAAAGCACGCAGAAACTCAAGCGTGATCCCCGGATCACGCCGCTGGGGCGTCTTTTGCGCAAGACCTCGCTGGACGAACTACCGCAGATCTTCAACGTGCTGATCGGTGACATGAGCCTTGTCGGACCGCGCCCGATGTTGCCCGAGCAACTGCCGATGTACCGCAACCCGCATGCTTATCTGGGGGTGCGGCGGGAATCACCGGGCTGTGGCAGGTTACCGCCCGCAACGAGGAATCCTTTGATCTGCGGGCAATCCTGGACTTGCGCTATGTCCAGCACATCAGCCTGAAGACCGACGCAAAGATCATCGCGGCGACCTTCGGTGTCGTTTGGCGCGCGACGGGGTATTGAGGTTGCGTTCAGGCTTGCGAAGCCCCGCAAGCGCTGCCATTCCAGTGCCATGAACGCACCTCTTCGCCCACCCGCACCGCGCCATGCGCCCGTCCTGTTGTGGATCGTGGCGATCTGCGCGGGGCTGGAATTGCTTTTCACGCTGCTGGACACCCCTTTCCTGTCGCTTTCCGGGCCGCGCAACTTTGCCATCATCCACGGCGCATTCTGGCCCCGGCTGCTGGTCGATTGGTCCCCGCTTTTCCCCGGCCAGCGCGTCACCATGTTCATCACCTATGCGTTCTTGCATGGCGGCTTCATGCACATGCTGTTCAACATGTTGATGTTGTTGCACTTGGGCCGCGAAACCGTAATCCGGCTGGGGCAACGCGGCTTTCTCCTGGCGTTTGTTGTCACGTCGGCGGGCGGCGCGGGGGCCTATGCACTGCTTGCCAGCGTTGACGCGCCGATGCTGGGCGCATCGGGGGCGGTGTTTGGTCTTTTTGGCACAACGATGTACTGGGATTTTCAACGCCGGCGTGCCTTGCGTGCCAGCCTCGAACCCGTATGGCGTTTGCTGATCGGCTTGGTGGTCATGAACGTGGCGTTGTATTTCCTGGTCGGCGGGATGCTGGCATGGCAAACCCACTTGGGTGGATTTGTGACCGGCGTGGCCTTTGCCTGGATCACGACTCCGACGCTGACCCATCGCTATCGCCATCATGCGCCAAAACCGCGGCGCGCGCCAAAGCCGTGACGCGACGCGACTCTGACGTTGCAATTTGGCGCAAGATGCGTCCTACTGTCGAATATGATCAAAAAATTATCGAGAGCCTTGTGACCTCATCCTCCAGCCCGTCGGCAGCCCCGTTTGCCCCCGTCATCGAAATTCAGGGCTTGCACAAAGCCTATGGTGCGCTTGAAGTCCTCAAGGGCGTGACTGTGGTGGCGCATCCGGGGCAAGTGATCTCGCTCATCGGGTCGTCGGGTTCGGGGAAATCGACCTTGTTGCGGTGCTGCAATCTGTTGGAGGACAGCCAGCAAGGTGAGATCCTCTTTGAAGGTGAGGCCGTTCGCTGGAAAGGCACCGGGCTGAACCGGCAGCCCGCCGACCGGGCGCAGGTCGCGCGCATTCGCACGAACCTGTCGATGGTGTTCCAGAACTTCAACCTGTGGGCGCATATGACGGTGTTGCAAAATGTCATGGAAGCCCCACTGACCGCGCTGAAGCAAAAGCGCCCGGCGGTCGAGGCGCGCGCGCGTGAATTGCTGGACAAGGTGGGCATTGGCGACAAGGCCGACGTCTACCCGGCGCAAATGTCAGGCGGTCAACAACAGCGCGCCGCCATCGCTCGCGCCCTGTGCATGGAGCCACGCGCGATCTTGTTCGATGAACCCACCTCAGCGCTGGACCCAGAGCTGGAGCAAGAGGTGGTGCGCGTCATCAAGGCGCTGGCCGATGAGGGCCGGACAATGATAATCGTCACGCATGACATGCGCATGGCGGCGGATGTCTCGGACCATGTCATCTTCCTGCATCAAGGTCTGATCGAGGAACAGGGCCCGCCAGACGACCTCTTTGGCGCACCGAAGTCCGAGCGCCTTCAACAATTCCTCAGCGCCACGCAATCGGCCTGAGGCGACGACCCGGACGATTGCCTCAACGATCGTTCGTAACTTTTTCAGGCGTGGCCGTGCGTTGCAAACGCGTCCTACGCCGCAAACATTCAGGTGTCCTATGCGTGATTGGCTGCGCCATCACCCGACCGTCAAGACCATCCGTGTTGCCGCCGCTGACCTGAACGGTCAGGCCCGTGGCAAGCGTATTCCCGTGCGTTTTGCGGATAAAGTGGTCAAGGAAGGCACGCGCTTTCCATATTCCGTCATGAACCTCGATATCTGGGGCGAAGACATCGAGGACAGCCCACTGGTCTTTGCCTCGGGCGATGCCGATGGCGTGCTGAAGCCCACGGATCGCGGGTTTCTGCCGATGCCGTGGCTCGAGGCGCCAACCGCGCTGTTGCCGCTGTGGATGTTCCACGACGATGGCACCCCGTTCGATGGCGACCCGCGTCACGCGCTGGCCAGTGTGGTCAAGCGCTTCCATGATCGCGGGCTGTATCCGGTCTGCGCGACCGAGCTGGAGTTTTATCTGATCGACGATTTCGGGCCGCGAATTTCGCGTGCCGCCGTCGCCCCGCTCGGGCAAACGCCGTCCGGGTGCCGATACCCTGGCGCTGGGGGCGTTGGATGCCTTCGACCGGTTCTTCACCGAGTTGTATGACGCCTGCGAAGCCATGGACATCGACGCCGACACGGCAATCTCCGAAGCCGGGATCGGCCAGTTCGAGATCAACCTGCTGCATTCCGACAACGTGCTGAAAATCGCCGACGACACCTGGCTGTTCAAGCTTCTGGTGCGCGGGATTGCCCGCAAACACGGATTTGCCGCCAGCTTCATGGCGAAACCGTATGACTCGTGGCCCGGCAACGGGATGCACATGCATTTCTCGATGAATGATGCCGACGGCGACAACATGTTCAATGACGGCTCGGCCGAAGGATCACCGCTCATGCTGAACGCGGTCGCGGGCTGCATACGGGCCATGCCCGGCTCCATGCTGTTGCTGGCCCCCCATGCCAACAGCTACGAACGGTTCGTGCCCGGCAACCATGCGCCCAGCGGCATCAGCTGGGCCTATGAAAACCGCACCTCGGCGCTGCGCATCCCGTCGGGCAACCGCCGCGCGCGCCGTATCGAACACCGCGTCGCAGGCGGCGATATCAACCCCTATCTGATGATGGCGGGCGTGCTGGGATCGGCGCTGCTGGGCATCGAAGACGGGCTGACCCCGCCGCCGCCAGTCACCGGCAACGCCTATGCGCTCGATCTGCCGCAACTGCCGATCACCTGGCCCGATGCGGTGACCGCATTCGAGACAAGCCCGGATATGGCGCGCATTTTCTCCAAACGCCTGATTGAGAACCTCGTCCGCACCAAGCGTCAGGAAATCCGCTACATGGAGGAACTGGAGCCGGAAGAAGTGCTCGATCTTTATCTCGATACCGTTTGAGGCAAACATGAAAATCGGCATTCTACAGACCGGCTACGCTCCCGACGCTCTGATTGAGGCGGGCGACTACCCGGATATGTTCGAAACCTTGCTGGCTGGGCATGGTTTCACGTTTGAAACCTACCGCGTGGTTGACATGGAGTTCCCAAAGTCGCCGCGCGACTGCGACGGCTATGTGATCACCGGCTCGAAACATGGCGTCTACGAGGATCATCCGTTCATTGCGCCGCTGGAACAGTTTATCCGCGACGCTTTTGACGCCGATGTTCCGGTGGCGGGCATCTGCTTTGGCCATCAGATCATGGCTCAGGCGCTTGGCGGCAAGGTCGAGAAATTCGCGGGCGGTTGGTCGGTTGGGCCAACCGAATACAAGTTTGGCGACGATACCGTGCGGCTGAATGCCTGGCATCAGGATCAGGTCGTCACGCCCCCCCCGGGCGCGACCACCATCGCCTCGACTTCGTTTTGCGAACATGCCGCGCTGGCCTATGGCAACAAGGGCTGGTCCGTGCAGCCGCACCCCGAATTCGCCAACCCATTTGTCGAGAAGTTGATCGAACAACGCGGGCGTGGCGTCGTCCCGGACCCGCTGCTCGACAAGGCGCTCGCGCAGATCGAACAGCCCGTCGATGGCAAGCGCATCGCCGACCAAATCGCATCCTTCCTGAAAGCGGCCCATGCCAACGCCTGACGACCATACAAAGGGGTCTCCCCATGAGTAATACCTGGTTAAGCAAAATTCCGGACTCTGCCCGCGACTATATCGCCGGGCGACGGCTGGACGAAATTGAGTGCATCCTGCCCGATATCGCGGGCGTGGCGCGCGGCAAGGCGATGCCCGCGTTCAAGTTTGACAAACAGACGCATTTCTACCTGCCAACCTCGATTTTCCTGCAAACGATCACCGGCGAATGGGCAAACGCCCCCGGCGGCGAGGAAGAATACAAAGAGCCGGACATGACGCTGGTGCCCGACCTCTCGACCGCGACGGCCGCCCCCTGGACCGCCGATATCACGCTGCAAATCATCCATGACGCGCTGAACCAAAAGGGCGAGCCGCACCCGACCGCACCGCGCAACGTGTTGAAACGGGTGCTGGATCTCTACGCCGCCGAAGGGTTGAAACCCGTTGTCGCGCCGGAAATGGAGTTCTACTTTGTCGCCCGCAACATCGACCCCAACCAGCCGATCCAGCCGCCGATGGGGCGCTCGGGCCGGGTTGCGGCCGCGAAACAGGCATATTCCATGTCGGCGGTCGATGAATACGGCAAGGTGATCGACGATATCTATGATTTCGCCGAGGCGATGGGTCTGGAAATCGACGGCATCCTGCAAGAGGGTGGCGCGGGTCAGGTGGAAATCAACCTCGCGCATGGCGACCCGGTGGATCTGGCCGACCACATCTTTTTCTTCAAGCGGATGATCCGCGAGGCGGCGCTGCGCCATGATTGTTACGCCACCTTCATGGCCAAACCGATCGAGGGTGAGCCGGGGTCGGCGATGCATATCCACCACTCGATCGTGGATATCAAAACCGGCAAGAACATCTTCTCGGACGCCAATGGCGAAGAAACCCCTGCCTTTTTGCATTTCATCGCGGGGATGCAAAACCACCTGCCGGGCGCGGTTGCCCTGCTGGCCCCCTATGTGAACAGCTACCGGCGCTATGTCCCTGATTTTGCAGCGCCCATCAATCTGGAATGGGGTCGCGACAACCGCACCACCGGGCTGCGCATTCCCATCTCGGGCCCCGAAGCGCGCCGCGTTGAAAACCGTCTGGCGGGGATGGATTGCAACCCCTATCTGGGCTTTGCCGCGTCGCTGGCCTGCGGGTTGCTGGGCTTGAAAGAGCAAAAAAACCCGCGTCCGGAATGCCAGATCAACGCCTATATGGGCGAGGACGAACTGCCGTTGACGCTGGGTGCGGCCATCGACGCCTTCGAAGAGGATCAAGCGCTGATTGATGTTCTGGGCGCCGATTTCGCAGCGCTCTATGCCGCCGTGAAACGCCATGAATACACCGAGTTTCAAGCGGTTATCAGCCCGTGGGAGCGCGAGCACCTGTTGATGAACGTCTGAGCAGACGGGGCTCAGGCACGGGTTTGCACCGTGATCCGAGCCTCGGCGGCGTGCAAATCCCCGTCCAGACGATCCACCCGCAACAGTGCCAACCCCTGCCCGTCGGCTTGTGTATAAAGCGTGCCGACCTCTTTGCCATCGGCATTGAGCACCGCCGTTCCGGGCGGCACCGGCGACGACACAGACACCTGCATCAAGCCGCGCCGCAGCTCGGTCTTGTGGTGCATCCGCGCCGTGACCTCTTGGCCGACGTAGCACCCTTTGCGGAAATCGACGCCGTTCAGACGCTCGAAATCCAGCTCCAGAATAAAGCTGCTGCCCGGTTGCAACTCGGCCCCGGATTCGGGAACGCAGGCCGCCACCCGAACCGCCGCCCAGTCAATTGATGCGCCTTGCGTCACGGCCACGCCGTAAAGCCGCCAGCCCAGCGCAGGGTCGCGCGGATCGGCCAGTGCCCCCTCGGGCGCCGGGCCAAGACCGCAAGTGATCGGCATGTCCTCGCGCGCGATCACCACCTTGGAGCGCAGCTTGAACATGGTGAGCCGTTGCAACAGGCCGTCGGCAAGTGCCTCGGCCACATCGACCAGAACCGCATCATCCGCCTTGACCATCAGGAAATCGGCAATCAATTTCCCCTGCGGCGTCAACATCGCACCGTAAGCGATGCCGTCGCGGATCACCCGGTCGATATCTTGCGTGACCTGCCCTTGCAGGAACGCCAGACGGTCCTCGCCCGTAACGCGCAAAACCGCACGTCCCGGCATCGGCGCACAGCGGGTTTCGGGGGAAAGAACGGTGTCTGACATAATGGCCTCCATGCCCTTCGATATAGGCCGCACGCAGCGGTTTGCACAGTCCCCGGCGCGCATTCATCGCGACTGATTGACGCGCAGTTTTCCCGCGCATAAGGTTTTTTCAAATCTGCACATGTTCAGGAGTTACCCCATGTCGCTCGCCAACGGCCGCCGGTATCTGGCGATCCCCGGTCCCTCGGTCATGCCCGACCGCGTGCTGAACGCCATGCACCAGGCCGCGCCGAATATCTACGAGGGCAACTTGCTGGACGTGACCGCCAGCCTCTGGCCAGACCTCAAGGCGATTGCCGGAACGCAGCACAATGCGGCGATCTATATCGGCAACGGCCACGCCGCATGGGAAGCCGCAAACACCAACGTGTTTCGCCGGGACGATACGGCGATTGTCCTGACGACGGGTCGGTTCGGGCATGGCTGGGCCGAGCACGCCCGGCAGTTGGGCGTACGCGTGGTGATCACCGATTTCGGCAAATCCGCCCCCATCGACATGGCCCGCGCCGAGCAAGCCCTGCGCGCCGAACCCAACGCGCGCGCCGTCCTGATCACCCATGTCGATACCGCCTCCAGTGCCAAGAACGACGTTCTCGCGCTGCGCCGCTTGATGGATGATCTGGGGCATCCGGGCTTGCTCATGGTGGATTGCATCGCCTCCTTTGCCTGCGACGAATTCCACATGGATGACTGGGGCGTCGATGTCATGGTTGCCGCCAGCCAAAAAGGGTTGATGACCCCGCCGGGCCTGGGGCTGGTGTTTTTCTCGGACAAGGCGCGCGACGTCTCGAAATCCGCCGATATGCGCACCCCCTATTGGGATTGGTTGCCGCGCGTCGATGCCAATCATTTCTATATGCATTTCTATGGCACCGCGCCGACCCACCATCTGCTCGGGTTGCGGGCCGCCGTCAGCATGATCATGGACGAGGGCATCGAGGCCGTCTGGAATCGGCACGCCAGACTTGCCCGCGCGGTTTGGTCGGCGGGCGAGGCTTGGGGCCAGGAGGGGGCGTTTGCGCTGAACATGAAGGACCCGGCGCATCGCGGGCATTCGGTCACCGCGATGCGCCTGTCAGGTCAGGACGGCACGCGGTTGCGGCAGTGGTGCGAGCATGAAGCAGGCGTCACGCTGGGCGTAGGCCTGGGCATGGCCGAGCCGGATTCGCCCGAGGCCGGGGCATTTTTCCGCTTGGCGCATATGGGTCATGTGAACGCACATATGACGCTGGGCGCGCTGGCCGTGATGGACACGGCGATGAAAGCCCTCAACATCCCGCACGGGTCCGGTGCGCTTGACGCCGCGGCACGCTCACTTGCCGGCAATTGAGCGCCGCGCGACACCCCGTCAAACGCAGCCCCCGAAGCACCAGATTTGACCATGCCAAACTGACGTGCGCGCCTCTGTCACCGCCCTGCCCTTTTGGCTGTTTCTGGCCTGCGCCCTGTTTGCATTTGTGGTGGGCGGAACACGATCTGCCTCTGCTGGGGTCAATGATCCCGGTGTTTCACGATCCACGCTCCGGGCGGGGCTGGTGGCAGGGAGATTTCTGAACGCCTGAGCGCCCCCGAAATCCCGCGAATGGACCACCTGACCCCTTGCTCCTGTGGTCTGTCCGGCTATCCTGCCCGCTGAACTGACAAGAGGATACCCAATGCGCGCGTTCGGACAATCGCAGGGCGTCAAGCGCCACGAAGACCTCCGCTTTCTGACCGGCGCTGGGCGCTATATCGCGGATGAACTGCCCGAAAATGCGCTGCATGCCGTGTTCCTGCGCGCGCCGGTTGCGCATGCCACGCTGACCGGCCTCGACATTGCCGAGGCACAGGAGATGCCCGGTGTCGTCGGCATTTTCACCGCCGAGCATCTGACTGCCGCCCAGGTCACCACGCCGATGTGGTCTGTCCCGGCGCGCGATCAACGCGGCAAGAAAGGCGCCACGCCCAATCGTTTCGCGCTGGCCGATGCAACGATCCGCTATGTCGGCGAACCAATGGCCCTGATCGTCGCCGAGACCCGCGCTCAGGCCCTCGATGCCGCCGAGGCTATTGTCATGGATTACGACGAACTGCCGCCGTCGATGGACTTGGCGGTCGGCGGCCCTTCGCTCCACGCCGATGCGCCGGGCAATCTGGCCTATGACTGGATGCTGGGCGACGAGGAGGCGGTCACCGCAGCCTTTGCCAAAGCCGCCCATGTCACCACCTTGACGGTGCGCCAGAACCGGGTTGCGGTGGCCAGCCTTGAACCGCGCGCGGCCTATGCCGAGTGGGACGGCAAGCGCCTGCATTTCGCCTTCAACAGCCAAGGCGTGTGGCACGCCAAACGCGAGTTGGCCCGCACGCTGAACCTTGCCGAGGACGATGTGCGCGTGACGACCCCCGACGTGGGCGGCGGGTTCGGCATGAAAAGCATGAACTACCCCGAGCATTTTGCCGTGGCCCATGCCGCGCGCGCGCTCAATCGCCCGGTCGGATGGGTGTCAGATCGTGGCGAGGCGATGCAATCCGACACCGCCGCGCGCGATCTGACCAGCACCGCCGAACTGGCCTTTGACGCCGACAATCGCCTGCTGGCCTACCGGGTGAACACGCTGTCAAACCTTGGGGCCTACAATTCGCAGTTTGCCCAGCAAATCCAGTCCGAACTGTTCTCCAAGGTGTTGACCGGCGTTTACGACATCCCCTGCGCCCTGCTGCATGTCAAAGGCATCTACACAAACACCACCCCGGTTGACGCCTATCGCGGTGCCGGTCGGCCCGAGGCGATCACCTTGCTGGAACGCACAATGGATATGGCGGCGCGCGAACTGGGTGTCTCGCCTTTCGATCTGCGCACCAGAAATTTCATTCCGCCCGCCAGCTTCCCCTACACGACGCCCTCGAAAGTCACCTATGACGTCGGCGATTTCGCGCGGGTTCAAACGCGTGCGCAAGAGTTGGGCGATGTGGCCGGGTTTGCCGCACGCAAGGCCCAAAGCGCGGCCAAGGGTCTGCTGCGCGGTTTGGGATATGCCTATTATATTGAATCCATTCTGGGCGAGGACGAAGAAGGCGCGGGCATCGACTTTTCCGAGGATGGGCGCGTCACCTTGTTGGTTGGCACACAATCCAACGGTCAGGGCCATGAAACCGTGTATACGCAATACCTTGCCGACCTGACCGGCCTGCCGTTCGACGCCATCGACGTGGTACAGGGCGACAGCGACCGCATCGCGCGCGGTGGCGGAACGGGCGGCTCGCGGTCGGTCACCGTGCAAACCTTTGCCACCCACGCCACCGCCGCGCAGATGGTCGCGGATTTCGCCACCTTCCTCGAGGCCGAGATCGACGCCGCCCCCTTTGTCTTTGAGGACGGCATCTTTTCCGCCCCCGGCTCGAACCAACGGCTGACCTTGCTCGAGGCCGCCGATCTGGCCCGCGCGCGCCGCCGCACCGACCTGCTGACCCACCACAAACGCGCCAAGCTGCCGGCCCGCTCGTTTCCCAATGGCGCGCATCTGTGCGAGATCGAGATCGACCCCGAAACCGGCGCACTGACCCTTGATCGCTACTTGGCGGTGGATGATTTCGGTACGCTTTTGCACCCGACGCTGGCCGAGGGTCAGGTCCACGGCGGCGTCGCGCAGGGATATGGTCAGGCGGTGATCGAGGACACGGTGTACGACGCCGACGGCCAGCTTTTGACCGGCAGTTTCATGGATTACGCCATGCCGCGCGCCTCGGATGTGCCGATGGTCCGTTTTTTCAGCGAGCCGACACCGTCGAAAAACAACCCGATCGGCATGAAGGGCTGCGGCGAGGCGGGAACCGTGGGGTCGCTGGCGGCGATCAGCAACGCCGCGCTTGATGCGCTGTGGGATCGCGGCGTGCGCCACATCGACATGCCGCTGACCCCGCAACGCATCTGGTCCTGGCTGAACGAGGCCGCGCAATGACCGGCCCCCGCTATACCCGGCTGATCGACAGCTTGCCCGCGACCGTGCCTTTTGTCGGCCCCGAAACCCTGGAACGCCGACGCGGCGCACCCTACGAGGCCCGCCTGGGGGCCAATGAAAACGGCTTTGGCCCCTCGCCCCGCGCCATCGCGGCGATGGAGGCTGCGGCCCCCGATCAATGGAAATACGCCGACCCCGAAAGCCATCGGCTGCGCGCGGTGATTGCTGCACGCCTTGGCATCACGCCCGACCATATCGTCGTCGGCGAAGGGATCGACGGCTTGCTGGGCTATCTCGTGCGGCTGGTGGTGGATCAGGGCGACCCGGTCGTGACCTCGGACGGGGCCTATCCGACGTTCAATTTCCACGTCGCGGGCTATGGCGGTGTGCTGCACAAAGTGCCGTATCTGGGCGACCACGAGGACCCCGCCGCGCTGATTCAGAAGGCGCGCGAGGTGGGTGCAAAGCTGATCTATATCGCCAACCCCGACAACCCGATGGGCAGTTGGCACAAGGCCGATGTGATCGCGGAAATGATCGCCCAAGTCCCCGACGGTACGCTGTTGGTGCTTGACGAGGCCTATGTCGAATTCGCCCCTGACGGCACCGCGCCACCGATTGACGCCGATGATCCGCGCGTCATTCGGATGCGCACGTTCTCCAAGGGTTACGGGTTGGCGGGCGCGCGGGTCGGCTATGCCATCGCCGCCCCCGCGCTGATTGCCGCCTTCGACAAGGTGCGCAACCATTTCGGCATGAACCGTGCCGCGCAAATCGCCGCCGTCGCCGCATTCCAGGACACTGAATATCTGGCGAAAACCGTGGCGCAAGTCGCCGCGGCGCGCAAACGCTTGGCCGAGATCGCCGTCGATAACGGCTTGCGGGCGCTGTCCTCGGCCACAAATTTCGTGACCATTGATTGCGGCGCGGACGGCGATTTCGCGCGGCACGTCCTCGCGGGGATCGTCAAGCGCGGCGTGTTCATCCGAATGCCCTTTGTCGCGCCGCATGACCGCTGCATTCGCGTCAGTGTCGGCCCGGACATCGAACTCGACGCCTTCGCCAAAGCCTTGCCCGAGGCGCTGGCAGACGCGCGCGCCGAAACTTTCGCCGGGTGAAACCGCATAAAACGGAGGCCCCTGTGCCCGAACAATACGTCGCCCAAACGCCACAAGACCTGCCCGACCTGCAAACCCTGCTCTCGATGTCCGGGCTTGAGATGATGACCGCGATCCAGAACGGCGACATGCCCGGCGCGCCGATTGCCGGGCTGATGGGGTTTTACCTCCACAGCGTCGCAAAGGGCCAGGTGGCGTTTCGCGGCGCACCTGCGTTTGCGCATTTGAACCCGATGGGCGGCGTGCATGGCGGCTGGTATGGCACGATCCTCGACAGCGCCCTGGGCTGCGCAGTGGCAACCACGCTGGCCCGGGGGTCTCATTACACAACGTTGGAATACAAGGTAAATCTGACCCGCGCGCTCAAGCCGGGCACGGTGGTGGAATGCGCCGCGCGGGTGCAACACGCCGGGCGTTCGACGGCGGTGGCCGAGGCCACGATCATCGGCGTCGAGGACGGCAAGCTTTACGCCACCGGCTCGACCACCTGCATCATCATGACCCCCTGACGGGTCATGCTATTCGGGCTTGCGCGCCACGAAATCAATCAAGGCAGAATGCCCGGAATGCGCACGCCCTTCTTGAACCTCGCGCTCATAGGCCGCCAATCGCTCGATGTGCCAGCCGGGAAAAGACTGCCGCAGCAGGTCTTCGGTATAGAGGTTATCGGCGCACCCCGGCCCGCCTGTCCCCAGTTTGATCTGCTCGGGCGTGTAGCCATGCAGCAGCAAACGCCCGCCGGGGCGCAGCGCCTGCGCCAGATCGCGGAACTGTTGCACACGCTTTTCGGGCGGCATGAATTGAACGAAGATCGCCGCCACAAGGTCAAAACTCTGGCGCCAGTCCCAAGCGTCCCACGTCGAGACCTGTGTTGCGATGCGCACGCCATGCTTTGCCGCCAGCTCTTGCGCCCGCGCAACCGCGGTCGGGGCCATATCAAAGGCCGTCACCTGCATCCCGGCGCGGGCCAAATGCACGGCGTTGCGCCCCTCGCCATCCGCCACGCACAAAGCCCGCGCACCGGGCATCACAACCCAGGGGTTTTCGGTCAGAAACAGCGCGGGCGCTTGGCCAAACAAATACTCATCGCTGGATTTATAACGATCTTCCCACATTCCATAGCCTCTCACAGTCGTTGTCTGGTTACCAAAAGCTTTGCGGATCAATATCGACCGAAAGCCGGAAATCATTGGGCAGTTTGACCTGCGCCACCCAAGCGCGGATCGCCTGTTGCAACGGCGCGCCCTTGCCCGCCTTGACCAACAAGCGCACCCGGTGCCGCCCCCTGACACGCGCAATCGGCGCGGGTGCCGGGCCGAACACCTGCGCACCGATCTTATGCAACGGTTCGGTGCGAGCAGCCAGCGCGTTGCCGATCTCGAACGCCTGCTCCAGATTTGGCGACGACAGGATGATCCCCGCCAAGCGCCCGAACGGCGGCATGCCCAGCGCCTGACGCTCGGCGGCCTCGGCGCGCCAGAAGCCTTCGTCGTCGCCCGACAGGATCGCCTTGATCACCGCGTGATCGGGCTGATGCGTCTGCACCAAGGCCAGCCCGCGACGCTCGGCGCGACCGGCACGACCCGCCACCTGCCGGATCAACTGAAAGGTCCGTTCAGCGGCGCGCAGATCGCCGCCTTGCAGGCCCAGATCGGCGTCGATCACGCCAACCAGTGTCAGCAGCGGAAAATTATGCCCCTTGGCCACCAGTTGCGTGCCGACGATGATATCCGCCGCCCCCGCCGCAATCGCCGCGATCTGCGCCTTGAGCGCGCGCGCCGAGCCGAACAGATCGGACGACAGCACCGCCACCCGCGCCTCGGGCCACAACTCGCGCACCTCCTCCTCCATGCGCTCGACACCCGGCCCGACCGGGTGCATCGTGCCCTCTTTCTGGCACGAGGGGCAAGCCGTGGGGATCGGCGCGGTTTCGCCGCATTGGTGGCACATCAGGCGCTTCAGGAACCGATGCTCGACCAACCGCGCGTCGCAGTGTTCGCATTGCATCTGATGCCCGCAGGCGCGGCAGATCGTGACCGGGGCATAGCCGCGCCGGTTGAGGAACAGCAGCGCCTGCTCACCCGCCTCGATCCGCGCATCGACTTCGGCCTTCAGCGTCGGCGAGATCCAGCGCCCATGCGGCACCACCTCGTCGCGCATGTCGATGGCGCGCATATCGGGCAGTTCCGCCACGCCGAACCGGGCCAGCAGATCAAGGCGCTTGTACTTGCCGGTGCCCGCGTTGACCCAGGTTTCCAGACTGGGCGTTGCCGACGCCAAAACAACCTGCGCACCCGCCAAGGACGCCCGCAGCACCGCCATGTCGCGCGCGTTGTACAGCACGCCGTCCTCTTGTTTGTAACTGCTGTCATGCTCCTCATCGACAACGATCAGCCCCAGATCACGGTACGGCAAAAACAACGCCGAGCGCGCGCCGACCACCAGTTGCACGCCGCCCTCGCCGGCCATGCGCCATAGCCGCCGCCGCTCCGTCACCGTGACGCCCGAGTGCCACTCGCCGGGGCGCGCGCCAAACCGGGCCTCGACACGCTCCAAAAACCCCTCGGTCAGGCCGATTTCCGGCAACAGGACCAGGGCCTGCCTCCCCTTGCGCAGACATTCCGCGACCGCCTCAAGGTACACTTCGGTTTTCCCCGACCCGGTAACGCCCTTGAGCAAGGTCACGCCGAACTCCCCTGCGCTGGCCTGCAAGACCTGCGCCGCCGCGGCCTGATCCTCGGACAGGTCCTTGCTGGGTCGCGAGGGGTCGAGACGCGGGTAGGGTTGATCCCTCGGCGCCTCACCTTCGATCAACGCGCCTTGCGCGGCCATCGTATGCACGACACTGCCGGTCACGCTGGCCGCGCGGGTGATCTCGCCGACGGTCAAGGCCGCGCCTGCAAAATTCTCGAACACGTCCAACACCCGCTGCCGGGCCTCGGTCATGCGCGTAGGCGTGGTGCCGGGGCGGTACACGCGGATCATCGCCGGACCCTGAAACAGCCCCGGCGCACGGGTGGCCAGAAACAGCATCAGCGACAAGGGCGTCAGCGTATACTCGGCGGCACGCAGCAGAAAATTGCGCAACTCCTCGCGCATGGGTGGCACATCGAGCACCCGCAGCACCGTGCGCAGCTTTGGAAACGCGCCCTCGGCCTCGCCCCAGACCACGCCCAGCACCTTGCGCGGCCCCAAGGGCACCTCGACAAAATCGCCAATCCTCGCGCCGCCTTCGGGCGCACGATAATCCAGCAACCGATCCAGCGGTTGCGTGG
The DNA here is from genome assembly GCF_034676545.1 of Pararhodobacter sp. NCBI lineage: Bacteria > Pseudomonadati > Pseudomonadota > Alphaproteobacteria > Rhodobacterales > Paracoccaceae > Pararhodobacter > Pararhodobacter sp. The sequence goes on from NZ_JAUCBZ010000015.1 coordinate 3,635,348, forward strand.
TCAGAACGGCAAGCGGCTGACCCGGTGCAAAGGCGAAGGATGCGGCATCCATGCGGGCAAAGGGCCTTTCCGGTGAGTGTGCAATAGGGTATGACCCGAGCAAAGCCCTTCCGCAACCGCAAGAGACCGTGATGAAATTCTTTGTCGATACCGCAGACGTTACCGCAATCCGCGAACTGAATGATCTTGGCATGGTGGATGGCGTGACGACCAACCCGTCGCTGATCCTGAAATCGGGGCGCGACATCATCGAAGTCACCCGCGAGATCTGCTCGATCGTCGAGGGGCCCGTGTTGGCCGAAGTCGTCGCCCTCGAGGCCGAGGCGATGATCAACGAGGGCCGCCGCCTGGCCGAGATCGCCTCGAATATCGCGGTCAAGCTGCCGTTGACCTGGGACGGGCTGAAAGCCTGCAAGGTGTTGACCGGCGAAGGAAAAATGGTCAACGTGACGCTGTGTTTCAGCGCCAATCAGGCGCTGCTGGCCGCCAAGGCCGGTGCCACCTTCATCAGCCCGTTCATCGGCCGTCTGGATGATATCGACCTCGATGGCATGGACCTGATCCACGACATCCGCCAGATCTATGACAACTATGATTTCGAGACCGAGATTCTGGCGGCCTCGATCCGCACGGTGAACCATGTCACACAGGCCGCGCTGGCTGGCTCGGACGTGATGACCGCCCCGCCCGAGGTGATCCGCAAACTGGCGATGCACCCGCTGACCGATGCCGGCTTGGCACAGTTCATGAAGGACTGGGAAAAAACCGGTCAGAAAATTCTCTGACTTGGTGTAGGATCGGCGCAACGGCAGCAAGATCGAGGCAGATATGGCAGTGACCGGACCCGCACAGGAACCCGGAACGCAGGATGAATGGCGTCGGCGCGCGCTGGCTGATCCGGGCATTGTGCTTGACGATGCCGAGCTGATGCGCGCCTTGGTGCTGACATCCGAGCGGGCGATGGGCGGCAATGTCGTCGATCTGCGCGGTATGGCGATGGAGCGGCTGGAATCCCGGCTGGATCGGCTGGAGGAAACCCACCGCGCCGTGATCGCTGCCGCCTATGAAAACCTGTCCTCGACCAACCAGATTCACCGCGCCCTGCTGCGTCTGCTGGATGCCGAGAAGTTCGAAAGTTTTGTGCTGACGCTGGGCGGCGAGGTCGCGGAAATCCTGCGCGTCGATAGCCTGCGGCTGGTTCTGGAAAGCCCCGACGGCGAGGGCGGCAGCCTTGGGGCGCTGGATTCCGTGCTGCGCGTCAAGCCGCCCGGCTATGTCGAACAGTACATGAGCGCCGGTCGCGCCGCGCCGCCGCGCCCCATCGTGCTGCGCCAAGGTGTACCGCCGGCCAGCGGTCCTTACGGCGACATCGGCGCTGATCTGCGCTCCGAGGCCCTGATGCGCCTTGATATGGGCAAGGGTCGATTGCCGGGCATGTTGGCCATGGGGGCCGAAGACCCGCACCGTTTCAAGCCCGGCCAAGGCACTGATTTGATCGGCTTTTTCACCGGCACCTTCGAACGAGTCCTGCGCCGCTGGCTGGCATGACCGGCCCGGCGCCCTCTGATGTGCGCACCGGAGGTCTGGCGATAAGCCCGGCGCTGCGCGATGCGCTGGGCCTGTGGCTCGATCACCTCGCGGCGCTGAACGAAGCCTCGCGGCACACGATTGATGCCTATCGCGCGGATGTGGCGGAATTTCTCGATTTTATCGCCCATCATCACGGCGGTGCCGCGGGTCTCCAGCAACTGCGCGAGGTCGGCACCCGCGACATGCGCGCGTGGATGGCCTCGGCGCGGGCGCGCGGGCGTGGTGCCCGGTCGCTGGCGCGGGCCTTGTCGGCGCTCAAGGGGTTTTCGCGTTGGCTCGCGGATCATCACGATGATTTCGACGCCACCGCGATCCTGTCAGCCCGCGCGCCGCGCCATCAACGCCCCCTGCCCCGCCCGCTGGACGAAGACGCCGCCCGAACCGTCACCGAAACGATCAGCGACGACAAATCCGAGGCCTGGGTCCGCGCGCGCGATGTCGCCGTGACCACGTTGCTCTATGGCAGCGGCTTGCGGATCTCCGAGGCGCTGGGCCTGACCGGGCGCGACGCTGAAATCGCCACCGCCGAGAACAGCAGCCTGCGCATTCTGGGCAAGGGCGGCAAAGAGCGTCTGGTGCCGGTCATCCCGGCCGCCGCGCAGGCCATCCGCACCTATCTGCGGCTCTGCCCCTGGCCGATGGACCCCGACGGCCCGTTGTTTCGCGGTCTGCGCGGCGGCCCGTTGAACCCGCGCCTGATCACCCGCGCAATGGAAAACGTGCGCCACCGGCTTGGCTTGCCGGCCACCGCGACGCCCCACGCGCTGCGCCACTCCTTTGCCACGCATCTTCTGTCGCCGGCGGCGATTTGCGCGCCATCCAGGAACTGCTGGGCCACGCCAATCTCTCTACAACGCAAGTCTATACCGCAGTTGACACCGCCCGCTTGATGGAAGTCTACCGCACCGCCCATCCCCGCGCGAAAACCGCGCCGTAACCGCGGATTTCGAACCCTCGTCCGCCGAGCCGCGCCCTTTAGCCTCTCGCCTGATCTGCTTACAGCCTGTCGCTCAGGGTTGGGCCAGCGTCACGCCCGGGCTATGCCCCTGCGCAACCCGCCCCCAACCGCGGTTGTTGCGTTTTGCGCGGTTCTGACCAAAACTTGGTGTTGCTTCGCGTGTTTTTTCGCGTCAGAAGACGCCATGCAAGAGACATTCCGCGCGTATTTCGTCCATATGTTCACCGCCACCGGCGCGGTGTTCTCCATGCTGGCCATGATGGCCGCCGTCGAAGCCGAATGGAGCCTGATGTTCCTCTGGCTCGTCGTCGCCTTTGTGGTGGACGGGATCGACGGGCCGATGGCGCGAAAATATGACGTGAAAACAAAGGCTCCGATCATCGACGGCGTGCTTCTGGACCTGATCATCGACTATCTGACCTATGTGTTCATCCCCGCCTTTGCGCTGTTCAATTCCGGGCTGATGCCCGGCTGGGCGGGATGGATTGCCGTGATTGTCATCACCTTTGGCAGCGTCCTGTATTTTGCCGACACGCGGATGAAGACCAAGGACAACTCGTTTTCCGGTTTTCCGGGGTGTTGGAACATGTTTGCCGTGGTGATTTTCGCCGCACGACCCGAGTTCTGGGTGATTCTGGGTCTGGTGGTGATCTTGTCGATCACCATGTTCTTGCGGGTCAAATTCGTCCACCCTGTCCGCACCCAGCGTTGGCGGATGATTACGCTGCCGGTGGCGCTGGCGTGGGTTGGGCTGGCGACATGGGCGGCATGGCTTGACTTTGCCCAGCCACGCCCCGTGACAATCGCCCTGATCCTCACCTCCCTCTATTTGCTGCTCGCCGGGTTCGTGCAGCAGGTCCTGTCACGAGAGCGGCTTTAGACCCGCGTCAGGATCACGCCGCTGACAATCAGCAGCGCCGCGATGGCTTTGGCCCGGTCCATGCGTTCGCCAAAGAACAGCCAGCCCATCAAGACCGCAAACAGGATCGAGGTTTCGCGCAGCGCGCCCACCAGCGCGATGGGGGCCAGCGTCATCGCCCAGACCGCAATCGCATAGGCCCCGAACGAGGCCGCCGCCGCGATCATGCCGAACCCCCAGGCCCGCACATTGGCCCGCAGCACGGCCCGCCCCTTGAGGGCCACCACGGCAGGCGTGAAAAACACCGCCGACAGGATCATCAGCCACGCCACATAGGCTATCGGCTCGCCCGAGACCCGCGCGCCCAGCCCATCGGTCAGCGTATAACCCGCCGTCGCCACCGCCGAACCCAGCGCGAAGGGCAGCAAGCGGCGCGACTCGCCATTGGTCAGCACGCCGCGCGCCATCACGGCAATGCCTGCGCCCAGCACCAGAATGCCCCAGACCTCGTGTCCGTCCAGCGTATCGGACAGAAACAACAGGCTGACGATCAAGACAATCATCGGCGCAGTCCCGCGCGCGATCGGATAGACGCGGCTCAGGTCGCCCTGTTCATAGGCGTAGGCGAGGAACATCTGATACGCCATGTGGATCAACCCAGAGGCCAGCAACCACGGCCAGGCCTCGGGCACCGGCAAAGGGTAGAACAGGGCAACACAAATACCCAACAACGCGTGACCGAATGACAGCAGAAACATCGACGTTTGCTTGCTGAGACCGGTTTTGACGATGGCGTTCCAGCTTGCATGCAGCAGCGCCGCGAGCATCACCGCCAGAAATACCGTAAGGGTCACTCGCTACCTCATCTGTCGCGCGTTTCCTGTGAGAGACCACAGTTTACCCGCGCCGCCAAGGGGGCCTCAGATCAACACGCCGCCCGCTTTTTCGTGGCGCAGCAGCCAGACCTTGGCCTCGATGCCGCCGGGGGCCGAGAACCCGCCCAGTGTGCTGGCCCCCAGAATGCGGTGACAGGGCACGATGATCGGGATCGGATTACCGCCGCACAATTGCCCGACCGCTTGTGCGCTCAGGGTCAACACCCGTGCCAGATCGCCATAGGTGCGGGTTTCACCCATCGGGATGGCCAGCATCGCGGCGCAAACCGCCTGTTGCGCGGCGCTGGCGTTGATCCTGATCGGCAGGTCAAAATGGCGGCGTTCCCCGGCGAAATACGCGGTCAGTTGGATTTCCGCCGCGCGCAAAACTGGTGTGTCATCGGCCGCGCCGCGCGCCCAATCCAGCCGGACAATCGCGCCATCCGCCTCATGGACGGTGACGGGGCCAAGCGGTGTGTCGAAGCTGCGGGCGGGCATAGGGGGTCCAATACAAAGGGGGGCAAGTTGCCCTGCCCCCCAGTCACTACTGTGTCAACGGCATCGCCTCAACCCAAGGCGTCGCTGCACCGGGCGCAGGTCGCTGCGTGTTTATGCGTGCCGACATCAGGCAGGATTTTCCAGCAGCGTTGGCATTTCTCCCCCTCGGCGTGGCGGAAGGTCACCGCGACGCCCGGCACATCGTCCATCGTGAAGGCCTCGGCCGGGGCCGGGTCGGTGGTCAGGGTCAGCGACGAGGTGATGCACAGCGTCGCAAACGTTGCCGGGTCGGTGATCAGTTTCGCCAGGTCGGGCGACAGATGCACCACGGGCGAGGCCTCCAGACTGGCGCCGATGGTCTTGGCGCGGCGCTCGACCTCCAGCGCACCGGTGACGACGCGGCGTGCAGCGCGGACCTTGATCGACCGGGCGTGCAGATCCTTGTCGAGCCATGCGGCCGGGGTCTCGACAAAGTCGTGCAAATGCACCGAGTCCCCCTCGGACGGGAAGCGCGACAGCCAGACGTCCTCCATCGTGAAGGGCAGGATCGGGGCCAGCCAAGTTGTCAGACGTTCGAACACCGCATCAATCACCGTCAGGCAGGATTGGCGCAGCACGGAGTCTGACGGATCGCAGTAAAGTGCATCTTTGCGAACGTCAAAGTAGAAAGCCGACAGGTCTGTTGTTGCAAAAGTGAAAAGCGCCTGGAACACGCCCTGGAAATCATAAGCCTTGTAACCCGCGCGCACGACGCTGTCCAACTCGGCCAGACGATGCAGGATCAGTTGCTCCAGTTCCGGCATCTGATCACGCGGGATGGTGTTGGCCGGGTCAAACCCGCTCAACGCGCCCAGCATATAGCGCAGCGTATTGCGCAGGCGACGATAGCTGTCGGCCACCCCTTTCAGGATTTCCGGCCCGATCCGCTGGTCGGCGGTGAAATCGACCTGCGCCACCCAGAGCCGCAGGATATCCGCACCGTATTGCTTGACGACTTCCTCGGGCACGATGGTGTTGCCGATGGATTTGGACATCTTCATGCCCTTTTCATCCAGCGTAAACCCATGCGTCACCACCGCCCGATACGGCGCGCGGCCCTTGGTGCCACAGGCTTGCAGCATCGACGAATGGAACCAGCCACGGTGCTGGTCGGTGCCCTCGAGATACACATCCGCGATACCGTCCGGCGCACCGTCCGCGCGGTCGCGCAGCACGAAGGCGTGGGTCGAGCCGGAGTCGAACCACACATCCAGAATGTCAAAAACCTGATCATAGACCTCTGGATCATGCAGGTCTTTCAGCACGCGTTCCTTGAATCCTTGCACATACCAGACATCCGCGCCCTCGGCTTCGAATGCCTGACAAATACGCGCATTGACCGCCGGATCGCGCAGCAGGAAGTCCGGGTCGGTGGGTTTCGCGCCCTTTTTGACAAAACAGGTCAGCGGCACGCCCCAGGCGCGCTGGCGGGACAGCACCCAGTCGGGGCGGTTCTCGATCATCGAATACAGCCGGTTGCGCCCGGTCTGCGGCGTCCATGTCACCAACTGATCAATCGAGGTCAGCGCCCGCGTGCGGACCGTATCGCCATAGGTGCCCATGCCGTCATCCAGCGGTTTGTCGATGGCGACGAACCACTGCGGCGTGTTGCGGAAGATCACCGGCGCCTTGGAGCGCCACGAATGCGGGTACGAGTGTTTCAGCACGCCACGCGCCAGCAGACCGCCAACCTCGACCAGCTTGTTGATCACGGCGGTGTTCGCGTCGCCCTCCCACGGGTTGGCCTTGTTCTTCTTGTTCGGCGCATCGCGCAGGATCGCCGTGCCGCCAAAGAACGGCAGATCGTCGCGGAAACGCCCGTCCGGCATCACGTTATAGGTGATGACCTGCTCCAGCATCCCGAGGTCACGGTAGAGTTCGAATTCTTCCATGCCGTGGCTGGGCGCGCAATGCACAAAGCCGGTGCCCTCGTCATCGGTGACGAAATCAGCGGCGCGGAAATCGCGCAGGTCGTCCCATTCGCCATTGCCGCCCTCGGCCCCGGCCAGCGGGTGCGCCAAGGCATCAATCTGCGCCGGGTCCACGTCGCCAACCCGCCGCCACATCCCATCCTCAAGCCGTGCCTTGGTCAGAACCCCGGCGGCCAGCTTGTCCGACAGGATGAAACGGTCGCCGACGTTGGCCCAGGATTGCTCGGGCGTGCCGGTCACCTCGTAAAGCCCGTAAGAAATCCCCTCGCCATAGACCACCCCCTTGTTGGAGGGCATGGTCCAGGGCGTCGTGGTCCAGATCACCACATGCGCGCCCAGCAGATCCGCGGCGCTATCGCCGACCACCTTGAATTTTACCCAGACCGTAAAGCTTTCCTTGTCGTGATATTCGACCTCGGCCTCGGCCAGCGCGGTTTCCTCGACCGGCGACCACATCACCGGCTTCGAGCCTTGATACAGCGAGCCGTTCATCAGAAATTTCTGGAACTCCTCGGCGATCACCGCCTCGGCGTGGTAGTTCATCGTCAGATAGGGGTCATCCCAGGTGCCCTGCACGCCCAGACGCTTGAATTCCTCGCGCTGCACATCGACCCAGCCCTCGGCGAATTTGCGGCATTCCTGACGGAAGGCGACGATATCCACGTCGTCCTTGTCCAACCCCTTGGCACGGTATTGCTCTTCGATCTTCCATTCGATCGGCAGACCGTGGCAATCCCAGCCCGGCACATAACGCGCGTCAAAGCCCAGCATCTGCCGGCTGCGCACGATGAAATCCTTGAGCACCTTGTTCAGCGCGTGGCCGATATGCAGATGACCGTTCGCATAGGGCGGGCCATCGTGCAGGATGAACGGCGCGCGGCCCTCTTTTTCGCGCAACCGGTCATAGATGCCGATCTTTTCCCAGCGCGCCAGCCACTCAGGCTCACGCTGCGGCAGACCCGCGCGCATCGGGAAATCGGTTTCAGGCAGGAACAGGGTGTCTTTGTAGTCAGGGGTATCGGCACACATGGCGTGAGCTCCGGTCATCAAGGATTTGGAAAGGGATTAGCAAAACGCGGCGCCGGTCACCAGACGCCATTGTCCCGGCAACTCTGGATCAGAGCGCCGGGCTGCTAATTCGAATGATGATCGCGAAGGGGTGCATCATGAGGGGGGGTATAGCCAATGATGCAATTGCGGTAAAGCGGCTAGGCCCACCACTCGACGACAAGATTTTCCACGCGAACCTGTGGCAAGGTTATCAAGGCGCCCAAAGCATCCTTTTTCGTCCAGCGATAGGCCAACCACTGATAATCCCCGCCCCAGGGGCCGATTTGAAACGTGTAGACAGAGGAGTTTTCGAAGGCCAACAGCCGAATGGCTTGCGCACCCGGGTGGTTGAGCCTGACCCAGGCCTTTGCGTATTCCGTGCATTCCGTCAGGATTGACGCGGCAAGGCTTGAGAGCCTCTTGTTATTGGGCTCATGGGCGAAAAACACCGTGTCTCTCACTTCCACAAAGGTGCCATCGACAAAATCATGCCGGATCTGGTCGGGGGCCTTGATGGTCTCGGTGTAATAGCTTGGTCTGCGCGGCAGGTCATGGTCATTACCAGTGCCAACTCCCCCTCCAGCTGTACCGGACCCTTCGCCCGCCGCCTTGGGCGTCAGGACAAATGTCACCATGGCATTGCCATCCGATGAAAAATGCACCGGCGTTTTGGAGACCTGTTTTCCCGTGGCGCTTTCGTAGAGATTGGCCCATGTCGTCGTGCTGGTCATGCGCACAAAGAACGACTTTCCCTGAGAATCCCCGGGGTCGATCTGGGCGCATTTTGTCAGCCAAGGTCTGTCGTGAATCTGAAGTTGCGCGGAAAACCCGGGCACAATTTTGCCGCCATAGTCCCGAACAAGGATGTGTATCAGCCGACAATCCAGAACCAGGTTATTGGTAAAATCAGGCTGGCCCTGTGTCCCCGCGGTCTGCATCAACGGGTCAACGTGCTCGCCTTCGGGATGGGGGTCCGGTTCGATCTCATCCACCTCGCCACCGCCTTGCACCGGGCCCGCGGCGACTGGCTTATTACACAAGGAGAGCTCGTCATACAGATCCGCCGTCGGACAGGGGGGCAGGATGAAATCAATTGCGCCGCCGGTGCGTCGAAAGAGGTAGATTTCATGCTGGTAATTCTTGATGTCCGGACGCGCCGGGTCTGCCGGGCCGCACAGGACGAGGCGCGGTGAATCCCCTCCATAGGACCTGTGTGGACAATCAAATTCAAGGGGTTGGCCATCCGGTCCGGCTTGCAGCGGTGTTTCCTTCAAAACCGGGTCGCCGCCCTTTTTCCAAGGCGGGACACGGATCGTGAAATCGGGCACGATGCTGCCATCCGGCCGTTTGAGCGTCACGGTATAGGTCACCTTTTTCATCGGTGCCTGCGTGGCTCTGTCTGATGTCGTCATGCGCTCCTCCCGCACTTGTATTCCCAAGGTAACACGTTTTCGGAAGTCTCCCTAAAACTAATGCTGCGCGCCAAAGCGAACAACTTGTCGGGATCCGGTTCAACGTGTCGCCATCGGGCACCGGCAAACGTAAGGCATTTTTCCTCTTGCGTTCTTCCTGTCCCTCATGACTATTACCGTATGAAAACACACGCCGCCGATACACTGTCTCAGCCCTCTGATCCGATCCCGTCGGGTCGCGAATATTATGAACGCTCGCTGACCGTGGCGCTGCTCAGGGCGCGCGAATCGACGATGCGGCGCTTCAAGCGCTATGCCGACGCCGAGTCCCTGACCTTGCCGCAGTGGCGGGTGTTGCGGGCACTGGCTGATGGCGAGCCGTTGGATGCCGGAACCTTGTGCCAGCGCTGCGTCATCTTGCCGCCCTCGTTGACGCGGATCTTGCGCGCGCTGGCCGAGCGTGGGTTGATCTTGCAGGTGCCGTGCTCAGATGCACGGCGGCATATGGTCAAGCTGACCGAGCCGGGCAAGGCGCTGTTCGATGATCTGGTCGTGCAGTCCGAGGACACGCGGCGCGAGATTGACCAGGCCTTTGGCGAAGACAAGATGCAGACGTTGCTGGATCTGCTGAATGAGCTGCGCGAGATCACCGAGGCCCTGCCAAATCCGGAGTGACCGGCAACTACGCGCGCCCGGCCACCGCCGACAGGCTTAGCGGATCAACGCCCATGGATTTCAGCGCCTCTCGCCACTGGTGCTCGCCGGGCTCGCGGTCAAACAGCAGCCCCGGCGGCACGGCACAGGTCAGCCAGGCATTCTGCCCGATCTCCTGCTCCAGCTGACCCGGCCCCCAGCCAGAATATCCCAGCGCCAGCAACCAGTTATCCGGGCCTTCGCCCATGTTGATCGACTTCAGGATATCCGTTGACGCGCTCAGCACCAGCCCGCCGGGCAGCGATTGACCCGACGGATCATCCCCGACCTTGCCCGAATGCAGGACAAATCCGCGCTGGGTTTCGACCGGGCCGCCCGACAGCACGGGAAAGCGCCCGATGGTGCCCTCATCCGTGATGCCGATCTGCGCCAGCACATCGGCCATTGTCAGGCGCGGCACCGGGCGGTTGAGGACCAGGCCAAACGCCCCCTCCTCGTTATGAGCGCAGATGAAAATGACACTGTTGGCAAAACGCGGGTCGCGCATTGTGGGGGTCGAGATCAACAACTCTCCGGTCAGATCAAAAGTCATGGCCCTGTTCCACATCCATTTCGGCGCTCCGCATCCGATCATACCAACCGCTGCGCAAAGCCCCATAAAAACATTTGTGACCTGAGGGGCGCCAAATGCCAAGAGGCCACACCTCGCGTCCTCGCGCCGTTTTGATTTTTCGCCGCGCGAACTTCTGCTATGGCAGAGCCATGATCACGCCTCATCTCCGCGCGCTTGCCGCCGCCCGCCCCACTGCGACTGCCCTGCTCATGGCCCTGTGCCCTGTCACCACGGTGGCGTTTTCCGGCCCGCTGTCGGCACAAGGGCTGTTCTCGCAATCCGTGGTGCAGGCCGAGATCCTGCCGGGCTGGCGCGCCCCCGATGGCACCCGCATGGCGGCGTTGCATTTGCGCATGGATGCGGGTTGGCACACCTATTGGCGCATACCGGGCGACGCGGGAATCGCGCCGCGCTTTGACTGGTCGCAATCGCAGAACATCGCCAGTATCGAGCCAATCTGGCCGCGCCCGACGGTGTTCCGCCAGAACGGGCTGCAAAGCTACGGCTATCAAGATGAACTGATTTTGCCTCTGCGCATCACGCCCGTGAACCCGGATCGGCCCATGGCGATCCTCGGTGAACTGGAAATTGGTGTGTGCCGCGATACCTGCGTGCCCGCCGATTTGCAGGTGCGGGGCGCGTTGCGGGGCGATGGCGACCAGGACCGCCGGATCACGGCGGCGCTTGGTCGTGGCGCGGAATCCGCCACCGGGACGGGTTTGAGCCGCGCGACCTGCCGGCTGGAGCCGCAATCGCGCGGGGCCGATCTGACGCTGCGCGCGACGGTGCCGCAGATGGGCCGGAATGAAGAGCTGATCATGGAATTGCCGGGCTCTGGCTATTGGGTCTCGAACAGCCGGACCTGGCGCGAGGGTGGCGATCTGGTCGCACAAGCGCGTGTGCGCGATCCCAACCGAGGCGCCGTCGGCATCAACCGCGCGCAGGTCACCTTCACCATTCTGACCCAGGACCGGATGATCACCGCGCAAGGCTGCGTTGGCGGCTGATCCAAGGCACGCCGCGTCTCCTGAAATTCTGGGTGCCCCCCGTTTCCGGGTGCGGCAGCCTTTGCACGGCAAGGCCACGCCCATCAACCGATGACACCGCGACCTGCCCTAGACCTGTGAGGGTGGCGGCTTCGCGGGCGCACGGGTGAGCGCGACGAGCACCCCCGCCAGCACCCAAACCACCAGAACCGCGACCGCGACCGAAGCCGCGACCCCCCCAAGCGCGGGCAGCAACGCGCCCTCGCTGCCCGGCAGGATCCATTCGGTCAGCGGCCCCGCCTGCCCCGTGACCAAGGCCCAGCCCATCGTCAGGGCAAACGCCGCCAACGCCAGCACGCTGGCCAGGATCGGCACCAATCGCACCGCAAACCCGACCCGGCCCGCCGGCATCCACAGCGCCCGCTTGAGCGAGCGCATCATCCGGCTCAGGTCATGGCCCGCCGCCAGCAGCGACGGTACGATCAGCAACACCAGAACCATGCCGAACCCGAGGCCATAGGCCAAGGTGATCACGGTTGGCCGCAGGAATTGCGCATCATTCGACCGCTCGAACAGCAACGGCCCCAACCCCAGAACCGTGGTCGCCGTGGTCAGCAAGACCGGGCGCAGCCGGTCCGAGGCGGCATCGGCAATCGAGGGGATCAGCCCGCGTTCCTTGGAATATTGATCGACGGTCGAGACCAGAACAATGGAATCGTTGATGATGATCCCGGCCATGCCGATCAGGCCGACCACCGAGAACATCGACAGCGGGACATTCCATTGCGCGTGGCCATAGAACATGCCGATCACGCCGAAGGGGATCACCGACATCACCACCAAGGGGCGGAACCAACTGGAAAACACCCACGCCAGGATCAGATAGATCGCGATCAAGCAGGCGATCGCCCCCAGAAGCGCGTCGGACATAAAGTCGTCCTCTTGCTCGGACAGGCCAGACAAGCGCCAGGTGATGCCGAAATCCTCGGCCAGTTGCGGCAGGATCGTCGCGTCGAGCTGGGTCAGGACATCGCGCGCGGCGGCCGGATCGCCCTCGTCCAGCACGCCGCTGACGGTGACCAATTGCACGCCATCCTCGCGCTGGATCGACGAGAACCCCTGCCGGGTTTCAACCCGCACAATATCGCCCAGCGGCAGATAGCGCCCGCTGGCACTGCGCAACAGCGTGTTCTCCAGAAAATCGGCGGCACGTTCGTGTTCCGGCAGCGCCACGCGCACCTCGGCCGAGCGCACGCCATCAGGATACACCGCCGCCTCGATCCCGCTCAGCCGCTGGCGCAATTCGCGGGCCAGCGTGTCGGTGGAAAAGCCCAGCGCCTGCCCCTGCGGCGTCAGTTCCAGAACCAGTTCTTCCTTGTCATAGGCCAGCGTATCTTCAAGCCCGGTGACCTGCCCGAACCGCGCCAGGATCGCCTTGAGCGCCTCGGCGGCGGATTTCAGCGTGTCGGCATCCGCGCCAAACAGATCAACCGACAGCGAATCGCCGCCCGGCCCCGTGCCAAAGGTGCGAAAGCTCAACTCCTCCATCAGCGGATTCGCACCAATCGAATCTTGCAGCATCGAGGTGAATTCATACGAGGAATAGGGACGCAGGTCGGCATCAATCAGATCAATGGTCATCGACCCCAGTTGATCCGTATCCCGGTTCTCGGCCGCCGCCAGACCGCGCCCGGAGTTGCCCCCCACCTCGGCCACAATCGAGGAAATCGGCCAGACGCCATGCTCGGCCTCAAGCCGCGTCGCCAGATCATGCGAGGCGCGCTGCAACTCCTGCATCATGGCGATCGTATCGGCCCGCGTGGCATCGGGCGCCATCAGGAAATTCGCGGTCAGCGTGCCTTGCTCGGGCGACGCGAAAAACCGCCACATCACATCGCCACGCAGGAAGGCCGTGACCTGCGTTGCCATCAGCACCACAAGGCCCGCCAGCACCACATAGCGCGCCTTGATCACCAGCAACATGGCCGGGTGGAACAGGGTCTTGCGGAACCAGTCAAACCCCTTGTTCACAAAGCGCGACGGCCAGTCATACCAGTGCTCTTGCGCCGAGCCTTTCAACGCGTGGAACATGTGGTTCGGCAGGATCAGGAAGCATTCGATCAACGAGGCGACCAACACGGCGATCACCGTCCACGGGATATCCGCGATCATGTCACCGAACCGCCCGCCGATCATCATCAACCCGGCAAAGGCGGTAATCGTGGTCAGTGTCGCCGCGAACACCGGCAGGCCCATGCGCGTGGCTGCGTTTTCGGCGGCTTCGGCCGGGCTTTCGCCAAGCACGCGGTATCGGTAATCCGCGTGTTCGCCCACGACAATCGCGTCATCCACCACGATCCCCAGCGTGATGATCAACGCAAACAGCGAAATCATGTTCAGGCTCATGCCGGTCACATACATGAAGGCAACCGCCGCCAACATGCTGACCGGGATGCCCGCCGCGACCCAGATCGCGGTGCGCGCGTTGAGGAACAGGAACAGGATCAGGACAACCAGCACGAACCCCTGCAAACCGTTCTTGATCAGCAAGGACAAGCGCCCGGAAATCATCTCGGCGCGCGCGTTGACCAAGTCGACGCTCACGCCTTCGGGCAGTGACAGCATCATCTCATCCGCGACGGCTTGCACGCCGGCTTGAATGCCAATCGCATCCCCGGTTGACGAGCGATCAACCCGCACCACCATGGCCTGTTGATCACCGACGAAATAGGCCCGGTCCCGGTCTATCGACTCGGCCCTGACCGTTGCCACATCGGCCAGCGTCAACGTGGTCCCATCGCTGCCAGAGCGCAGGATGATACTGCCGATTTCATCGGGGCTGCGGCGTTCTGTGCCAGTCCGGACACGCTGGGCACCGCCCGCCAGATCGCCCGCCGGGTCAGCCGCCACCGAATTCGAGATCGCGCGGGCGATTTCCTCCATCGAGATGTCGTATTGCACCAGGCGCAGCGACGGCACCTCGACCGAAATCCGCGGCGAGGCGATCCCCTGAATCGAAGTCCGCGTGATCCCTTCGGCAAACAGGCGGGCCACGAATTCATCGGTAAACCGCGCCAATTGCTCGATGCCAACCGGCCCCGTGATGACCACATTCGTCACCCGGTCCATCCAGCTTGAGCGTCGGATCACCGGCTCCTCGGCATCCTCGGGCAAGGTACTGATCAGGTCCAGGGCATCCTGTACATCCGACGCGGCCTGCGCGGTGTCCCAGCCCGGCTCGAATTCCAGCGTGATCCGCGCGCGCGCCTCCGAGGCCGAGGCCGAGGTCGACGCCACCCCATCCACCGCCATCAGCGCCGGTTCCAGAACCTTGACAATGGCCGCGTCGACATCGGTCGCCCCGGCCCCCGGCCAAGCCACCGTGACGGTGACATTGTCGATCACGATATCGGGGAAAAACTGCGCATGCATCCGCGGAATCGCGGCCAGCCCCGCCGCCAGCATCAGCACCAGAACAAGGTTTGCGGCCGTCTTGTGGCGGGTAAAATAGCGGAAAACCCCGAACGCCGTGACCTTCAACAGATGCTCACCGGCCATGGCTTATCCCCCCTGCCGTCCGCCGGGTTGCGACAGGCGCTCCAGCAGGCGCGCGGGCACAAGATCCTGGCTCAACTGCGCCAGAATGCGGGTCTTGACCTCGGCAGGCATCCGGTTGTTGGCCTCGACGCGGGCAATCAACTCGGCGCGCTGTTCGGGTGCCAAGGGCACCAGATCCGGGGTTGGCGGGATAATCGCGGCGGCTTCGGCGCGTTGCGGGCGCACCTTGATCCCTGCGCCCAGCAAGGGATTGCGCGCCGCCACGATCTCGCGGCCGACCAAGGCGGGCGGCACACGGATCAACACGCTGTCGCCCTGACGGCGCACGACCTCGACGGTCGCCGCCTCCAAGCGGTCATCCTCGGCCAATACCAACACGCCACCACCCGCCTCAACCGCCGCGGCGGGCACGCGGGCGACGTCGTGCAACGCGGGTTCTTCGGTGCGCACGGTGACAAAATCGCCCGGCCTGAAGCCGCGCGGCGCGTCGATCACGGCATAGACCAGCCGCCCCGACTGCCCCTCACCGACCGAGGGGCTGGCGCGGCTCAAGGTCCCCGGCGAGGTGATCTCCAACCCGCCCAGCTCCAGCGCAATCTGCGCGGGCGCCGCGATCAACGCGCCCTGTGGGTCCAACAGGCGCAGATATTGCGCGGTGGAGAGGCGAAACGCGACCTCCAGCGACTCGGGGTCGATCACCTGCGCCAGGCGCTCGTTGGTGCTCACATGACCGCCCGCCACGGCACTCGTCTCACTGAGTACGCCGCCAAAGGTCGCGCTGATTTCGGTTTCTGCCACGCGACGCTCGGCCTCGGCCAGATTGATCCGCTGCCGATCCAGCGAGGTCTGCGCCTGCGCAAAGCGCGCCTCGGCCTGCGCTTCGGCCTGCATCCGGGCGATGACGGCGGCGCGCGCGGCGGCAAAGGCCAGTTCCGCCTCCTCGACGGTGGCCTCGGTGGCAACGCCGCGTTCCGTCAGGCTTTGCCGACGCTCGAACGCGCGCTGGCGCAGTTCGGCCTGAGCGGCAGCCTCGGCCCGATCCAGCCGCGACAATTCCAGCGCGCGCTCTGCATCCTCCAACTCGGCCTGCGCACGCGCCAGATCAATGCCGACCAACGACAGCGCGGCCTGCGCGTCCGCCGGGTTCAACCGGATCAGAACCTGACCCGCTTCGACCGTTGCGCCATTCTCGAACCCCTCCGCCAATTCGATGATCCGGCCCGAGGACGTGGCGCGCAACTCCAGCGTGCGCCGCGAGACAACCTCGCCAAAGGCTGACAGGATCGGCGACACTTCGCCCGGCTGAATTGTCAGGACACGGGCGGTAAATACGCGCTCGCGCACCGTGCGGGGCCGATCCTCTTGGGCGGCGCGTTCGGCCAGTGTGTCGCGCACCATGCCGCCCGCCAAGGCCAACAGGCCCAGCGCCATTGCGCCCAGAAACACGGCGACAAGACTGCGGGTCAGAAATCGCATAACTGAGCTTTCAAGGTTCAAACCCTATACGTTGGCGTCGGCGGTTTGGATGACCGCGCAAGGATTAAACGAAGCACCCCATCATTTCCGTCGCAAATGTTCATCCAATCGCGGCATTATTTCGACAAAATTGCAGGGGCCGTGCCGATAGTCGAGTTGCCAGACCAGAATTTCGTCCCACGCATCCTTGCAAGCCCCGGGACTGCCCGGCAGCGCAAACAAATAGGTGCCATTTGCCACGCCGCCCGTCGCACGGCTTTGCACCGCCGATGTGCCGATCTTCTGCATGGAAACCATGGTGAAAATCGTGCCGAACGCCTCGATTTCCTTTTCGTAGACATCGCGGTGCGCCTCGACGGTCACGTCGCGCCCGGTCAAACCCGTGCCGCCGGTGGACAGGATCACGTCGATCTCGGGGTCCAGCGTCCAGCTGCGCAGTTGCGCGGCGATTTGATCCCGCGCGTCGCGGATGATCGCGCGACCAGCAAGGATATGCCCCGCCTTTTGCAACCGCTCGACCAGAACATCACCCGAGCGATCCTCGGCCAGACTGCGCGAATCCGACACCGTCAGCACCGCGATCCGGACCGGCATGAACGGTTTGCTCTCGTCAATACGTCCCATGGGTTTCCCTTCCTTGGCACCAAATTCCGCCAAGGATTGAACACCGTACAGGCCCGGCGTCAATGCGGGTCACGGTCGCCGCCCTGCAACCGCGCCTTGATGGCCAGCAAATCGGCCCAAGCCTCGCGTTTGGCCTCGGGGTTGCGCAACAGGCTGGCAGGGTGAATCATCGGCATCGCGGCGATCCCCTGCGCCGTGGTCCACCGTCCGCGCAGCTTGGTGATCCCGCGTTTCCCCAACAGCGCCGCGCAAGCAACATTGCCGACCAGCACCAGAACCTCCGGCGCGGCCAGTTCGATATGACGCAGCAGGAATGGGCGCAACATGGCCAATTCGTCTGGCGTTGGCTCTCGGTTCGCGGGCGGGCGCCAGGGCACGGTGTTGGTGACGTAAAACGAGGCGTTCGGGTCGGGGCTGCCGCGCGACAGGCCGATCGCCGCGAACATCTGGTCCAGCAACTGCCCGGCCTTGCCGACAAACGGACGCCCTTGCCGGTCCTCATCCGCGCCCGGCCCCTCGCCGATGATCATCAGCCGCGCGTTGGGGTTGCCATCCGAGAACACGCAATTCCTGGCCCCGCGCCGCAGCTCGCAATAGGGAAACTCTTGCAGCGCCTCGGCCAATGCTGGCAAGTCCTGGGCGGCAAGGGCAAGTCGCGTGGCCTCGGCCACCGCATCCGGGCCGTCATCAGGAGCCGCCGCCACTGGCGTTCTGGCGCCAGACACCTGCGGCGCGGCGCGCTGTGCCTCGGCGTCAAGCCGTTCCTCGACGCGCGCGAAACGGTCGACCGGTTCCGCCAGAACCGCGTCCGTTACGCCCAATTCGACCTGCCACTCCAACAGGGCGCGGGCCAGATGCCAGTCAATCGCTATCGTCATGTGCTTGACCCTACTGCATCCCACGCGCCGCGCCAATGAGTTGTGCACCCGCCAGCGCGCTTGACCGCAAACAGCGGTCTTTCTATACCCCGGCAGCGCCAGTGATTGGGGGACATGATGAGTTTCACGCAACGCCATCTGCTGGGGATCGAGCCCCTTCACCCGACCGAGATCACGACCCTGCTTGATCTTGCCGAGGTCTACGCCGGGCAAAACCGCTCCGAGCACAAGCACTCGGATGTGCTGCGCGGCATGACGCAAATCAACATGTTCTTCGAGAATTCCACCCGCACGCAGGCCAGCTTTGAACTGGCGGGCAAGCGTCTGGGGGCCGATGTGATGAACATGGCGATGCAATCCTCCAGCGTGAAAAAGGGCGAGACGCTGATCGACACCGCGCTGACCCTGAACGCCATGCACCCCGATCTGCTGGTCGTGCGCCATCCCTCCTCGGGTGCGGTCAACCTGCTGGCCGAAAAGGTCAATTGCGCCGTGCTGAACGCGGGTGACGGCAAGCATGAGCACCCGACGCAAGCCTTGCTGGACGCCCTGACCATCCGCCGCAAGAAAGGCCGTTTGCACCGGCTGACCGTGGCGATCTGTGGCGATATCGCGCACAGCCGCGTGGCGCGCTCCAACTTGATATTGCTGGGAAAAATGGAAAACCGCGTGCGCCTGATCGGCCCGCCAACCCTGATGCCCGCCGGCGTGGCCGAGTTCGGCTGCGAGGTCTATGACGACATGCGCGAGGGGTTGCAGGATGCCGATGTGGTGATGATGCTGCGGCTGCAAAAAGAGCGGATGGATGGCGGTTTCATCCCCTCCGAGCGCGAATATTACCACCGCTACGGGCTGGATGCCGAGAAACTCGCCCACGCCAAGCCCGACGCCATCGTCATGCACCCCGGCCCGATGAATCGCGGCGTCGAGATCGACGGCACGATTGCCGATGACATCAACCGCTCGGTGATTCAGGAGCAGGTGGAAATGGGCGTTGCGGTGCGTATGGCGGCGATGGATCTTCTGGCGCGCAATCTGCGGGCGGCGCGGGCAGCATGAGCCCGGTTGCGGCGGGCGAGCGCGGGGTCTTGCGGGTGTTCGCCGTTGATCTGCCCGAGGCCGAGATCGGCGCATTTCTGGCGTTTGACCGGGCGTCCGGGTTCTCCGCGCCATTCGCACACGCCCTGGTGCCAGGTCTCACCCTCGACCCTGATTTCATTGCGGTGTTTCCGGTCCGCCACCTGCCGACCCTTGGCCACAAGGATCTGTTGGATTACGTCTCACAGACAGCCTTCAAGCCCGCCGATTTGGCCCACAACGCCAAAGCCCTGCGCGCCGAGGCCGGCTGGGTGGTCCTGATCTGGTCCGATGCATTTGGTGATCGCGCCGCCACGCTGACCCCCGCGCTGCCCATCCGACCCGTCGCCACCCTGCGCATGACCGACCCGGCCCCGCGTGATCGGTCCACCGCGCGCGTCTGGGTTGTGCCAAAGCGCAATGCCCGCATGGCAGCACCCCCCGGCACGCAGGTGCGCAGGCGGAATGCGGCCACCGGATTGGCGCTGATCACGATGGTTCTGCTTGCTTTTGCGTTGGTTTACATCGGCGTGCCCCAATAGCGCGCCAGCCCCGAACCATCTTGAACCCCGCCGCGACGCCGATAAACTGCCGCGCATTTTGATGCAGGAGGCACCCATGAGCACCACGCAATCCGGCTGGGACGGAATCCTGGACGACGGCGAAACCATCCTCTGGCAGGGTCGCCCCGATAGCGTCATCGTCTGGAAAGACCTGCTCTCATTCGAATCGCTCTTTGGCGTGTTCTTTGCCGGTTTTGCGCTGTTCTGGATCACCGCAGCCACGTTCATGACCGCCGGGCAACCCTCGTTCCAGGGCAGCGGCGGCATCGACACGGTGTTCAAAGTCTTCCCGCTGTTCGGCCTGCCGTTTCTGGCGGTCGGCTTGTATATGGTCGTCGGTCGTATCTTCTGGGACGCCTACCAACGCGGGCGCACTTGGTACACGCTGACCGACCGCGCCGCCTATATCGCGCGCGATGTCTTGGGCCGCCGAACCCTCAAACGGTATGGAACCGACGATATGGACGCCCCGGCACTGCAAGATGACACGCCGGGGTCGGTCATGTTCGCCGAAGAAATCAGCACCTATCACACCAGCAGCCGCAGCAGCTTCAGCCAGGGTCGCCGCAGCCGCACCCGGACGCAGCGCAAAGCCATTGGCTTCCACCGCATCCCGGACGCCCGCGCGGTTTACCGACTGATCGTTGATCTGCGTGCGGCCCACCGAGAAACGCAGGCGTCACCCCCGACTTGACGGATAAACCAAACGCGGGGCGCGTGGTTTCGCACAAACCGGGCGTTTGACGCCGTTACAGCGGGTATTTTCAGGGCCAGCAGGGGCAGCGGCCTTGCTGGCGGGGCAGCACTCACCTACATCGGGGGAATGGAAAAACAGCCCTCGCTCGCCTCTCGACTGCTTCGCCGCGCGCCCCGAGTCAACATTGTTCGCCTGCAAGGGGTGATCGCAGCCGATGCACGGGGGCGGCTTTCGGATGTCTCCACGGCCCCGGTGCTGGAACGCGCGTTCCGCAGCGGCAAGCCCAAGGCCGTGGCGCTGATCATCAATTCCCCCGGCGGTTCGCCCGTGCAAAGCGCGCTGATCGGTGCCCGCATCCGGCGCCTGGCCGAAGAAACCCGCACGCCAGTACATGCCTTTGTCGAGGACGCCGCAGCCTCGGGTGGCTATTGGATCGCCAGCGCCGCCGATGATATCCGCTGCGATGCCGCCTCGATCGTGGGCTCGATTGGCGTGATCTCGTCCGGATTCGGCTTGCAGGGCGCGATTGGCAAACTGGGCATCGAGCGCCGCATTCATACCGCCGGGCGCTCAAAAAGCCAGATGGATCCGTTTCAAGCGGAAAAGCCCGAGGACATCGAGCGGCTGAACACCTTGCTGGCGCAAATGCACGGCGTGTTCATCGACCACGTCAAGGCGCGGCGCGGCGGCAAACTGAACACCGAGAGTGACCTTTTTGACGGGCGTTTCTGGCTGGGGGCCGAGGCGGTGCGTCTGGGGCTTGCCGATGATCTGGGCCACGCCGTGCCAACCCTGAAACGGCTCTATGGCAAAAAGGTCAAATTCCGCGTTTTCGGCCCGCGCCGCAGCGTCATGTCGCGGCTCGGCCTGTCGCTGGCACAGGACGCGCTTGCGGGTATAGAAGAGGCGGCGCTTTGGGCGCGGCTGGGGATCTGAGCGGATGCTGTTACGAGCCATTGTTCTATTTTTGCTCTTCATCATCGTCATGGCGATGGTGCAAAAAGTCCTGCGCCCCGGCAGTCGCAACATCCTGTCCGGCCCCAAGGCCTTGGACAAACTGCGTTGCCCAAAATGCAAGCGGGTGAACTTATCCAACAATCCGGCGCCCTGCGCGCGGGCAGATTGCAGGTATCGTTGATGTTTTTCGACTTTGCAATGATCACCGTTGGTCTGGTTATCTTGGTGTTTGCCGGTGACGCGCTGGTCAAAGGGGCTGTGAACCTCAGCCTGCGTCTGGGTGTCCCGGCGTTGATCGTCGGCCTGACGGTTGTTGCTTTTGGAACATCCGCGCCCGAGCTTCTGGTCTCGGTCGAGGCCGTGTTGGGCAATGCCCCGGCACTTGCGCTGGGCAATATCGTCGGCTCGAACATTGCCAACATCCTGCTGGTTCTGGGTGTGCCGGCCCTGATCGCAGCCGTGCCCGTGTCGCGCGATTTGATGCATGATTACATCATGATGATGGTCGCGACCTTCGGGTTTATCCTGCTCGCGTTCCTCGGGCCGTTTTCCTGGCCGCATGGCGTGGCGCTGCTGCTCGGCCTCGCCTTCATGCTGTGGAACAGCTACGCAAGGGCCCGCAATCACCGCAACGATGTCGCGGCGTCGGTCGACGACGGCGAGGTCGATCTTGAAGGCGCCGACCCTGGCATCTCAGGGACGAAAATCGCCTTGTATCTGGCGGGTGGCATCATCGGCCTGCCCATCGGCGCGAATTTTCTGGTCGATGGCGCGGTGAATGTCGCCACCGCGCTGGGTGTCAGCGAGGCCGTCATCGGCCTGACGCTGGTGGCCGTGGGAACGTCGCTGCCCGAACTGGCGACCACGGTTGCGGCGGCGTTGCGCCGCGAGGCAGGCGTGGCCATGGGCAACGTGATTGGCTCCAACCTGTTCAACCTGCTGGCCATCATCGGTATCGCGTCGTTTATCGGTGACATCCCGGTGCCCGAAGAAATGCTGCTGCTGGACCTGTGGGTCATGGCCGGGTCCGGGGCATTGCTGGGGGTCTTTGTGTATACCGGCCGCCGCATCAACAGACTGACTGGCATTGGCCTGATCGCGCTCTATGTGCTCTATGTGATCCAACTGTTCCACTGAGGCGACGATGACGGGCAAAGCACTGATAACCGGAGCCGGGCGGCGGCTTGGCCGTGACATGGCGCTGTTTCTGGCCGCGCGCGGCTATGACGTCGCGCTGCATTACGCGAGCAGCAAACCCGAGGCCGACGAGATCGCCGGATTGGCGCGGGCGCTGGGCGTTCAGGCGGTGACGCTGCACGCGGATTTGCTGCACGAGGATCAAACCGCGGCGCTGATCCCGGCGGCGGCCAAGGCGCTGGGTGGGCCGCTGACGGTGCTGATCAACAACGCCTCGATCTTTGAGTATGACACGATCCACTCGGCGACGCGCGCAAGCTGGGACCGCCATATCGAATCCAACCTGCGCGCGCCGTTCACCCTGACGCAGGCCTTTGCGGCACAGGCCCCCAAGGGGCGGGTCGATGCGAACGCAGAACCCATCGCCAGCGGGTTGATCGTGAACATGATTGACCAACGGGTCCGCAAGCTGACGCCGGAATTCATGACCTACACCATCGCCAAGATGGGCCTGTGGGCGATGACCCAGACCACGGCGCAGGCGCTGGCTCCCGATATCCGGGTCAATGCCATCGGCCCCGGGCCTACCTTGCAGGGCAGCCGCCAGAGTGCGGAACATTTCAACCGCCAGCGCCGCCATACCGTGCTGGAGCGCGGCGCAAATCCGTCGGATATCACCGCAGCGCTTGGATATTTCCTCGATGCGCCGGCCGTGACGGGTCAATTGTTGTGTGTCGATGGCGGGCAGCATCTGGGATGGAGGACCCCCGACATCTTGGGGGTTGAGTGACCCGGCGGCAATTACACGCGACATGTTGTCCACCGAACGCTCGGGTGTCACATTCGCGTTAGGAAATGCTTAATCTTTTCAGGAAGTTGTATGATGCCAAGAATTTTGTTAAGCATTTTCAACGATCTGCAAAATCGCCTATTTTTTGGGCAGATCGATGAACCCCGCTAGAAACAAGGGAAATCTCTGTCTCTCCATAGGCAATCCACAGACTTATCCACAGGTTCCGTGGAAAGCTTTGCCCTTGATCTTGTGCACGCTAGAGTGCAGCTCACACCAGAATCACCCGAAATACGTCTCATGTCTGAACCTGCCGCACTCACAGGGCATGCCCTGATCGCTTCCTATGTCAAAACCCTCGACGGGTCGCCGGGCGTTTATCGGATGCTGGATGACGAAGCGCGTGTTCTCTACGTCGGCAAAGCCCGCAATCTGAAAGCGCGGGTGTCGAATTACGCGCGCGCGACCGGCCACACCGCGCGGATTGCCCGGATGATTTCCGAAACCCGCGCAATGATGTTCCTGACCACACGCTCCGAGACCGAAGCGCTGCTGCTGGAACAGAACCTGATCAAGCAGCTCAAGCCCGTCTACAACGTGCTGCTGCGCGATGACAAAAGTTTTCCCAATATCCTGATTGCCAAAAATCATGCCTATCCACAGATCCGCAAGCATCGCGGCAAGCGCAGCACAAAAGGCAGTTATTTCGGACCCTTCGCCAGTTCGGGTGCGGTCAATCGCACGTTGAACCAGTTGCAGAAAGTGTTCCTTTTGCGATCTTGCACCGATACGATCTATGCCAACCGCACGCGGCCCTGTTTGCTCTATCAAATCAAACGGTGTTGCGCGCCCTGCGTCGGCTTGGTCACGCCCGAGGAATACTCCGGGCTGGTATCAGACGCCGAACGGTTCCTGTCGGGCAAGACGACCCATGTGCAAGCGGCGCTGGCCGAGCAGATGCAAGCCGCCTCGGACACGATGGAATTCGAGCGCGCCGCCGCGCTGCGCGACCGCATTCGCGCGCTGACCACCGTGCAGCAACAGCAGGGCATCAACCCCAAGGGGGTCGAAGAAGCCGACGTGATCGCGCTGCATCTGGAAAAGGGTCTGGCCTGCGTTCAGGTGTTTTTCATCCGCGCGCATCAAAGCTGGGGCAACCGCGATTTCTACCCGCGCACCGGTTCCGGGGCCGAGGAGGGCGAGATCCTCGAGGCGTTTCTGGCGCAGTTCTACGATGACAAGCCGCCACCCCGGCAGATCCTGTTGTCGCATGAGGTCGAGAACGAGGATCTGGTGCGCGAGCTTTTGTCGGCACGCGCCGGGCGCAATGTCGATCTGCGCGTCCCTCAACGCGGCGAAAAGCTGGAACTGGTCGAAAACGCCACGCGCAATGCCCGCGAATCGCTGGGGCGCAAGATGTCCGAGAGCGCCGCGCAGTCGCGCCTGTTGTCCGGCATGGCCGAGGCCTTTGGCCTTGACGAGGCGCCAAAGCGGGTTGAGGTTTACGACAACAGCCACATTCAGGGTGCCCACGCCATTGGCGCGATGATCGTCGCCGGACCCGAGGGTTTCCTCAAGAATCAGTACCGCAAATTCACCATCAAGACAGACGCGGGGGCGCAGGGCGATGACTTTGGCATGATGCGCGAGGTCATCACCCGGCGGTTCGAAAGACTGCTGCGCGACGACCCCACGCGCGAGACCGAGGCCTGGCCGGACCTGCTGCTGATCGACGGCGGGGTTGGACAGGTCTCCAGTGTGGCCGAGGCGCTGGCGGCGTTGGGCATCGACGATGTACCGTTCATCGGTGTTGCCAAAGGCGTCGATCGTGATCTGGGCCGCGAGGAATTTCATCGCACCGGACAGCCCCCCTTTGCGCTGCGCCATAATGACCCGGTTCTGTATTTCATCCAACGGCTGCGCGACGAGGCGCACCGCTTTGCCATCGGCACCCACCGCGCCGCCCGCGCCAAGGCCAGCACCCGCACGCCACTGGATGAAATCCCCGGCGTCGGGGCCTCGCGCAAACGGGCCTTGCTGGCACATTTCGGCTCGGCCAAGGCGGTGACGCGGGCCGGATTGGCGGATCTGACGGCGGTGGCCGGTATTTCCGAGGCGATGGCCCGCACGATCTACGATTTCTTCAATGCCGGCGAAGGCTGATCCCCACGCCGCCCCACCCACCGCGACGGAAACCCGGCGCCGCCGCGTAAGACCTCTGACGGGCTTTGCCCCCTTCCACCGATACTCTTTTGGGATTAGATAGACACCATGCGGTGGAATATACCAAACACGTTAACTTTCATTCGCCTCCTCGCGGCCCCCGGGGTGGCCGTGATGTTTTTGTATTTCGCCCGGCCTTGGGCTGACTGGTTTGCCCTGGTGTTGTTCCTCAGCGCCGCCGTCACCGATTTCTTCGACGGCTACCTCGCCCGGCTGTGGCGGCAGGAAAGCCGGGTTGGCGCGATGCTGGACCCGATCGCCGACAAGGCGATGGTGGTCATCGCGCTGCTGGTCATCACCGGGTTTTCCGGCATGGACCCGTGGCTGATCATTCCCGCCACGGTGATCTTGTTCCGCGAGGTGTTCGTGTCGGGGCTGCGTGAATTTCTGGGAAGCAAATCAAGCCTCTTGGCGGTGACCAAGCTGGCGAAATGGAAAACCACCGCGCAGATGGTGGCGATCTCGGTGCTTTTTGCGGCGATGGGGCTGGAATATGTGCGCGAACAGGCGCTGGCCCGGAATCATTCGCTCATGCGGGAGATGTCGAACGCCGGACTTGATGCGGATTTCAACGTGCTCTCCCTGGCCACGTTTGGCGGGGAAACCGTCTGGCTGTTTGGCCTTGCGCTGATCTGGGTTGCGGCGGCTTTGACAGCGATCACCGGCTGGGACTATCTGAAAAAGGCCATGCCCTATCTCAAGGACGTTGCGGAATGACTGTTACGGTTCTCTATTTTGCCTGGCTGCGCGAACGCATCGGCGTCCCGCGTGAAGCCGTCGACACCACCGCCGCGACCGTCGCGGATCTGGTTGCCGAATTGCGCAGCCGCGAGGAACGCTATGCGCTGGCGTTCTCTGACCTCGCCTCGGTTCGCGTGGCCCTGGATCAGGAATTATCCGCGTTCGACTCGCCCCTGGCAGGCGTGCGTGAGGTGGCGTTCTTCCCCCCCATGACCGGCGGCTGAGACATGGCGATCCGTGTGCAGGCCGAGGCGTTTGACTATGGCGCAGAGTGTTCCGGGTTCGCCGCACAATCCGACGGCGCGGGTGCAATCGTCACCTTTGGCGGGATCGTGCGCGACAATGAGGGCACGCTTCTGGGCATGGAGATCGAGCACTACCCCGGCATGACCGAACGCGCGCTGGCCGACATCGAGGCACAGGCGCGCGCCCGCTGGTCCTTGTCCGAGGCGCTGATCATCCATCGCTTCGGCCCGCTGGCGCCGGGCGAGATGATCATGATGGTCGCCACCGCCGCACGCCACCGCGCAGACGCCTTTGCCGCCGCGGAATTCCTGATGGACTATCTGAAATCGCGCGCGCCCTTCTGGAAGAAAGAACGCTCGGCACAGGGCACCGCCTGGGTTGCCGCGCGAGACGAGGACGAGGACGCGCTCAAACGCTGGTGATCACTTTTCGACCGATGGGGCAAGTCCGCTGGGTGCATCCTCGAAAACCACCGGCAACGTGAACTCTGCCCGTTGCCCGCTTTCGCGGTCGGTCACCGATGTGCGCAACGTAAATGCGCCAACCGCCCCGGTCACGCGGTAGGTCAGATGGAAATATCCGTCTACCGGCTCTCGATACGATTCCAGTTGGATGTCGCCCATCGGAATCAGCTCGGGGGTCATTTGCCGTCCATCCGGTGAATCCAGCGTGAAAGCCACGTCAAAGCGCATCTGGTTGACGCCACTCGGCTGCGGGGTCAGCGAGAAGCCGTAGACCTCGACATAGGCGTAAACCGGGTCACCGATGCGATACACATTGCTCGCGCGGGGTTCGAAGATGCCAAACCCGGTTGCCGGACTGGCGATAAGCTGGGCGTTGGTAACGCCAAATCCGCTCAGATCCGTGACCGCGCGCATGAAATCGCGCGCCGCGTCAACCGCCTCGCGGGTCTGGCCTTGCGCGATCAGCAATTCGATGGCGCTGGCCGCCTCGGTCAGGGGCCCGGCCAGACGCGGGGCTGGGGGCACAAAGACCGCCCAGCAAGAATGGCAGCGCAACCAAGGTGGGTCGCGCAATCGCCCGTGCAACAGATCCAATGATCATCCGAAACGCCCCAATCGTCATGCGATACAGGGCACTTTGCCCGCCCGCTGGCGCCAGAGCAAGGTCTGCTCGCAGAGTTGTGTTTACGTTTCCCGCGCCGTGAGCAACGACTGCAGATACTCATTCTGGTGGCGCGCCTCGCGCAGCCCATCCATCGCGGCGCGCAACTCGGCCTGCAGTTGCGCGGTTTGCCGTTCCGTTTCTTCCTCGAGCTGCTGAATATAGCTGATGGCCTGATCGCGCGTTTCTTCGGCTTCATGCAGGGCCTGCGCCATGCGCTCCAATTCGCCAAGATCGGCTTGCGTCACACGCGTGAAACGATGCACCAGCCAGTTCACGAACCACCCCAGAGCAAAGGCCGTGGTCAACACGATCACAGTGACAACGACAAATTCAGTGCGGTTCATAGGGGTCTCCGGTTCGTGCGTGACTTGGTTCTTTGGGGCCGCATCGTCTTAGTTGTTCGTCGCGTCGGGCGCTGGCCCGGCCAGACTTGCGGGGCGTACCCGTGGCCGTATGGTCGAGTCGGTCGGGGTTTGAATGTCAAACACCAGCTCCAGCTCCAACGCGGGGTCCAGCGGTTCCGGATCGGGCTCGGGCCGGATCAAGGTGAATTCGATCCGCCGGTTGGCCTCGCGGCCCGCTTCGGTGGCGTTATCGGCAATCGGGTTTGCCGCGCCATAGCCCTGCGCCACCATCGACGACACCAGCACACGCCGCGTCAACAGTGCGTTGATCACCGCCGACGCGCGGGCCTGGCTCAGACCCAGATTGCTCTCGTCGCGGCCTTGGCTGTCGGTGTAGCCGGCAACCTCGAACGGCAATTCACCGCATTCGCGCAACACATCGGCGATATCGTCCAGCACGCGGCCCGTTGCCGTGTTGATTGCAACCGAGCCGGGATCAAAGGTGATCTTGGTTTCGGCCAAAATCGCATGAATGCGCGCCTCGCAATTGTCCGGGGTCGGGGCCTGTGCGACCGGATCATAGGCCTCGTCATAGGCCACATTGACCGAGAATTCCGCGTCAGCGCCCAACCCTTGCACAATGGCCTGCGTCACCTGTGACGAAACATCCGGGTTGCCGGACACACCGTCGATTTCAATCCGGTCCTCCAGCACCAGTGCCGATCCGTGATGGGTTTCCGCAAGGGCATCGAGGGCGGTCAGGACGCGCATCGACCAGCCTTGTGGCAGATCTCCGTCAACCCGCGCCGCCATTGTCACCGCTTGCGCGCCAAAGCGCGCGCGGGCAAAGGCCTGGACGGCGGCGCGAATTCTTGTGTCGGGCAATCGTCCGGCAAGCGTCAAGCGCCCGTCTTCGGTGAGGGTCATCAGCATTTCGGGCCGCCCCTCATCGACATTTTGCGCCGCTTCGGGTGGATCAAGCCGCCGCGCCGCCAGCGAGAATGCGGGCGGCAACTGGGTTTCCAGCGCGCCCACGGCCCGGTCAAACGCGGCACTGGCCACGGTATGCGGCACGTTCAGCACAACCTCGCCGTCCGAGATCGTCAGACTTCCGGCTTGCAGGTCGGACAGCGCCGCAATCGACGCCGCCGCGGCCTCGCCCCAGCGCGGCGAGGGTGCCCCCAGCGCCAAGGGGCAGGTCACTCGCTGGGCGACGCCCGCAGCCGTCAGCGCAGCGCGAATGCGGGTCTGGGCGGCCTCGGTATCGGCCGAGCATGCCCGGACGCGCATGACTCCCTGTTCGGTATCGACCCGCAGCAGAAACGGCGCGGCGACCGGACGCGGCGCGGTCAATTGCAAGCTCAGCACCTGCCCACTTGGCGCGATCTCGCGCAGTTGCGTTTCCAGACGTGTGCGCGCTTCGGGGCTTGGCACAAGGGCTTCAACCTCGATCCGCCCCGCCGTCACCGAAATCCGCCCCACGTCCAACAAGGCCACCGCCTGCACGGCAAAATCCACCGCGGCGACCCAGCCTCCCGGCACCGCATGATCCGCAGTCTGCAACATGTCCGCGATATCCGCGTCCCGGACACTGTCTTGCAAGCGCTCAAGGATCGGGTCGCCATCGGTCGTCAACGGCACCAATCCGATCACCGACAGGTTCTGTCGGTCGCGCATCAACTCAATCCGGAACACCGGGGCGACGACGGCGGTGCGCACCGTCACCTCGATCTCGTCAGAGACGCGCGACGTGTCGATCACCGTGCCCGCGACCCGGAGCGCCCGGATACGCAGCGATTCGGTGGCGGCGGTGCCCGTCAGCTTGACCCCCAGCCCGTCCGGCGTCACCTCGACCCAATCCAACCCGGCCGTCTGGAACGCCGCGTTCAGCGATGACATCGTGCGCCGTTCAATCACGCTCACCAGCACCAGTGCCGTGACCAGCGCCAAGAGAAGAGCCAGCACGAAAGCCGCGATAGAGACAAGCTGAGGTTTATTGGTCATATTCGATCCAAGGCGATTGCCGTTGCGCCCATGACCTAGACCCATGCGCGAAGCGATGCAATCACACCAGCAAGGCGGCGGCGAAAATCAGCACAACGATCAAACCGGCATCGCGGTTCGAATGGAACAACCGCAAGCACACCGCCGAATCGTTGATGTTGAGCCGCCCAAGCTGCCAATTCAGATGCGCACCAAAGGCCCAGCACCCGGCGAGGCTGAGCGACAGCGTCAGCGGGTTCGCCAGGGGGGCCAGCGCATAAATAACCGCCAGCGACATCAGCACAACCGACGTGATCAGGAACCCGCGCAGCCAATATTCCGACTTGTCGCCAAACAGCCGTGCGGTGGATTTCACCCCGATCAGCGCGTCATCCTCGCGGTCCTGATGGGCATAGATGGTGTCGTAAAACAGCGTCCAGCTGATCCCGGCAAGGTACAGGATGACCGCCGGAACCCCCAGCGACCCGGTTTGCGCCGTCCACGCCAGCAACGCACCCCAATTGAACGCCAGCCCCAGGAACACCTGCGGCCACCAGGTGAATCGCTTGGCAAAGGGATAGATCGCCACCGGCAGCAGCGCCAGAATGCCCAGCGTGATTGCCGCGCCGTTGAAGGTCAGCAACAGCAGGAACGAGGCGATCATCTGCACCCCCATCCAGATCAGCGCCTCGCGCACCGTCACCTGCCCCGCGGCCAGCGGGCGGTTGCGCGTGCGCTCCACCAGAGGGTCGATGTCACGATCCGAGATGTCATTCCAGGTGCAGCCCGCACCGCGCATCAGGAACGCACCTATCGCACAGGCCAGCATGATCCAGACCGTGCTCAGCCCCGCCGCGTCGGGCTTGGCCAATGCCCCCAGCAGCGCCCCCCACCAACACGGCAGCAGCAGCAGCCAGGTGCCGATCGGCCGATCCGCCCGTGACAGGCGCAGATAGGGCCGCAGATCCTCGGGCGCTTTGGTATCGACCCAGTTATCGGGGACACGGTCGGCAATAGGGCCCGCCTCCGCCGTCGGCGCGGCGGCGTCGGGTTTTTGACCCGAGGTCTGTGTTTCGGCCTCTGGTGTTTGGCCTGTCTCGGTCATACAAGTGTTTCCATGCCCACGAACCCACCCCGAACCGCCGCCAAACCTGACGACCGCCCCAAGGTGCGCCTCTATGTAGAGCAAGCACTGGCCGAAGGGCAACACGTTGAGGTGTCGCAAGACCAATCACATTATCTTGGCAATGTGATGCGCATGGCACCCGGCGATGCGGTTGCCCTGTTCAACGGCACAGCGGGCGAGTGGCGCGCGCGCATTGTGCGGCTGGCCAAGCGCGGCGGCATTCTGGATTGCGAAGCTCCAACCGCCCTGCAAGCCAACCCGCCTGACGTCTGGATGGTGTTTGCGCCAATCAAGAAGACGCGCACCGATTTCATTGTCGAGAAGGCCGTGGAACTGGGCGTCTCGCGCATCGTGCCGGTGCAGACCGAATTCACCAACGCCGAACGCATCCGCCGCGACCGGCTGCAAGCCCACGCCATCGAGGCCGCCGAGCAATCGGGCGGCACCTTTGTCCCCGAGGTCGCCGACCTGACACCCTTGCCCCGTCTGCTGTCCGCCTGGCCCGAGGGGCGCGCGTTATGGTGGGCCAACGAAGCGCTGACAGGTCAGACCACCTGCGACCTGGCCCCCGCCCCCGCCGCCATCCTGATCGGCCCCGAGGGCGGCTTTTCGCCCTCGGAACGCACGCGCCTCGCCGCCCTGCCCTTCATCCGCCACCTTGCCCTTGGCCCGCGCATCCTGCGCGCCGATACCGCCGCCGTGGCCGCGCTCACCCTGTGGCAGAGCCTGCACGGCGATTGGCGGTGACCTGATGCACGCCGCCGCGCCCTCGGGTTGGTTCAGCGTGACGCGCGGCGCGGTTCCGGGGCCTGCCTCAACGGGATGATCCATGCTATGCGTCGCCCATGATTGACTTCATTCGCCCCGCCGCCCGCCGCGCCCTGCGCCGTTGGGGCGAGCCGCTGATTGCCGCGGCGATCACCGCCTTGGGCGCATTCTGGGCGCTGACCAGTTACGGGCTTGTCCAGTGGCTCGGCTGGCTGATCATTGTGCTTGGCCTCGCGCTGCTCTGGAGCGCGCTTCAGCGCGCGCGGTTCAACACCCAGGGCGCCGGGCCGGGCGTGGTGCAGGTCGTCGAGGGGGAAATCCGGTTTTTCGGCCCGCGCGGCGGCGGATTTGCCGCCATCGACTCGATTGTCGCCCTCAGCCTCAGCGCCGACACCGGTTTCTGGCTGATCGAGGCCGAGGATGGCCAAATCCTTGTGGTGCCTCGCGCCGCCACCGGGGCCGAGGCCCTGTTCGACGCCTTCACCCGGCTGCCGGGGCTGGACATGGAGTCGCTCTTGCGCAGTCTTGCACAAGACCCCGCCGCTCGGGCACACACCATCTGGCGAAGAACCACGCGCACCCTCTTGACTTGAGCCGCCCTGAGCGACAGGTCTGAACACTGATCCTCACATTGCCCGGAGCCCATGATATGTCCATTCCTCAGTCCGGCGGCGGGCCGATTGAACATCCCGATCAACTCGCCGAATACCTCGCGTCGGGCTGCAAGCCCAAGGACGATTGGCGCATCGGCACCGAGCACGAGAAATTCGGCTATTGCAAGGACAGCCAACGTCCCCTGCCGTATCTGGGGGAACGCTCCATCGTCGCCGTCCTCGAAGGGCTGCGCGATCGCTACGGCTGGCAGCCGGTGATGGAGGGCGACAACCTGATCGGCCTGACGCTGAACGGCGCGAATGTCAGCCTTGAGCCGGGCGGTCAGCTGGAACTGTCGGGCGCGCCTTTGGAAACCATCCACCAGACCTGCGACGAGGTGAACGAGCACCTGCGCGAGGTGAAATCCATCGCCGACGAGGTTGGCGTCGGGTTCATCGGGTTGGGTGCCGCGCCGATCTGGTCACATGACGACATGCCGCTGATGCCCAAGGGCCGCTACAAGCTGATGGACAGCTACATGCAAAAGGTCGGCACCCACGGCACGCAGATGATGCGCCGCACCTGCACGGTTCAGGTCAACCTCGACTTCGCGTCCGAGGCCGACATGGTGCAGAAGCTGCGCGTGGCCCTGGCCCTGCAACCCGTTGCGACCGCGCTGTTCGCCAATTCCCCGTTCTTTGACGGCAAGCCCAATGGCCATAAATCCTGGCGCTCGCGCATCTGGCGTGATCTGGACCCGGCGCGCACCGGCACGCTGCCCTTTGTCTTCGAGGAAGGCTTCGGCTTCCAGCAATACGTCGATTACGCGCTCGATGTGCCGATGTATTTCGTCTACCGCGACGGCAAATACATCAATGCCCTGGGCCAGTCGTTCCGCGATTTCATGCAGGGCAAATTGCCTGCCCTGCCCGGCGAAGTGCCGACGCTCAGCGATTGGGCCGACCACCTGACCACGATCTTCCCCGAAGCGCGCATCAAGAAATACCTTGAAACCCGCGGCGCCGATGGTGGCCAGTGGCGGCGTCTGTGCGCCCTGCCCGGCCTGTGGGTCGGCATGATGTATGACCAAACCGCGCTCGATGCCTGCTGGGATCTGTGCAAGGATTGGGATCTGGAAACCCGCGAGGCGCTGCGTGTTGCCGCCAGCGTCGACGGGCTGCAAGCCGAGACGCACGGCGTCAAGATGCTCGATCTGGCGCGCGAAGTCGTCAACATCGCCGACGCCGGTCTCAAGGCCCGCGCACGGCCCGGCTCGGGTGGCTTGATCCCGGATGAAACCCACTTCCTCAACGCCTTGCGCGACAGCATCGAGACCGGCCAAACCCCGGCGGATGAGCTGCTGGCGCGCTATCACGGCGACTGGAACGGCGATCTGACCCGCATTTACGACGAATACAGCTACTGAGCGCGGCATTTCCCGCCGCCATCACCAAAGAAAAGGGGGCGCCAAATTGGCACCCCCTGTTTTTTTGGCCTGATGGTTGGTCTTGGTCGGTTTACGCCCGGAAATCGCGCAGCAAGAAATCGGGCACATGGTCACCCATGCCGACAACCGGCTCATCGCGCTGACGATCCCGGCGGCCACGGCCCCGGTTGTTGTCGCGCCCAATGTTGTCGCGGGCGTTGTTGTCGCGGGCCTCGGTGCGGGCCTCGGTGCGACGATCAGAACGCCGGTGATCCGGTGCTGGCACTGCCGCAACGGCTTCTGGCGCGGCGACAGGTTGCGCGGCGACGGGTTGCGCGGCGACGGCCTCGACGGCCTTGACCGCAACGGGCTTTTCGCTTTCGACACGCTCGGTCTTGCGACTGCGGCTGGCGCGTTTGCGCACAGGCTTTTCCTCGGGCACTGCATCCGACACCTCGGCACGCGGCGACTCTGCCGCGCCGGGTGCAACGCCACGCGGCAATTGCTTTTGCAGCAACGCCTCGATCGCCGCGACATATTTGTCGTCCGACGGTGTCGCAATGGTAAACGCCTTGCCCAGACGCCCCGCCCGGCCGGTGCGGCCAATGCGGTGGACATAATCCTCGGCATGGCTGGGCACATCGAAGTTGAACACATGGCTCACCGCCGGAATATCCAGCCCCCGTGCCGCCACATCCGACGCCACCAGCAAACGCACAGTGCCTTCGCGGAAACCATCGAGCGTGCGCGTGCGCACCGATTGGTCCAGATCGCCATGAATCGGCGACGCATCGAAACCGTGCTTTTTCAGAGATTTTGCCACGACATCCACATCAATCTTGCGATTGCAGAAGATGATCGCGTTGGTGCAGCTGTCACCTTCGGCGTTGATCAGATCGCGCAGGACATTGCGCTTTTCGCTGAACGAGCGATCCCGGCGGCTGGGCTTCATCTCGATCAGCAACTGGGTGATGGTCTCCGCCGTCGTCGCCTGCCGCGCGACTTCCACACGCACCGGGTTCGACAGGAAGGTGTTGGTGATGCGCTCGATTTCCGGCGCCATCGTCGCCGAGAAAAACAGCGTCTGGCGGGTGAAGGGCGTCATCTGGAAGATGCGCTCGATATCCGGAATGAACCCCATGTCCAGCATGCGGTCGGCCTCATCGACAACCATCACCTCAACGCCGGTCAACAGCAGCTTGCCGCGCTCGAAATGGTCCAGCAGGCGGCCCGGCGTGGCGATCAGAACATCGACGCCGCGGTCGATCAGCTTGTCTTGCTCACCAAAACTGACGCCACCGATCAACAGGGCCTTGGTCAGTTTGGTATATTTGGCGTAGGTGTCGAAATTCTCGGCCACCTGCGCGGCCAATTCGCGGGTCGGCGCCAACACGAGGCTGCGCGGCATCCGTGCCCGCGCCCGGCCCCGCGACAGGCGCGTGATCAAGGGCAGCACAAAGGACGCGGTCTTGCCGGTTCCGGTTTGCGCGATTCCCAGCACATCACGACCGGCAAGGGCCTCGGGGATGGCTTGGGCTTGAATGGGAGTCGGCGTTTCGTAGCCAGCTTCGACAACGGCTTTGAGGACCTTGGGGTCCAGCGAGAGATCAGTAAATTTGGTCATGTGTGTCCGTATGTTGCGGCATCGGGCCGCAATTCCAATATAGGACGCCCATCTTCGCGCCCTGGCATCTGTACCGTTGCCCAATCGATCAGGAATGGGGCCGATTGCGCCGACTAACGCAATTGCGTGCCGGGGTCAATGAAAGCCTTCTGACACCGGCCAAATGCGGCGCAAATGCGGCGGTTAACCCTGTTCTGCCTTGGTTAATCCAGAATTAACCTTCCTTTCGCCTCAGGTCGCACAAATCCGCGACGCATTCACAGACCACAAAGGGTCATCACGCGTTAACCGCGAAGGAAGTCCCAATGAACGCCCGCGTCACATTTACATCCCACGACATTGACGCCGTTCCCGCGGCAGAGGCCAATTCCATGCTCCATACCCCGGTTCAGGCGGCCCTGCCTGCCCCTGCTCAATTCGATGCCGTGACGGACCTGATCAAGACCGTGTTCCATGTGCCCTCGGTGGCCGTCGCGCTGCATGGCGCACCGGCCAATGCCGAACGCGGCGTGTATCGCTCATTTCTTGAAATCCCGCTGATCAACCATGACGAGGTCATCGGCTCGCTGCGCATTCTCGACACCGTCGAGCGCGACTTCAGCGACCGCGACTGTCAATTGCTGGAAGGGTTTGCCAAACTGGTGGTCGATCAGGTTGAACTGTGGTCCGAGGCCAGCCGCGATGTGCTGACCGGGGCCATGACCCGCCGCGCCTTCTCGGACACGCTGCGCAAGACCTTTGCCGCCCGTACCCGCGCGCAAGGCACCGCGTCGCTGATTCTGTTCGATCTGGACCACTTCAAGCGCGTCAATGACACCTGGGGCCATGCCGCCGGCGATGCGGTGTTGAAAACCGTGGCCCGGACCGTTTTGCGCGAATTGCGCGTCGAGGACAGTTTTGGCCGCGTCGGTGGCGAGGAATTCGCCATTCTGGTTGCCAATGCCGACGCCCAGCGCGCGGCAGATGTCGCCGAGCGCGTGCGCATCGCGATCGAGAACGCCACGATTCCGGGGCACCCCGAGATCAGGATCACCTCCAGCTTTGGCGTGGCCGAGGCCACCAATGCGGTGCTCGATGTCGAAGATTGGTCCGACCGGGCCGACGAGCAGCTTTACGCCGCCAAAGGCTCGGGCCGCAACCGGGTGAATGTTGCCGTCGATGCACAACCATTGCGCGCCATGGTGAACTGATCCACGCCAGAGACCCTGACAAACGGGCCGTACCCTTGGGGGTGCGGCCTTTTCCATTGGACCGGGCGCTCTGACAATCCCCTCACGGCATTGACACTTTTTATTGAACGGTAACGGAACCAAAACCGACCCATGGGCATTGAGACAGCAACCGATGCGAAAAGGACACTGCCATGCCCCGGACCGCCCTTGCCCTCGCCGCGACCGCCACGCTGATGTTGAACGGCTCGATGGCCTCGGCCACCATGCCCGCCACATCGCATTGCGGCGATGTCGAAACCGTCTGCGTCATCTCGCTGCGCATGATGGAAGCCCCGCCGCAGCGCCCGGTAGACTTGATGACGCGCCATGGCAGCGCCGAGGCGCGCCTCATTCTCGCCTCGGCACCACGATAGGCCCCGCCAGATTTCTGCAGCCAGTGGACAGGATGCACGCTTTACGCTAGAGGCGCGCCATGCTGGACAATCGCCCCAAACTTCCGCCTGAAATCGCCCGCCGCCGGACCTTTGCGATCATCTCGCATCCCGACGCTGGCAAAACCACATTGACCGAAAAATTCCTGCTGTTTGGCGGGGCGATCCAGATGGCCGGCCAGGTCCGCGCCAAGGGCGAGGCGCGGCGCACGCGCTCGGATTTCATGCAGATGGAAAAGGACCGCGGAATCTCGGTCTCGGCCTCGGCGATGTCCTTTGACTTTGATGGCCACCGCTTCAATCTGGTGGACACCCCCGGCCACAGCGACTTTTCCGAAGACACCTATCGCACGCTGACCGCCGTGGATGCCGCAATCATGGTGATCGACGGGGCCAAGGGTGTCGAGAGCCAGACGCAGAAACTGTTCGAGGTCTGCCGGTTGCGTGACCTGCCGATCCTGACGTTTTGCAACAAGATGGACCGCGAGGCCCGCGATACCTTCGAGATCATCGACGAAATCCAGGAAAATCTGGCGATTGACGTGACTCCGGCGTCCTGGCCCATCGGTCAGGGCCGCGCGTTTCTGGGCTGTTACGACCTGATCAACGACCGGCTGGAACTGATGGACCGCGCGGATCGTAACAAGGTCGGCGAAAGCCTGAAGATCAATGGCCTCGACGACCCGAAACTGGCCCAACACATCCCCGCCGACATGCTGGAAACGCTGCGCGAAGAAATCGAGATGGCGCGCGAATTGCTGCCGAAGTTTGATCACGACTCGGTGCTGAATGGCTCGATGTCGCCGATCTGGTTCGGCTCGGCGATCAATTCCTTCGGCGTACAGGAATTGATGCGCGGCATGGCCGAATACGGGCCAGAGCCGCAACCCCTGACCACCGATGGCCGCCAGATCGACCCCGGCGAGGACAAGGTTACCGGCTTTGTTTTCAAGGTGCAGGCCAATATGGACCCCAAGCACCGCGACCGGGTGGCCTTTGTGCGGCTGGCCTCGGGGCATTTCCTGCGCGGCATGAAACTGCAACATGTGCGGCTTGGCAAGCCGATGACCGTCTCGAACCCGATGCTGTTCCTCGCCGCCGACCGCGAGTTGACCGAAGAGGCATGGGCGGGCGACATCATCGGCATTCCCAACCACGGACAGCTGCGCATTGGCGACACGCTGACCGAAGGCGAGGCGATTCGCTTTACCGGCATCCCGTCCTTTGCGCCCGAGTTGTTGCAGACCTGTCGCGCCGGCGATCCGCTGAAATCCAAACACCTTGAGAAAGCGCTCATGCAATTCGCCGAGGAAGGCGCGGCCAAGGTGTTCAAGCCGATGATTGGCTCGGGCTTTATCGTCGGTGTGGTCGGCCCGCTTCAGTTCGAGGTTCTGGCCTCCCGGATCGAGCTGGAATATGGCCTGCCGGTGCGCTTTGAAAGCTCGCCGTTCTCCTCGGCGCGCTGGCTTTCGGGGCCAAAGGCCGACGTCGACAAGGTCGTGAACTCCAACAAGGGCCATATCGCGACCGATTCCGACGGTGATCTGGTGTACATGACCCGGCTTCAGTGGGATATTGATCGCATTCAGCGCGACAATCCGGCGGTCAAATTGACCGCAACCAAGGAAATGATGGTTTAAGCACGATTGCGGCCGGCTCCTCGGAAGCGGCGGACCAGGGGGCGCGAATCCACCGATTCGGGGTGCGCGTTGGTGCCTTTTGCCAGTCGCTTGCCGCCAGTCGCTGTTGCGCCACCCAGAAGCCTCGCCCCTTGTAAAGCGCGCGCCGGGACGCCATTCTAGACTGGCAGGTCCCGATCCTGATCCTCACCGGGACAGAGCGGGCCTTGCTGCTTGTCGAAAGCCACCGCCCGGAGCGCAAAGCCCGGCCCCCCTGACTTTCCCCCAGCATCGGACCGACGGGCATCCGCTCGGCGGTGGTTCATCAAAGGATACGATCATGGGCAAGGGCGACAACAAACGCGGCAACAAGGAAATCAAGAAGCCGAAAAAGGAAATAGCCAAGACCCCGGCGACCGCAAATTTCAACGCGGGCAAGGAAACCACGATTGGTGGCAAGAAGGTCAAATGAACGCCGCGGGGATGCGCGGGTGACGCGCATCCCCTGCGCCTGGGGTCCGGTGCGTGCAAGCACACACCCTACGAGGCGTCACACCTGAGCGGCATGCGGAAATTTCCTGTAGGGTGTGTGCTTGCACGCACCATCCCCAAGGTGCGCTAGGTGTCGATATACAGGTCAATCATCAGATCATCGCAGGCCGGGTCGTTCTTGTAGTGATCAAAATCGCTCACCCCGCGCTGCCTCAGGAACGGCTCATCCACAAGGCTCTCGCCGCTCAACGCGCGGCTGTTCGTGGTCAGAATGGCATAGGCTGCATCAGCCATGATCGCCGGTGTCCGGGACTTCGCCATCAGCGCCTTGTCCAGCGCAAACTCGATCGCCGCCGTGGCAATCGTGGTTTGCGGCCACAGCGTGTTTGACGCAATCCCGTCACCGCGCAGCTCCTCGGCCAGACCCAGCGCCAGCAGCGTCATGCCGAATTTTGTCACCGTATACGGAATATACCCGCCAAGCCACTGGCGGCCCAGATTGATCGGTGGCGACAGGGTCAGGATATGCGGGTTCTGCGCCTTCTTCAGATAGGGAATCGCCATTTTCGAGCAGAGCAACGTGCCCCGCGTGTTGATCGACTGAATCAGATCATACCGCGCCATGTCGGTCTTTTGCACCGGCGCCAGAAAGATCGCGCTGGCATTGTTGACCAGAATATCAATCCCGCCAAACGCGTCGGCGGCCTGCGCCATCGCCGCCTGCACCGCGTCATCGTCGCGCACATCGAGCTTGATGGGCAAGGCTTGGCCGCCGGCCGCCACGACCTCGGCGGCGACCGTGTGGATGGTGCCGGGCAGCTTGGGATGCGGCTGATCGGATTTCGCGGCAATAACAACATTGGCCCCGTCCCGCGCACAGCGCAGGGCGATCTCGCGCCCGATGCCGCGGCTGGACCCGGTGATGAAAACTGTCTTGTTGGCGAGTGTCGGCATCAGGGCGATCCTTGGATGACTTGCGTTGCCCGATCCTAATCGCTTTATCCGCGTCGCCGAAACCCTAACCTTGCGTCGCCCGGCACTGTGTCCGCCGTCGCCGTGTCAGCACCATGCCTGACAAACCTGTAGGGTGTGTGCTTGCACGCACCATCGCCACGCCCGCAACGCCGATCAGTCGTCAAGCGCCGCGATCATGGCCACGCGAGTCGCATGCCTGCCGCCCTCGAACTCAGCGCTCAGGAAGGCATCAACAATGTCCAAAGCCAACCCCTCGCCGACCACGCGCGCGCCCAGCGACAGCATGTTCGCGTCGTTATGCTGACGGATCATGCGCGCCGAATACGCGTCCGAGCAGACACCGCAGCGAATGCCCTTGACCTTGTTCGCGGCCATCATGATGCCCTGCCCGGTGCCGCACAGAATGATGCCAAGCCGACAATCGCCCGACGCAACCCGCCGCGCCGCCTCGGTGCCGCGCTCAGGATAGGGCGTGCTTTCGGGCGTCATCGGGCCGATATCGACCACCTCCCAGCCAAGCCCCGCAACATGCGCGGCAATCGCGCGGCGCAGGGGAATGGCGGCGTGGTCGCTCGACAGGACGATTCGCGGGGTGCCGGACATATCAGACCTGCCTTGACCAAGGACCATCAAACCAGCCGTGACACATCCAGCGCCGCGCGCACGAAATCGGCGAACAGCGGGTGCGGCGCAAAGGGTTTTGACTTCAGCTCGGGGTGGAATTGCACGCCGATGAACCACGGATGATCCTGATATTCGACGATCTCGGGCAATTTGCCGTCTGGCGACATGCCCGAAAACACCATCCCGGTGTTCTCCAGCTTGTCGCGGTACTTGATATCGACCTCATAGCGGTGGCGGTGGCGCTCTTCGATGCGGGTTGCGCCGTAAATCCCGGCCACCCTCGAGTCCGGGTCGAGCACCGCGTCATACGCACCCAGCCGCATCGTACCGCCCTTGTCGTCGCCCAGTTTGCGCTCGACGATGTGGTTGCCCTGCACCCATTCTTTCAGGTGATAAACCACCGGCGTAAAGCGCCTGCCGCCGGCCTCGTGGTCGAATTCCTCGGACCCTGCGTCCTTGATCCCGGCCAGATTGCGCGCGGCCTCGATGACCGCCATCTGCATCCCCAGACAGATGCCCAGATACGGGATCTTCTTTTCGCGGGCCCATTGCGCGGCGCGGATCTTGCCCTCGGTGCCGCGTTCGCCAAAGCCACCGGGGACAAGGATCGCGTGGAACCCCTCCAACAGCGCCGAGGCGTCCTCGCGCTCGAAGATTTCCGCGTCGATCCACTCCGCCTTGACGCGCACCCGGTTGGCCATGCCGCCATGCGTCAGCGCCTCGGCAATGGATTTATAGGCGTCCTCAAGCTGCGTGTATTTGCCAACAATCGCCACCCGCACATCGCCCTCGGCGTGGGTCAAGCGGTCTCTGACATCTTCCCAGCGGGTCAGGTTGGGGCGCGGCGCGGGGGTGATGCCAAAGGCATCCAGCACGGCCTGATCCAGCCCAGCCGCGTGATAGGCCAGCGGCGCTTCGTAGATGGATTTCAGGTCATAGGCCGGGATCACCGCGTCTTTGCGCACATTGCAGAACAGGGCGATTTTCTCGCGCTCTTTTTCCGGGATCGGGTGCTCGGATCGGCACACCAGAATATCGGGCTTGAGGCCAATCGACTGCAATTCCTTGACCGAGTGCTGCGTCGGCTTGGTCTTCAATTCGCGCGACGCGGCCAGATAGGGCAGCAAGGTCAGGTGCATCAGAATCGTTTCGCCGCGTGGGCGCTCATGGGTGAACTGGCGGATCGCCTCGAAGAACGGCAGCCCTTCGATATCGCCCACGGTGCCGCCGATTTCACACAGCATGAAATCGACCTCATCATCGCCGATGTGTAAGAAGTCTTTGATTTCATTGGTGACATGGGGGATCACCTGAATGGTTTTGCCCAGATAATCGCCGCGCCGCTCTTTTTCCAGAACGTTGGTGTAGATGCGCCCCGAGGAAATCGAGTCGGTCTTGCGCGCCGGCACGCCGGTGAATCGCTCATAATGGCCCAGATCCAGGTCGGTTTCCGCGCCATCGTCGGTGACAAACACTTCGCCATGCTCAAACGGCGACATCGTGCCGGGATCGACGTTCAGATAGGGATCAAGCTTGCGCAGCCGGACCGTAAAGCCCCGCGCCTGCAACAGCGCCCCGAGTGCCGC
This sequence comes from Pararhodobacter sp., assembly GCF_034676545.1. Taxonomy (NCBI): domain Bacteria; kingdom Pseudomonadati; phylum Pseudomonadota; class Alphaproteobacteria; order Rhodobacterales; family Paracoccaceae; genus Pararhodobacter; species Pararhodobacter sp. Next base: position 3,677,672 of record NZ_JAUCBZ010000015.1, read on the forward strand.
CGAGGCCAAGCCTTTGCCCAGGCTGGAAACCACCCCACCGGTGATGAAAACGTAGCGCGCCATGCAGGAAACCCCCGTGTTTGTCGCCGTCCAAAATCGGCGGTCCACGGGATTCGAGACATAGCCTAAACACCCGCGCTCCGCAATACGGACGCAACATTCTGCGTTAGTAAGCCCCCTACCGCGAGATATTGGGCCGGAATTGGTTTGTGGATCAGTCCTGCCGTGGGGGCAGAAGTGGCGAATCGCCCGCGGGTGGCAGTTGCACGTCCGGCAATGGCAGCGCCGGTGTCGCGCTGTCAGGGGCCGAACTGTCGGTCACGCCGAGACGATCCAGCACCGAGCTATCCGAGGTGTTCGACGCGCCAATCACCGTCAGCGCCACCGAGGTGCAGAAAAACGCGATCGCAAAGCCCCAGGTCAATTTGGCCAGACCAGTCAGCGGCGGGCGCCCGGCTTGTGGGCCCATGCTGCCCCCTATTCCCAGCCCGCCACCCTCAGAGCGCTGCAACAACACCACGCCAATCAGCGAGAGCGCCAAAAGTAGGTGGATAACGAGGACAACATTCTGCATGGGACGGCCTTTGAAACGGTTCGCGCCTATCTATGCGCAGCCGTTGAGCGGTGCAAGCCCTTTGCCCGGTGGTTTTCCCGCCTCAGCCCCCCGGGCGACGCCCGTCAGCCGGATCGACGGCGCAGACGTTACCCTTCATCCACGTCGTCGATATCCACCTGCCCACTGATTCGCCGCCGTATGATCGACCACGACAGGCCAATACCCAGAACCAGCGACGCCACGATGATCGCCAGCCATTGATTGACCACCGAATTCCCGGACTCGAGCCAGCCGATATCGACCAGCACCCAGATCACCGCCGCGAACACCGCGACCACCAGTGCCATGCCCAGCGGCCCGATCGAGCGCAGCGTGGCACGCAGGTAGATGATATAACCGACCAACAGCACCAATCCGGCCAGCACCACGATGGAAAGCCGCGTGTCCCAGTTCTCCATGCTCCAGCGGTAGAAATTCCACCGGGTCGGGTTCCAGGTGGCGGACAAGAGGAGAAAGGCGATGAGCCAGCGAAAGACGAAGGCCATGGAAAGCTCCTGTTCCGGGGTTCGCGCCCTTGGTGCCAAGCCAGCGCCGCCATGTCCAGACACACAGAGCGCTGCGGCCAAATGGTGGTTGCGCAAATCGGGTGTTTCACTGTGCGCCGCAGATCGCTATAGAACGCTTGGTTTGAACCGAGGCAAGGACCCGTAATTATGGCCAATGTTGTTGTCGTGGGCGCCCAGTGGGGCGACGAAGGCAAAGGCAAGATTGTCGACTGGCTTTCCGAGCGCGCCGATGTGATCGCGCGGTTTCAAGGCGGTCATAACGCGGGCCATACGTTGGTCATTGATGGCGAGGTGTTCAAATTGCACGCGCTGCCATCAGGCGTGGTGCGTGACGGCAAGTTGAGTGTGATCGGCAACGGCGTCGTGCTGGACCCATGGCATTTGATCAAGGAAATCGAGTCGATTCGCAAACAAGGCGTCACCATTACGCCGGAAACGCTGATGATCGCCGAGAATACGCCGCTGATCCTGCCGATCCACGGGGAATTGGACCGCGCGCGCGAAGAAGCGGCCAGCAAGGGCACCAAGATTGGCACCACCGGGCGCGGCATTGGCCCGTGCTACGAGGACAAGGTCGGCCGCCGCGCCATCCGCGTTGCCGATCTGGCCGATGACGCGACCTTGGAAGCGCGCGTTGACCGCGCGCTGCAACATCACGATCCGCTGCGCCGCGGGCTGGGCATCGAGCCCGTCGACCGGGACGCGCTGATTGCTCAACTCAAGGCCATCGCGCCGCAAATCCTGCCCTATGCCGGTCCGGTGTGGAAGGTGATGAACGACGCGCGGCGCGCCGGAAAACGCATCCTGTTCGAGGGGGCGCAGGGCGCATTGCTCGACATTGATTTCGGCACCTATCCGTTCGTGACCTCGTCAAACGTGATCGCGGGTCAGGCCGCAACCGGGGTTGGCGTCGGGCCGAGCGCGATTGATTACGTCCTGGGCATCGTCAAGGCCTATACCACCCGCGTCGGCGAAGGCCCTTTTCCGACCGAGTTGCTCGACGATGACGGCGAGCGGCTGGGCGTGCGCGGCCATGAATTCGGCACCACCACCGGGCGCAAACGCCGCTGCGGCTGGTTCGACGCGGTTCTGGTGCGCCAGACCTGCGCGACCTCGGGCGTCAACGGGATCTCCCTGACCAAACTCGATGTGCTGGACGGGTTCGAAACGCTGAAAATCTGCGTCGGCTACGAATTGGACGGCAAGCAGGTGGATTACCTGCCGACCGCCGCCGATCAACAGGCCCGCGTCACCCCGATCTACGAGGAACTGCCGGGCTGGTCGGAAACCACCGAAGGCGCGCGCTCGTGGAATGATCTGCCGGGGAATGCCGTGAAATATGTCCGCCGCATCGAAGAACTGATCCAGTGCCCGGTTGCCATGGTCTCCACCAGCCCCGAGCGCGAGGATACCATCCTTGTCACCGATCCGTTCGTCGACTGATGGCGCTGTCGTACAAAGCCCGCAAACGGTGGTCCCTGGTGGTGCTGCTGGTGGGGCTGCCCTTGTATATCGTGGTCGCCGTCAGCCTCGTGGGGCTGATGGGCCGCCAGCATGTGCTGGTGGAACTGGCGGTGTATGTGGTGCTTGGGGTGGCCTGGGTGTTCCCCCTGAAAGCGGTGTTCAAAGGGGTTGGCGCGGAAGACCCGGACAATCCGGTGCGCTATGACGATGACCATCTGAAAAAATGGTGACAAAAAAGCGGCGTCACGGTTTGGGTGACGCCGCTTTTTTCATAAAGGTCGGGCAATCAATCGGCTTGCGCAAAGCGCCGTGCCTGATCACCAAACTCCGATTCCGGGGCCAGCTCGAATTGCCCGCGCCGCGAGCGCATCATCGTGCCCTGGCGCATCAGCAAGCCAAAGGTGCGCAGCATGTTTTCGCGGCTGCGCGTCATCGGCAAGCCGGTCGAGACCACATGGCGCATCACCTGTGGACGGGTGAATTCGGGCGCGCCCTCGACATGCGTGACATAGGCGGCGGCGGCTTCGGTCAGTTCGGCCAGCGTCGTCAGATGCATCGGCGTGACAAAATCGGCAAACGCACGGCCCTGCGCGGCCTGGGGGGCGGAGGCGTCCTCGTCAAACAACTCCTCCATCGCCAAAGCGCCGGTGTTGATACGCCGCGGCCGGACCACTTCGGTCTCGGCGGGGCGGTCAATGCGTTGCTCGGACACCAGAACCAGCGGCGGCTGCGCGCTGCGCGGGCGTTCGGTGCGGGTCGTGGCGGCCCGGACAGGGCGTTGCGGTCCACTGTCATCCGCGGCTGACATCGAGTCATCCTGGCGGCGAACGCTGCGCTCCAGATCCGCGCGATAGCGGGCGATTTCGCGCTCTTCTTCCTCTTGTGGACGCCGTGGGCCGCTGGCCTCCTCTTCGGCACGGGTTGCCAGAACCGCAGCCTTGAGGTGCGAGATGGTGGACTGCCGGCGTTTTGCCTCAACATCCGAGAATTGCGTATCCACCTGAGAAATCAAACGCTCCACCGATTCATCGGCGGTTTCGTCCCGCAGCAGGGCGCGGCGCTGGCGCTCGGCAAGGCGCAGGGCTTCTGCGTCGCGCTCGACGGCGGTCAATTCGGCCAACAACTCGGCCTCTTGCTCGGCGGGAAGACCGGTTTCGCCCAAAGCCTGCGCGACACGCGCGGCAAGCTCTGCGTCGTGCGACTCCGGCTCTGCGGTGTCGGCTTCGGCCTCGTCGGGCAACTCAAGTGCATCAACGTCGGTGGTGGCGGCGTCAATGTCGTCGCCCTCGTCTTCGTCGCCCAATTCATCAGTCGAGAAGGCAGCCATTGCGGCCCGCACGGAATCCGCTGGGGTCAGAACCGGCTGCGGCGTGGCGTGCGTTTGGGCCTCGGTCGATGTTGGCGCCGCCACAGGGCTCCGCGCCGCTGCAACCGCGGTCAACACCGCCTCATCGCGCTCGGTGGCGGTGTTCGGTGCAGACCGCGCGCCGGGACGAACCACGACCACACGCCGACCCGGGCGCGGTGTCGCCACCGCCTCCGCGGCGGCTTCTTCTGCCGCCTGACGCTCAGCCTCAACCCGGGCGGCTTCTTCTGCCGCCTGACGCTCAGCCTCAACCCGCGCGGCTTCTTCTGCCGCCTGACGCTCGGCCTCGACCCGTGCGGCTTCCTCTGCCGCCAAACGCTCGGCCTCAACCCGCTCGGCTTCTTCTGCCGCCAAACGCTCAGCCTCAACCCGCTCGGCTTCCTCCGCCGCCAGACGCTCAGCCTCAATCCGTGCGGCGTCCTCCGCCGCCAAACGCTCAGCCTCAACCCGGGCGGCTTCTTCTGCCGCCTGACGCTCAGCCTCAACCCGTGCGGCTTCTTCTGCCGCCTGACGCTCGGCCTCAACCCGGGCGGCTTCCTCTGCCGCCAAACGCTCAGCCTCAACCCGGGCGGCTTCCTCTGCCGCCTGACGCTCAGCCTCAACCCGGGCGGCTTCTTCTGCCGCCTGACGCTCAGCCTCAACCCGGGCGGCTTCTTCTGCCGCCTGACGCTCAGCCTCAACCCGCTCGGCTTCTTCTGCCGCCTGACGCTCAGCCTCAACCCGGGCGGCTTCTTCTGCCGCCTGACGCTCAGCCTCAACCCGCTCGGCTTCTTCTGCCGCCTGACGCTCAGCCTCAACCCGGGCGGCTTCTTCTGCCGCCTGACGCTCAGCCTCAACCCGCTCGGCTTCCTCTGCCGCCAAACGCTCGGCCTCGACCCGGGCGGCTTCTTCTGCCGCCAAACGCTCAGCCTCCTCAGCCGCAAAACGCGCTGCTTCCATCCGGGCGGTGTCTTCTGCCGCTTGACGGAGCGCCTCAAGCCGGGATGCCTCGGCGGCAGCCATGCGTTCAGCTTCCAGTTTGGCGGCCTCTTCTGCAGCCAAAACCTGGGCCTCAAACCGCGCCGTTTGCTCTGCAAGCAGCCGCTCCGCCTCAAGCCGTTCGGCTTCTTCAGCCTCAAGCCGCTCCGCCTCAAGCCGCTCGGCTTCTTCAGCCTCAAGCCGCTCCGCCTCAACCCGTTCGGCTTCCTCTGCCGCCAGACGCTCGGCCTCAAGCCGTGCTGCTTCGTCTGCGGCATCCTTCTCGGCGGCAAGACGCGCGGCTTCGGCGGCCGCGTGCGCCTCGAGGGCAAACGAGGCCTCGGCCTCGGCGTCATCCGCCATACCCGACGCATCGGAAACCCGGGCTCGCGGATCACGTGCGGCCCCGTCCTCGTCTGATTCTTCAAAGGCGCGCACCTGGGCGACGGCGGCACGAATGCGCTGCAACTTCGCGGAAATTCCAGAGAGCGCCTGATCATCGCGGGCCGTGCGGGTTGGCTCCGCCTCAACCACCGGCTCGGGCTCGGCGGCGATGGCCGCACCAACCGCCGCCCCGGCAACAGAATGCGCGGGCGGTGCGGTTGTCTCGACCTCGGGCGTGACGTCGCGATCGTCTGCCTCGGCAGTCGAGCGGCCAATCTGTGCCCGCAGCACGACACCGTTTTCCTGGATCTTGGCCTCGACCCGGCTCTTGATCTCGCGCTCGGCGATCCGATGCAACATCTCGGCGTCGGGCGTCGGGGGTTCGGCACCGAAATACCGGTCCTCGGCGGCCAAATCGCGGAAGTATTCGGCAATCGCCTTCATCGTGTTGAACGGCTCGTCAAAGCCTTCCAACGTGCAGGAAAACGTGCCGTATGACACCGTTAGGATTTTGCTCGGACTGACCATAACAATTACGTCCTTTATCACTACTCAGTTCGGACAATGCCTGTCGTAGGGTGCGGCAGTGAGAAAAATGCAAGGTAATTTCTTGATCGGAATGTGGCCATGCTTGCGTTCCCCTGCCGCAATTGACAGGAAACCACATGTCAGTCGTTTACGCAAAAACTGAGGGTGTCACACTTGTGGGCGGGGGCCATGTATCCGCCGACATGCTGAATCGTGCGCTAAATATGGCCCCCTGGCTGGTTGCCGCCGATGGCGGGGCGGATAAAATCCTGGCCCTGGGGCAGCAACCTGATCTGGCAATCGGCGATTTTGATTCGATTTCACCCGAAACCCGGGCAATTTTGGGCGCCGCGCGGCTTCATCAAGTCGCGGCACAGCACAACACCGACTTCGACAAGGCCCTCGACGCGATCGAGGCGCCCTTTGTCCTGGCGCTCGGATTTTCGGGCGGGCGGCTGGATCATACCCTGGCGGCGATGAACACGCTGCTTTGCAACCCCAATCGCCGGGTGATCGTCGAGACTGGCGCGGATCTGTGCGTGGTGTTGCCGCCCGAACTGGTGCTGACCCTGCCGCCCGGCACGCGTGTGTCGCTGTTTCCGATGGGGGCGACGCGATGCCGGTCCGAGGGGCTGGAATGGCCGACCGACGCGTTGGCGTTTTCCCCCTTCGGCCGGATCGGCACCTCGAACCAGGCGGTCGGCGGTCAGGTCACGCTGCGGCCAGAGACACCACGGATGCTGCTGCTGGTGCCGCCAACCGCGCTCGATGCCTTGCTCAAAGCGCTGCGCGACGCGCCGCTCTGGCAAGATGACGCTCGCGCGCGATGATATAAAGGCCCGAGCCGGTGATCACCGCGATTCCGGTCCAGCTCAGCGGGTTGGGCCAGTCGTCAAAGAATAGATAGCCAAACAGAACCGCCGTCACGATCTCCAGATAATGCAGCGGGGCCAGCGTCGCCGAAGGCGCAAACCGCAGCGCATAGGTGATCGCCATATGCGAGACGGCAGCCGCCAGCCCGACCGCGAACAACTGCCCCCAGACCAAGGCCTCGGGATTGCTCAACACCAGCACGCCGATGTCCAACCCCGCGCCCAGCGCCAGCACCGGCACCATCAGGACCACGCCAATCCAGGCCGTGTGAAACTGCATCGGCTCGGGTGCGACGTCGCGGGCGATACGGCGGGTGACCAGCATATAAAGCGCAAAGAACAACGCCGTGCCCAGCGGGAACAGCGCCACAGAGCCAAAGGCGGCGAAATTGGGCTGGATCACCAGAAGCGCGCCGCAAAACCCCACCAGCGAGGCGATAATCCGGCGCGGGCCGACCAGATCGCCGAACAAAACGGCCCCCATCGCCAGCAAGATGAACGGCTCGACAAAGGCAATGGCCAGCGCATCGGCCACCGGCATGACCTGCAACGCGCTGACAAATGTAAAGGTCGAGGCCAGCAACAGCGCCGCGCGCAGGGTCAGCAGCCCGAATTGCACCGTGGTCAGCCGCACGCCATGCCGAAAAATCAGCATCACCGGGATCATCAACAGCGCCTGCACCGCCATCCGCGCCAAGGTCACCTGCCCGACACTGACCGACTGCGACGCGAATTTTGCCGCCACGTCGATCAGGGGCGCCAGAGCGCAAAACGCCAGCATCATCGCTATGCCCAGCGGCACATGATCGGCGCGCTGGGGTATCGGGGGTTGGCTGGGGCGCCGGGCAGGATGAGCCATGAAAACCTCGATCATTCACATGTAAAGGGTTAGCGGCTCACCCTGTCGGCCACAAGGCGCGATTGTCGGTCGCAGGGGCTGCGGTAGACCCTAGGTCCGCGTGCGCGCCAGCACGCGATCAACCCAGGCCGGCACGATCTGCGTGGCCGGGCCATACTGATGTTCGTGGAAACTCCGCGAGACGTCAGACGGCTCCAGATTGAGTTCCAGACAACGCGCACCCGCCTCGCGCGCCGCCTCGGCAAACCCCGCCGCGGGCCAGACCTGACCCGAGGTGCCAATCGCCGCAAACAGGTCCGCGCGCTCGATGTCTGCGGCGATGTCCTCCATCTGATAGGGCATCTCGCCAAACCACACCACATCCGGCCGCGTCGCGGGCCGCGCACAATGTGGGCAAGGGTCGGCGGTGGTCATGGTCGCCGGGGCGGGCCAGCGATGACCGCAATCCGCGCAAAGCGCCCGCATCAAGGCGCCGTGCATCTGGATCACCGCCTTGGACCCGGCCCGCACATGCAGATCATCCACGTTTTGCGTGACGATCACCACCTGCCCCGGCAGCGCCGCTTCCAGCCGCGCCAAGGCATGATGCGCGGCGTTCGGCACCGCCGCGGCGCAATTCGCGCGGCGCGCATTGTAGAACCTCTGCACCAGATCGGGGTTGCGCGCAAAACCCTCAGGGGTCGCCACGTCCTCCAGGTCGTATTGCGACCACAGCCCACCTTTGTCGCGAAAGGTGCCCAGCCCGCTTTCCGCCGAAATCCCGGCCCCTGTCAGTATCACGATTCGCATGTCACGCCCTTTGCAGTTTCACAGGTTCCGTGCGCGCTAGGCGCAGGAAATGCGCCATGAAAGGCTTGGTCGCATCATCGCTGCGCGTCGCGCCATAAAGTCGCTTGGTCAGGCCTTGCTCGGTGATCGGCAAGGTGGCGTAATCGGGCGAATATTTCACCTCGCGCAGCACCCAATCAGGCAACACCGACACCCCGCGCCCCGAGGCCACCAAGAGCAGGATCACCGCCGTCAGCTCCACCTGCCGCACCGCGCGCGGCTCAACGCGGGCCGGGCCCAGCAAGCCGGTGAAAATATCCAGCCGGGCGCGATCCATCGGATAGGTGATCAGCACCTCATCGCGGAAATCCTCGGCAACGATAAAGGATTTCTTGGCCAACGGGTGCGACGAGGCGGCGATGAACCGCGGCTCGTAGTCGAAAAGCGGCGTGAAAACAATGCCATCCATAGCCTCTGGATCCGAGGAGATCACCAGATCCACCTCCTCGCGCTCAAGCGCGGGCAACGCCCCAAAGGCCAGACCGGGGCGGATATCGACGTCGATTTCCGGCCAGGCGTGGCGGAATTTCTCCAGCACCGGGAACAGCCATTCAAAACAGGCGTGGCACTCGATGGCGATGTGCAAACGCCCGGATTTGCCCGCGATCAGCGCGCGGAACTCGTCCTCGGTGGCCTCGATCCGGGGCAGCACATCCTCGGCCAATCGCAGCAGGCGCATCCCCGCCGCCGACAGCCGCAACGGCTTGGTGCGGCGCACGAATAATTCCACTCCGCATTGATCCTCCAACCCTTTGAGCTGATGGCTCAGCGCCGATTGCGTCATATTCAACAGATCCGCCGCACGCCCGACACCGCCCGCCTGATGAATGGCGCGGATCGTGCGCAGATGCCGGAATTCCAGGTGCATTATGCGATCAACCTCATAGTGATGATGAAAACAATGAATTTGTCTCACATAGCGTTCCATGCGACAAGGGCCCCGAAGTACAGGAGTTCAACCATGCCCGCACCCACGATCTCATTCGAGTTTTTCCCGCCCAAAACGCTGGAGGCCAGCTTTCGGTTGTGGGAAACGGTGCGAATGCTGGCCCCGCTGAAGCCGGATTTCGTGTCCGTCACCTATGGCGCCGGCGGCACGACGCGGCAATTGACCCACGAAGCCGTCACCACGATTGGCCGCGAATTCGACCTGAACGTTGCCGCGCACCTGACCTGCGTTGATGCCTCGCGCGCCGAAACGCTGGACATCGCGCGCAGCTATGCCGCTGCGGGCGTCACCGAGATCGTCGCCCTGCGCGGCGATCCGCCCAAGGGGCAAGGCCGTTTCACGCCGCATCCAGAAGGCTTCGCGCATTCCGCAGAGCTGATCACCGCGCTCAAGGAAACCGGTGATTTCAACATCCGAGTTGGCGCGTATCCCGAACCTCACCCAGAGGCCGCCGACAGCGCTGCCGATATCGCCTGGCTCAAGCGCAAGTTCGAAGCCGGTGCCGACAGCGCCATCACGCAATTCTTCTTCGAGGCCGAGACCTTCCTGCGGTTCCGCGATGCCGCCGACGAGGCCGGGATCGACACCCGCAAGATCGTGCCCGGTATCATCCCGATCGAAAACTGGTCCGGCATTCGCCGCTTTGCCCTCGCGACCGGGGCGACGGTTCCGAGCTGGATGGATGACGCCTTTGCCAAGGCGGCGCGTGACGGGCGCGAAGACCTGCTGTCGACGGCGATCTGCACCGAAATGTGCGATAAACTGTTGATCGAGGGTGTCCCTGCCCTGCATTTCTACACGCTCAACCGCCCGACCTTGACCCGCGATGTGTGCTACGCGCTGGGGGTCAAACCCGAAGTCGCGCTGCAAAACGTCGCGTAATCACAACAGAAAAGCCGCGCACCAAACCCTTGGTGCGCGGCTTTTTGCTGTGTCGGTGCCGCCATTCCAGGACCGATCAACCGCCAATTCGCAAGACCTCGGTGCGGCCACTTTTGGTATAGCGCAATTCCGCCTCGCCAATCGCCGTCACGCTTCCGCCGTCCAACCGATCCCCCACCTGCACCCGAACGACCCGCCCGCTGGACAGACGCACCAGCGCACGGCGGTTGTTGGGCGTGCCAAACACCCCGATCAAATTGAGATCCCGCAGGTTGATGGCATTGGTCTCGGTGGCGGCACGCGCAACCGAGGCCGAGCTGGGGATCGACGGTGCGGCCGTGGCCGTGGTCGTTTCGCCCTCGTCGGTTTCCACATCCGTAGAGTCAGACTGCTGCGGGCGACTTGCCGCCGCCAGAATGGCCTGAGCGCGCTCGGTGACATCGGACGGTCTGGCATTGGGGCGCAGCGATTCCGCGACGGCCTCTTGCGCGACCTCGGTCCCCGCATCGACCGCCGCCACGACCTCGGGCGGCACCAGATCGGTCGGACGGTTCTGTGGCCGCAGCGCCGCAAGCGAAACCCCTCCGGGTGGAGGGGTTTCAAGCGCAGCCGTTTCGGTTTCAGGGGTGTCCAATGCCGCATCTTGCTGCTCGGCATTGGCGGCAGGATCGGGGGTCGGATCAGGCGCTGTCGGCGCCAGTTGTTCGCCAATGGCCCGAACACGCGCACTGCGCGGTTGCGGGCGCGCGCCGGCGAAGGCCGGATCCGCGCGCGGCGTGTCGTCGGGCACAAGCGCAGGCTCTGGCGTGGGCGCGGCCTCGACCACCGGCGCCACGGGTTCGGCGGCAGGTTCGGCGGCAGGCTCGGCGGCGGGCTCGGCAACGGGCTCGGGCACCACTTCGGGCTCTGGCGCGATGCCCGCGGGTCGGGGCGCGGGCGCGACACTGGGCGCACGCGCGTAGACCGTCACACCCGACGGCGTCAGTGCACCCTCGCGGGTCGCCTCGACCAAGCCGTTCTCATCAAAGGTGAATTCCGTCCCGAAGGGGGGCGGCGCGGCCGGGGCCAGAAACGCCACTTCGCCGGTTTCCGGGGCGTCGATGCCGCTGGGCAAAGTCAACCGCGGTGCCGCTGTGGTCGGTGCCGAGGCAACTTGCGGTGTATCCGAAACCTGCGCCGGGGCATCCTGACTGGTCTGCTGCGCGTCGCCCGACTGCGGGGGTGTTGACTGCGGCGTTGTCGACTGCGGGGTGCTCGTGCTGGTCGCATCGGCCACTTGTCCGGCAGCATTGGTTCCTGCATCCGGCAAGGCTTCGGTCAGCGCCTGTTGCACCAGTGATTCCAGAAGGCGGTCCGGGTCCGACGTCGTCGCATCGGCTTGTTCCGTCGCGGGTGCGGCGACCTCGGCCACCGCGCCGTCACCCTCTGCCCCGGCCTGCGACGCCAATTCCTCGGCCGCGGTATCCGTGGCTTGCGCAATATCGGCGGCGGCGTCAGTCAACGACTCGGCACTGGGCACGGCAGCCGCGTTGAACCCTGAATTATCAGGCAGCGGGGCCAAATTGGCAGGCGGCGGTATCGTCGCTTCGGCCGTCTCAACCGCGTCCGGGGCCGCAATCTGCTGAATCGTGCTGGTGCCGGCCCCATCGTTCTGGGCAAGTTGCGCGGGCTGCGGGTCGCCGCTGAAATACACGAACCAGACGGCAACGGCCACCAGCAGGAACAACACGCCGCCGGTCGCCATAAGTCCACGCCGCGCGAGACTCGGCTCGGCATAGGTGTTGCCGCGTGCGCCGAAAATCGTCAGCGCTTCGGCTTCGGTCGCCTTTTCGCTTTCGGACACCGGCGGGCGCGATGAGGGGTTGGCGGCGCGCAGAGCAGCGGCTGCCGGACCCTCGGTCGGGCGTTTCGCCTGCATCTGTGCGCCGGCCGCTTTGCGTTGATCGGGCTTCTGCCCCGGCTGCCCGACGTCCATCCCCGGAATTCGCGACAAGATCTGACGCCGCGCCCGCTTCAAGCGCCACGTCGCCGCGCGCTTCAGGCGAAAGGCCAAACCGGGGGTCGCCGGCCCGGCATCCGCAGGCAAGACGGCGATTCGGCCACCCGGGTTTGCCCCCGCCGGCACTGGCGTTCCCCCCGTTGCGGCCACGGTTGGTGCCGGGCGGCGACGGGAAGAAAAGGCAACCGCAGGGGCTTTCTCGAGGGTTTCCGCGGCGGCGGCTTGAGGGGCCGTTGCCACCGCGGCTTTTTCCACCGCGGCTTTTTCCACCGGGGTCTTTGCCTCGGGCGCTGTTGCCACCGGGGCCGGAGCCGCAGGTTTCGGCGCGTCCGGGGCCTTGCGCGGGCTTGCCAACGGTGTGACGGCAGGAGTCACGGCGGCGGGCGCAGACATCGGCGGCTTGATGGGCGCGTCCAAAGGCTTTGACGCCACGGGCTCGGGTGATGTGACCGCCGCCGCGGCGTCTTGCACTTTCTCCAGTGCTTTTTCACGGCGAAACCGCGTCCCCAGACGCCGCACCAGGTTGCCGACTTTTGCCAAGGGTTCCGGCGACGCGACGGGCGAGTCCGGCTCTGACGACCCCAGCGCGGTCCCCGGGTCAATGGGTCTGGGTTGTGCGTGAACTTTCGCCCGGACGATCGGAGGTGCCATCCGTGGCCCGGCGGCGGAGGGCGCGGTCGCCGGGGGGGCGGGGCGGACATAGGGCTTGGCCAAGGCGGGCGCGGGCGCTGCCACCGGCGGCGCAACCGGAGCCGCCGCGCTCGGTTCGCTTGGCTCGGGCTTGCGGATCTCTTGCGGCTTGGGTGCCTCGGGCGTCGGCGCTTCGGCGGGCCGCACACGTCCCGACACGCGCACCGGCTCCACGTCGAACTGCACCTTGTCGCCCGATGGCACATAAACCCTGGACATCGAGGTGACGCCGAAATTCGGCTCACCGGCAAATTGCCCGCCTTCGGGCGCGGCGACAAAGGCGACCGGATTGAACCCGCTGGCATCCGCGAACCCTTCGGCCTCGGCCAGGGTCTCACGCGCGCAGATCACCACCATCGCGTGATCGTCCTCGACCACCCAATCATAGACCACTTCGTCGATGGTATAGGGCGTCAGGGCCTCGATCTCGGCCTCGATCTGATAGCGGCGCGCCTCGTCGGTGGGGCCGGGGGCCGACACCGTTGCATAGCGCAACTGGCTTTCGGGCAGCACAAGCTTGGTGCTGATGCCGCCGGGCTCAAGGCGCATGGCCTCGGCCACCAGACGGGCGCTGCCGGCCTGTACATCGTCATGGTCAAAGCTTACCGCGCCCAGCGACAACCAGCCACTTGGATCACGGTGCAACAACTCGATACCGTCATTCGACAGTTTGAGGGCAAAATTCGGTTTCATACCGTGCGTTTACCACAGCCTTGAGGGGCGCGCCGAGTCATCAACTCGGGCAATCCCCCTCCTATAGCAGAAATCCGCCGATGAAAACAAATGGCCCGGCAGAGATCCTGCCGAGCCATTTTTTCCTTTGGAAACAAGCCTCAGGCCGAAGCTTTGGCCAAAGCCTGATCCAGATCCCTGATCAAGTCATCGGCATCTTCGGTCCCGACCGACAGACGCACGGTATCCGGCGCGGCACCGGCGGCGATTTGCTGTTCCAGCGTCAGTTGGCGGTGGGTGGTGCTGGCCGGGTGGATGATCAGGCTGCGCGTATCGCCCAGATTGGCGACATGGCTGAACAGGTCCAGCGAATCAACCAGTTTGACACAGGCGTCATAGCCGCCTTTCAGCGACACGGTGAACAGCGCGCCAGCGCCCTTGGGCACGATCCGCCCCGCGCGCTCGTGATACGGCGAGCTTTCCAGCCCGGCATAGGTCACGGCCTCGACGCGCGAATCAGCCTCGAGCCATGCTGCAAGCTTGGCCGCATTGGCGAGGTGGCGATCCATCCGCAGGCTCAGGGTTTCGATCCCCATCAGCGTGTAATGCGCGGCCTGCGGGTTCAGGGTCATGCCCAGATCGCGCAGCCCGATGGCGATGCCGTGAAAGGTGAAGGCCAGCGCGCCGAAGGTCTCGTGGAATTTCAACCCGTGATAGGCCGGCTCTGGCTGGCTGAGCGACGGGAACTTGTCATTCTGCGACCAGTCGAATTTGCCCGAATCCACCACCACGCCGCCGGTCACGGTGCCGTTGCCGGTCAGGTATTTGGTCATCGAATGCACCACCAGCGTCGCCCCCAGCTCGATGGGTTTGCACAGATATGGCGTCGCCGTGGTGTTGTCGACAACCAGCGGAATGCCGTGGCGGTTGGTGATCTCGGCCAGCGCCGGGATGTCGGTGACATAGCCGCCGGGGTTGGCGATGGTCTCGCAGAAGATCGCGCGGGTGTTGTCGTCAATGGCGGCCTCGACGGCGGCCAGATCGTCGGTATCGACAAATTTCGTCGACCAGCCAAAGCGTTTGAAGGTCTGGCTGAACTGGGTGATCGTGCCGCCATACAGCCGCGTCGAGGCGACGATATTCTTGCCCGGCCCCATCAACGGGAACAGCGCCATGATCTGCGCCGCGTGACCCGAGGAACAGCACACCGCGCCCGCGCCACCCTCCAGCGTCGCGATACGCTCTTGCAGAGCGGCGACGGTCGGGTTGGTCAGGCGCGAGTAAATATAGCCGACCTCTTGCAGGTTGAACAACGCCGCCGCGTGATCGGCATCGCGGAACACATAGGCCGTGGTCTGATAGATCGGCACCTGCCGCGCGCCGGTTGCCGGGTCGGGGCGTGCGCCCGCGTGAATTTGTAGCGTGTCAAAGCCAAAGCTGTCGGTCATGGTAGACTCCCTGAGATTTGCGCGCGACGCTAGTGTATCGCACCGCCACAGGCAACGGGCCGCGGTGAGGGTTCGCACCCCCGGCATGGGAACAGGTGAACGCGCAATCCCGCGATTGTCGGAATGATGGCGGCGCGGGGTTGGTTCAACGCGACCACCCGTCACAGATGAGTGGCAATTCTCGGACAGATTTCCTTTTGCACGCGCCGGATGCCGCGCGCCCGGAAAAATGACGCCCCAAAGCAAGCTTTGGGGCGTCGGACCGTTCTAGACCTGGACTAGGGTTTGGTGCTGAAACCTCGTACGCCACGCAAAAAGATGGTGATCAAAAGACGCCGCCTGAATGCCCGTGTGCGGCAGTGCCGCGTTAATGATCGTAAGTCGTTGGCGTCGCGGGTTTGGTTCAAAGAAATTCACGCGATGTCCGAAAAAAATCGGCGCGGCGCGTCAGGCCGAAAAAAGACCCCAGAGCAAGCTCTGGGGTTCAGGTTTGGGACAGAGGGCGACGGCGGTGCCTCGGCAGATCGAGAACGAGGGAGGCGTTCGGCTCTGCGGCACGGGGTCGCTAATCATGGGTCGTGGCGCGGGGGGAAAGGGTTCAAAGAAACATCAAGAAACCCTGAACCGGGTGGACGCAGGGCGCATTGCCACGCCCCCAACCCTCAACAGCCGCCGGCCTTGACAAGGCCCCAGCCGAATTCGGTGTTGCGCGTTCCCGGCCCCAATGTCTCGATGCCGGTCCGCAGCCGCCCGCGGATCGCCGCCGCCGACCCCACACCGCGCGCCATATGCCGGGCCGCCAGGGCGGTGACGATCGGCGCGGCAAAGGAGGTGCCGCTGACATACCCCGCGCCAGACGTGCGGGCGGCGTAAACATCGACGCCGGGGGCGGCAAATTCAATCTGCGGGCCGGTGTTGGCCAGCCGGAATCGCCGCCGCGCCGCGTCAATCGCCGTCACCGCGATCACATCCTCCGAGGCGGCGGGCCAGGCGACCTGCGGCCGCCGATCATTGCCCGAGGCCGCAATCAGCACCGCCCCACGCGACGCCGCCGCCCGCAGCACCCGGCCAAGCGCCTGATTTTCCGGCCCGGCAATCGACAGGTTGATCAGCCGAACGCCCGCGCCGACCATCCGGTCAAGCGCCACGGCGATCCGCTCGACGCTGGCTTCTTCGACATCATCGCGCGCGCCAAACACCGAAATCGCATAAAGCTGCGCGCCCTGCGCAAACCCGGCCAGCGCGCCCGTTTCATCCTGCCCGACCATCAGCGCCGCGACCGCCGTCCCATGATCGGCATTCGGGATCATATGGCCCTCGACCAGCGTCTCATACCGCAGGCTCGTCCCCTGCAACGCCGGATGATTGGGGTTCACCGGGCCGTCGATCATGCCAATGGTAACGGGCCGCGACAGGTGGCAGCGCCCCACGCTGTCCTCGCCAATCAATGCCGGGGCATAGACCCGAGGCGTGCGGCGCGATTGCGCGAAATAATACAAATGATGCGCCGACAGCGAACTGTCTGCGGCTTGCTGCGCAATCAGATCTTGCGCGCGCGCAATCGCCGCCTGATTGGGGAACGTCGCAATCTGCGAGGTTTGATCGAGCGCCGAAAGCGTGGCCTCGCGAATGATCGCGCCGCCCGCCGCCTCAACGGCACGCCGCGCGGCCTCCGCCTGAGCTTCGGGGCCAACAATCACATATTCATAGCGCGCGCCCTCAGTCCGCAGGACGCGCCCCACGGGCCGATCCGCACCGCGAGGCTCTGCACACCCACCGCCGCATTCGTCGTGATCCACATGGTCCGGCAAACCGTCATACCCCGGCGGCAAACCTTCATATTCCGATTGCGCGGGTTGCTCGGGGCTGGACGGTCCATCAAGCGTCGCCAGTGCCGGGCCTGCCCCAAGCGCCAAAACCAGCACCAAGACCGACCCCAACCATCCCGATTTACCGCGTACCATCCTCGACACTCTCCACTATGGTCGTGGCGTCGC
Source organism: Pararhodobacter sp. (assembly GCF_034676545.1). Taxonomy (NCBI): domain Bacteria; kingdom Pseudomonadati; phylum Pseudomonadota; class Alphaproteobacteria; order Rhodobacterales; family Paracoccaceae; genus Pararhodobacter; species Pararhodobacter sp. The sequence goes on from NZ_JAUCBZ010000015.1 coordinate 3,694,689, forward strand.
TCAAACCTGAAACGGCCGCGGCATGATCGCCACCGTCCATCACGCCAAGGTCATAAAACCCCAAAGCGGACGGGCCTGCAACGATTTCCAGATCCAGGCCCTGCAACAAAGCGCGGATCTGCGCTTCCGTGGCGTCCTTGACAAAGGCCACCGCCAACACGCCCGCGGGCGCGGCACCGGCCATCTGATAGCCTGCCTCATCGACACCACCGCCGCGCAAAAACAGGCTCTGGCCCAGCAACGCCACCGTCGCCACCGCCGCCGCCAATTGCCACATCCATGTGCGGTTTGGCGCTTGCGGTGCGGCGGCCACGGCACCCTCGCGGCCCACTTCCCGCAACAAACGCGCCAGGCCGAATTCGCCGGGGCTCTGGATTTCCTCGGCCTGCATCTCGGCCCGAAGCGCGACCAGCGCGTCATATTCGGCGCGCAAATCGTCATCCTCGGCCAGCACCGCGTCGAGCGCCGCGGCCTTGGCTTCGTGCAAGGTGCCGTTGACGTGAAATATCAGGTCCAGTTCAGGGTTTTCGGGTGTCCCAGTCATGCCATCGCCCTCGCGCCAATCCGGCCGGACAGACAATGCAGCAGCAATTTCTTGGCATGATGCAGTCGCGACTTGATCGTCCCCTCGGGCACGCCGGCGATTTCCGAGATTTCCGCGCAGGTCATGTCCTCATAGAACGCCAGCGAGATCGCCAGGCGGTGCTCATCCGACAGCGTACCGACACAATATCGCAAATGTTCGGCCTCCTGCTGGTGGGCATAGCGCGTATCCGCCGCCTCCTGATAGGTGTCACTTTCAGGGATTTCATCGGTAACCGTCACCCGCGCACGCTTGCGATGCACGTCAATGACCTTGCGGTACGCGATACCAAATATCCAGGTTTTCACTTGGCTTCTCCCCTCGAAACTGCCGGCGACACGCCAGATGTCCATAAAGACGTCATGGAGTATGTCGGCCGCCTCGTGCGGATCGTTCAATCTGGAGACGATAAACTTGTAAACCGGACGTTCATAAGCGCGATACAGGGCGGCGAGCGCTTGTTTGTCGCCCTCGCCAATCTGCTTGAGTAGCTGGTGATGCGTATCGCTCATCTGTTGCGCGCGGTCCTGTCAGAGGAAAAACGCTATACCATCGGTTGCCGCGAGGGAAGCACCCCAGGCCGCACAGGGTTGCAGAATACGCGAAACACCGGCCAAAATCCCGAAAAACGGGCTATTCCTGCATATCCTTTGGCAAGAACCGACGGACAGAGCTGGTCTTGGGGCTCAACGCCGGGTCGATATCGCGCATTTCCAGCGACAACATCAGCGAATTCTGCGCCAGATCCGCCGCACAGAACGCCTCGGCGGCGGCAAAAAGATGCGCCGTGGCGCGGGATTTGTCAGCATCGCTGCGCCCGCCGCGCAACCGCACGGAAATGTCGATGAACCCGTGATCCGGGTTGCCATCCGCGATCAGCACATGATCCGCGGCAAAGGCCCGAACCCGAATGCCCGCCGCCGGAAACACCCCGGTTTCGACCGCCGCATCCCGCAGGGTTTGCAAGAACCGGGGCCAATCGAGGCGGCTTTCAAGATTGCGCGAATACTGGATGGATAAATGTGGCACGCGGGCCTCCTTTATTCATTGCTTTGTAAAGTTATTCGGCGCAACCTGTCAACGTACCCTCTGCAAACCGCTTGATTTGCACAGCACGATCCGCCAAGGGAGGGCCTATGACCCAGACACCGTTGCGCCGCACCGCCCGTTCCTTGCCTATCGCGCTTTTGCGGGCGCGCGAAACCGTCATGGGGCCGGTGCGCGACATGCTGGCGAAAAGCGGCGTCAACGAGCAGAAATGGCGCGTGCTGCGGGTGTTGGACGAATCCGGGCCGCTGGATCAAAGCCTGTTGGCCGAGCGCGCCTGTCTGCAATTGCCCAGCCTGACCCGCATTCTGCGCGCGATGGAGGATCAAGCGCTGATCACCCGCCAGACGGACGACGCCGACCGCCGCCGCTCGATTGTCACGATCAGCGAGGCCGGGCGCGCCGTTCTGGCCGATCACGCCGCCGAGGCCGCCGAGGTTTTCGCCAAGCTCGAAGCCAGCTATGGCCGCGAGCGGCTGGAGCAATTGCTGGACCTGCTCGAAGACCTGAACCGCGCCGACAAGCCGGGCTGAACTGCGCTCACAGCTGTATCCAGGCGGTTTTCAGGTTCACATATTTATCCAGCGCATGCAAAGACTTGTCATGCCCGTTGCCCGATTGCCGATGCCCGCCCAGCGGCACCGTGTTATCCGCGCCGCCATAGGTGTTGACATGCACGACGCCCGCGCGGATCTCGCGCACCATGCGATGCGCGCGGCTCAGTTTGCTGGTCCAGACTGCCGCCGCCAAGCCATACTCGGTGCCATTCGCCAGCCGCACCGCGTCCGCCTCGGTGTCGAACGGCGTGACCGCCAGCACTGGGCCGAACACCTCCTCGCGCGACAGGGTCATCTCGGGCGTCACCGCGTCGAACACCGTCGGCGCGAAATACGAACCGCCGGTCTGCGCCAGGATGCGCGCGCCACCGGCGATCAACCTGCCACCCTCGGTCAAGGTGGTTTCCACAAAGCCGCTGACCTTGGTCAATTGCGCCTCTGAGGCAATCGCGCCCGCCTGGGTTTTCAAGTCCAGCGGATTGCCGACCGTCATCGCCTTGGCTTCCGCGGCCAAGAGCGCCGCGAACTCCTCATGGATCGACCGCTCCACCAGCACCCGTGACCCCGCCACGCAGACCTGCCCCGAGTTGCGGAAAATCCCCGCCGCGCTGACCTTGGCCGCCTGCGCCAAGTCCGGCGCATCGGCAAACACCACGTTGGGCGACTTGCCCCCCAGCTCCAGATACAGCCGCTTGATGTTTGATTTCGCACTGTATTCCAACAGCTTGCGCCCCACACCGCCCGATCCGGTGAAGACCAGCACATCCACATCCCCATGCAGGCCCAGCGCCTCGCCGCAGACCGCGCCCTGCCCGGTGACCACGTTCAGCACCCCCTCCGGCAGGCCACATTCGGCGCAGATCTCCGCCAGCCGCAGCAAGGATAGCGACGCCACCTCAGAGGGCTTCAGCACCACCGAATTGCCCATCGCCAGCGCGGGCGCGATCTTCCACGCGCCGATCATCAGCGGAAAATTCCACGGCACGATCGCGCCCACAACGCCAACGGGCTCGCGCAGGATCATTCCCAGCACACTCCCCGCCGTCGGCGCCACCTCGCCGTAAACCTTGTCCAGCGCCTCGGCGTAATAGCGGAAGGTCTGCGCCGCACTGCCCGGCTCGGCCTTGAGCGCCATGGAAATCTCGGTGCCATTGTCGCGCACCCCCAGAACCGCCAGCGCCAGCGCCTCGCGCTCGATGGCATCGGCGATCCGATGCAGCACTTTCTTGCGCTCTGCCGGGGCCGCCCGCGACCATGCGCCCCGCTCGAAGGCGCGCCTTGCCGCAGCCACCGCCGCCTCGACATCCGCCGCCCCCGCATCGGCAATCGTCGTCAAGCGCCGCCCGTCAATCGGCGACACCACCTCCAGCACATCACCCGACGTCGCCGCCTGCCACGCCCCGTCGATAAACAACCCCCGCGCCGAAACCGGAGCCGCAGCTAGCGCGTCAATACCCGACTGATCCATTCATCCGTTCCCTTCGGTATCGGTTCATTATATACACCAACGTTTCAAATATGTCTTGCGTCAATCCCCGCATTCGATCAAGGTTTTTCTGCACACCCCCTCAAACAACCGTCGAACCCTCATGCGCACCGTTGAAAAAGCCCTCAGACTGCTGGAACATTTCGAGTCTCAGCACCCCGAATTCGGGCTGAGCGACCTCGCGCGCGTGTCGGGCATCGACAAAGCCACCGTCCTGCGGATGCTCACCGACCTCTCCAGTATCGGCCTTGTGGAGCAAGACCCGCAATCGCGCCACTGGCGGCTTGGCGCGGGCCTGTTGCGCCTCGCCCGGCTGCGCGAGGCCGCCTTTCCGGTGACCCGCATCCTGACCCCGATCCTGAACGCGCTCGCGCTGGAAACCGGCGAAACCGCCCATGCCTCGCTGCTGTCGGGCGATGATCTGGGCACGGTTGGCGTTGCCGAAAGCCAGCGCACCAACCGCGTCCACCTGGAACCGGGGCTGATCCTGCCCCTGCACGCCACCGCCTCAGGCCTGGCCTATACCGCCTACGCCCGGCCAGACCAGCGCGCGCAGGTCCTGAACCGCGCCCTTGGCCGCGTCACCAAATCCACGCCAGACTCGCGCGACGCCCTCGCCACGGCGATCGCGCAAACCCGAACGCGCGGCTACGCCATCGCCAATCAAACCTTTGAAGACGAGGTCTACGGCCTCGCCATGCCGCTTTTTGGCCCCGACGGGTTCGCCATCGGTGCGCTGGCCGTCGCCTCGCCCGCCTCGCGCATCACGCCCGAGATCGAGGCACAAATCGTCGCCGCCCTGACCCCCGCCGCCCTCAAGGCGACGCGGGATCTGGGCGGCCGCATCCCCCCTACCGCCGCCTGACACAGGAGTCCCCCATGCCCCGCGACGACAACTTCCTCAAGGAAAAGAACGCCCGCCACCTGTGGCACCCGATGACCCACCCGGCGGACCATCTGCGCAACCCGCCGACCATTGTCACCGGCGGCCACGGCGTGCGCATCACCGATATCGACGGGCATGAAACCGTCGATGGCGTGGGCGGCTTGTGGAACGTCAACCTTGGCTACTCCTGCCAGCCGATCAAGGACGCGATCACCGCGCAGCTTGACCAATTGCCCTATTATTCGATCTTCCGCGGCACCACGAACGACTGCGTGATCGAGCTGACCGAAGCCCTCTGCGACTTTTTCAAACCCGACGGCATGGCCCGCGTGTTCTACACTTCGGGCGGCTCGGACAGTATCGAAACCGCCATGCGCCTGTCGCGCCAATACCACAAGATCCGCGGCGAGGGAGGGCGCACCAAATTCCTGTCGCTGAAAAAGGGCTATCACGGCACGCATTTCGGCGCGGCTTCAGTCAACGGCAACGCCAATTTCCGCACCATGTACGAACCCTTGCTGCCCGGCTGCCACCACATCCCGGCCCCCTATACCTATCGCAACCCGTTCCACGAATCCGACCCGGCAAAGCTAGCGCAACTCTGCCTGCAAGCCCTCGAGGACGAGATCGCCTTCCAGGGCGCCAGCACCATTGCCGCCTTTGTCATGGAACCGATCCTCGGCGCAGGCGGCGTCATCCCGCCGCATTCCAGCTTCATGCCCGGCGTCGAGGCCCTGTGTCGCCGCAACGGCATCCTGCTGATCGCCGACGAAGTGATCACCGCCTTTGGCCGCACCGGTGCCTGGTCCGGCTCGCGGCTCTGGGGCGTGCAGCCCGATTTCCTGTGCACCGCCAAAGCCATCACCAACGGCTATTTCCCGTTCGGCGCGGTGATGATCCACGAGCGCGTCACCGACACCTTTGAATCGGACGAGACCGGCAAGGCCGCCATCGCCCATGGCTACACCTATTCGGGCCACCCGGTCGGCGCGGCAGCGGCGCTGGCCTGCCTCGCCGAGACCCAACGCCTGAACATCCGCGAGAACGCCGCCGCGCGCGGCACCGAACTGCACCAAGGTGCGCTGGCCCTGATGGACAAACACCAGATCATCGGCGACGTGCGCGGCGGTCACGGCTTGATGGTGGCGCTCGAACTGGTGGCGGACCGCGCGACAAAATCCGCCCCCGACAAATCCATCGCCAGCACGGTGCAGGCCAAAGCCTATCAGGCCGGCGCGATGGTCCGCGTCTCGGGCCCCAATATCATCCTGTCGCCGCCGCTGATCCTCACCGCGGACGACGTGCAAACCATCCTCTCGGCGCTCGACACCGGCTTCAACGCCCTGTGACAAAACGCCCGCGACATCATCTTGCGAAAAATACTCTGGGGGTGAGGCGCGCAGCGCCGAGGGGGCAACGCCCCCTTCTCCCCTTCCCCCTTTCCGCGCCCGCCGAACCTGCTACTCTGCGCGCAAACAACACGGAGAGACCCCATGACCGTCCATATCGGTGCCAAACCCGGTGACATCGCCCCCACCGTACTGATGCCCGGTGACCCCTACCGCGCCAAATGGGCGGCCGAGACCTTTCTCGATAACCCGGTCTGCGTGAATCAGGTGCGCGGCATGTTGGGCTTTACCGGCACCTGGCGCGGCAATCGGGTGACGATCCACGGCTCGGGCATGGGGATGCCATCCCTGTCGATCTACGCCAACGAACTGATCCGCGATTACGGCGCAAAAACCCTGATCCGCGTCGGCTCGGCGGGGGCGATGCAGGCCCATGTCAAGATCCGTGACGTGGTGCTGGCAATGACGGCCACCACGCTCTCAACCCCCTCACGCGGCATCTTCCGCGAGCTGAACTTCGCCCCCAGCGCCAATTATGACCTGCTCGCCGCGGCCCACACAGCCGCCCGCGCCAAGGAGATCGCGGTCCATGTCGGCAACATCTATTCCGCGGATGTGTTCTACGACGAGCGCCCCGACCTCAACGAGATCATGACCCGTCACGGCGTCTTGTGCGTCGAGATGGAGGCCGCCGAACTCTACAATCTTTGCGCCCGTCACGGCGTGCGCGGCCTCGCGGTGCTGACAATCTCGGACCACCTGCAAACCCACGAGGCCCTGCCCGCCGAGGACCGCGAGCGCTCGTTCGGCGACATGATCGAGATCGCCCTGCACGCCGCGTTTTCCTGACGCGAGGTCACCCGTAAAAAGGCTTTCCCGCACCCCGACACCCCGCCTAAACTCGGCACCGTCGGCCCTCTGTCCGGCGGCATGTTTTTGAGTATTTCTGGCAAGATGAAGGGGCGCAGATGCGCGACATCGTCGAGTCTCCGGTCACCATCGACGCCCCCGGCGCCGCCCTCATCGGCACACTCACCTCGGTCTCGCAGCCGACGCTGGCCGTGTCGATCAACGGCGCCACCGGCGTGCCGGCATCCTTCTATCTGCCCTTTGCCCGCTGGCTGGCGCTGGAGAAAAATGCCGCTGTGCTGACCTGGGACTACCGCGATTTCGGCAAATCCGGCACGCCCTACCACTCGCCCGCCACGATGACCGACTGGGCGATCACCGACCCCACCGCCACCCGCCTCTGGCTGGAGGCACGATTTCCCGGCACGCCGCTGTGGGTTATCGGGCATTCGCTGGGCGGCATGGGACTGGCCTTTCAACCCGGCACCGAGCGCCTCGATCGCATCATCACCGTCGCCGCCGGTCACGGGCATATCAGCGCGCATCCCTGGCCGTTCCGGATCTACGCCTATTTGCTGTGGTATCTCTTCGGCCCCCTCTCCACGGCGCTGCTGGGCTATCTGCCGGGGCGCAGACTGAACCTCGGCAATGACCTGCCCAAAGGCGTGTTCTGGCAATGGCGCGCTTGGCTGCTGGACCGCCGCAGCCTGCCTGCCGATCCCAAGCTTGGTGGCATCAAAAACCCCGGCTACCAAGGCGCGATCACCCTGATCGCGCTGGCCGATGATCCGATGATCCCGCCCGGTTCGGTGCGCAAGATGGCCAGCTGGCACCCCAACGCCCAGTGCGAACACACGGTGCTGACCCCTGCCACCTTCGGGCTGACATCCATCAGCCATATCCACGCCTTCGCCGCGCGCAACAGCGCCGTCTGGCCCAGCCTCATCGCGCCCTATGGCTCAGGCGACAGCGCCGCCAAAGCCTGAGCCAAAGCCGACCCCTCAGCCACCGACCGCAGCGGCCAAAGCCGCAGCCGCTGCCCACTTGGCACGCCCGCGCCCAGCACCTGCACCACGCGCCCGGCCTTCAGCGCCGCCTCGGCCAAGGGACGCGCGATCACCAACACGCCCGCGCCATGCGCCGCCTCCTCCAGCGCCAAGGCGGCCTGCCGCAGCACCGGACCCCGCGGCGCAACCTGCGGCGCAAACCGCCCCCAATCGCCCAGATCCCCCGCCAGGATCAGACACTCGGCCGGCACCAGATCGCCCAGCCCGGCGTCGGACATCGACGGCGCGGCCACGGCGATCAGCGGTGCAGACGCCTCCTCGCTCGCCTCAAAGAACAGCGCCAGATCCGCGACGCCCCCTGCGGCCTCGACACCCGAGACCGGCACCGGCACCCCCTGCAAGCCCCTACGCCGCAAGGCGGGCAAGCGCGGCGACAGCCACAGTTGCGCCAGATCCGGCGTGGTGGCGATGCGCACCAAACCGGGCGTCGCCTCCACTTCCAACCGGTGAACCGCCGAGCCCAACGCGGCAAACGCTTCGGTGAAATCGGGCAACACCCGCGCGCCGACCTCGGTCAGGCTGACGCCACGCGGATGGCGCTCGAACAGGGCAACGCCCAACGACGTTTCCAAAGTTTTAAGATGCGCGGTCACCGCCCCCGGCGTCACACCCAATTCAAGGGCGGCAGGAGCGAAGCCGCCCAGCCGACCGGCAGCCTCGAAAGCACGCAACGCGGTAAGCGGCGGCATCTTGGTGCGCGGGGGCTGGGCGGCCATTTTATGCCTGATATTTTCTTGCCTCAATATTTCTTACCCTAATTTTATTCAGGCATGCAAGCAGGAAATCACGCCAGGCACAAAAAAACCCGCGCCAAGGCGCGGGCTGATCAAACCGTCATGGACATATCCTACCAGTCGCAGGAGGCCCGGTCGTGAAAGAACCCGCCGGTCGGCCCATCATCGGGCAACATCGCCAGCCAGACCGGCGTCTCGGCCCCCTGCGCGACGCTGCGCGGCGCGTCGGCCCCGCCCATGCGCGTCGCCACCCAACCCGGATCGCAGGCGTTGATCTTCACGCCCTCGGGCAGGTCGCGCACCAAGGCCACGGTCAGCGCATTCAACGCCGCCTTGGCCACGCCATAGGCACCCGGCCCCCTGAGTCCTTGCGAAAACGACCCCAGACTCGAGGTGATATTCACCACCCGGCCCCAGCCCGTCTCGCGCCAATGCGGCGTGTTCAGACGGATCAGATCCAGCGGCGCGTTGACCATCACCTCCATCGCCATGTCGAAATCAGACCGCGGTGACAGCAGCGACTCGCGCCCCAAAAGGCCCGCGTTATTGACCAGAATGTCAAAGCCACCCGCCCCGACCACCGCATCGAAATAGCTGTCCGGGTCACTCAGGTCGAGCCGCGCGAAGGCAACGCCCAACTCGGCCGCCGCCGCACGCCCCGCCGCCTCATCGCGGGCACCCAGCGTCACCCGGCAGCCGCGCGCCTTGAGCCCGGCGGCAATGGCTTTGCCGAGGCCACGATTGGCGCCGGTAACGAGGGCGGTGGGGTGCAGGGGGCGTGTCATGCCCTGATAGATAGGCAGACCGTGACTTTGAAACAACCCGGCGCAGGGTCAATCGCGATGGTTCCAGAACAGCTCGCGTTTCTGTCCAGAGCACGCGCTCCGACGCTGGTTGGTGCTTTGCAAATCCTCAAGGAAACCTGTCACCGCCGGGTTGAGCACATCACGATCGCCCTCGGTGATCCATCGCGCGAGCAGACCAAAGAGCGGCACCACGTCGCGCGTTCGGCCAGCCACCAACATCCGCGACGCCTCGATCACCAGATCCCCGATCCGCAGAACCAAAGGCAGGTCTTCGGGCGCCCGACGATCGATCGAAAAAACGCCGCGACAATCGGCCGAGATATCGGGAACGCGTCGTCCAGCATCGGCAAAATATCGGTGCGTGTCAGGGGCATGCCGCTCCATGTCGCGCGCGCTGGTGTTGGCCCACCGGCACTCAGACCGCGTCCACCCCCCTCGCGCCCGCGAGCAACGGCGCCGCGGCCGACCGTTTCCGCCGAGGTCAGCCTGCGGATCCCTGCGGCGCAGGACACCGCTTGACCCGTGCCTCTCGCCCGTCGCGTGCGGTCCTTGCCACCTCATCTTGCCAAAAATACTCACAAAAAGCCCGACGCTACACAGGTCGCGGCCTCTACCTTTCACGACCCAAGCCCGCAAACTCACCCCCGCGTAGGGTGTGTGCTTGCACGCACCATCCGTCACCAAAAGGTTAACGCTGCAGGACAAGCCATTGAAATCACGCGTCCCTCACCCTGTCCCACGGGGGGACATTACCGATAGAGCCCGACTTCTCCACCTGGCTTTGAAACCGTCGCCAGCAAATCCCAGACATACTGTCCGACCGACCGGAAACAGACCAGCGACCAGCTATTCTCCCCCTCACGCCAGATCGCCGCCGGAACCTGCGCCGCCCTTGTCCGCCTAACCTCGCCGACCGCGAATCCCTGAAAATCCACCGGGCAGATCTTGGCCAACATATCCCGCACCAACGGGCCCGTCATCGTCACCATCGCCCGTGCATCCGAAACATCCGCCGCCACCGCGAATTCCCCGGCCAGCGCCGCCTCAAGCCCCGCCACAACCGCCGCGACCCGATCATAGGGCACGATCAACAGCAACTCATCCGGCGACATCCACGCCGCCTGCCCCGAGGATCCCGTTTCAATCCGCCGCACCCCCGGAACCGCCGCCCCGGTTGCCGCCTTGACCGCCTCGCTCAACACCGGCGCGCCCAGATCACCCCGCAGGGTGATCATGCCCGTCAAGCCCGCATCCGCCAGCTCTACCAGCCCGGAATATGATTTCTGCGCGAGACCACTGACCGCTTCAGACATTTTGCTTATCCCCCGCCTTGTCATAGAACACCGGATCGACGATCCGCGCCGGAACCGGCGTGCCGTCCTTGCCCTGCCAATCCATCACCTCGCCCATCCGATCCGTCCCGCGATGCACCAGAGCCATCGCGATCCCCCGGTCCAGCGTTGGCGAATAATAGCTCGACGTCACCCGGCCCTGCGTTTCCTGCTGACCGTTGGCGTTCTTGCCCGGCAAGGGCGCCAGCGCGCCATCCTCCAGAACCGAGCCATCGACCGTTTCCAGACCGACCAGCTTCCAGCGATCCGGCGAGACCATGTTGGTCCGCTCCATCCCGCGTTTGCCCAGGAAATCCGCTTTCTTCTTCGAGATCGCCCAGTTCAGGTTCAAATCCTGCGGAATGATCGTGCCGTCGGTCTCGTCGCCAATCATGATGAAGCCCTTTTCGGCCCGCATCACATGCAGCGCCTCGGTGCCGTAAGGCATCATGCCGAATTCAGCCCCCGCCGCCAGCACGGCGTTCCAGAAGGCCTGCCCCTCGGAGGCTGGCACAGCGATTTCATAGCTGAGTTCGCCCGAGAACGAGATGCGGAAAATCCGCGCGCGGAACCCGCCGATCTTGCCCTCTTTCCAATCCATGAAGGCCATGCCCTCGCGCGACAGGTCCATGTCGCTGCCCATTTTCTCCAGCACTTTTCGGGCGTTGGGGCCGACCACGGCGATTTGCGCGAATTGTTCGGTCAGGTTGACGACATGGACCTTCCAGTCCCACCATTCGCATTGCAGCCAATCTTCCATCCACGCATGGATGCGATCCGCCCCGCCCGAGGTGGTGTGGCACAGGAAACTGTCGTCACTCAGACGCGCGACCACGCCATCGTCAGACAGGAACCCGTTTTCGTTGCACATCAACCCATAGCGGCATTTGCCGGGCTTCAGCGTGCTCATCAGGTTGGTGTAGAGCATGTCCATCAGCTTGCCCGCGTCTGGCCCCTTGACCAGCAGCTTGCCCAGCGTCGAGGCATCCAGCAGCCCCACCGAGTTGCGCGTCTGGTTGATCTCGCGCTTGACTGACTCGGCGTGGGTTTCATTGCCTCTGGTATAGCAATAGGGGCGGCGCCACTGGCCGACCGGCTCCCAATGGACGCCGTTGGCCTCATGCCAGGCGTGCATCGGCGTGCGGCGCAGCGGCTGGAAGATTTCACCCCGTGCCTCAGCGGTGATCGCCCCCAGCGAGATCGGCGTATAGGGCGGGCGGAAAGTGGTGGTGCCGGTCTGCGGGATCGGCTGGCCCAGCGCGTCCGACAGGATGGCAAGGCCGTTGATGTTGCTCAGTTTCCCCTGATCGGTCGCCATGCCCAGCGTGGTGTACCGCTTGGTATGTTCGACCGACGCGTAGCCCTCTTTGGCGGCCAGTTGCACGTCCGAGACCTTCACGTCGTTCTGCGGGTCCAGCCACGTTTTCGCGCGCAGCAGGTAATCGGCCTGTGCGGGCATCAACCAGACGGGCAACATGGGCGCGTCGGCTTCGGTGTCGGCTTGAGGTGCCGCGCCTGTGCCCTGCCCGGCCGCATGGGCGTCGGCCAGAACCTCGGCGGTGGTGAAGTGGCCATTGGCGCTGCCGACTGCGGTGACAAAGCCCGCGCCGTCATGGCCCAGCGGCGGGCGCGCGGGATCGGGGCGGAAAAAGCCGCCGCCCTCATTCCAGGTCAGCTTGCCGCCGCAATGCGACCACAGATGCACCACCGGGGACCAGCCGCCGGACATCGCCACGGCGTCGCACTCCAGCGTTTCCGAGATCGCGCCACCGTCGCTGTCGAAGCGGCACAGCGCCACGCCGGTCACCGATTTGCCGCCGATCACATGGCGAATGGCGGTGCCCTCGGCGATGCGGATACCCGCCGCGCGGGTTTTGGCGGGCAGGTCGCCGGTCACCTCGTCGCGGGCGTCGATCACCGCCGCGACTTTGACGCCTGCCGCCTGAAGCGCCAAGGCGGTGCGATAGGCGTCGTCGTTGTTGGTGACAACCGCGACGCGCTGACCGGGCGAAACCGCCCAGTTGACCACATAATCGCGCACCGCCGAGGCCAGCATGACGCCGGGCACATCATTGCCGGCAAAGGACAAGGGGCGCTCGATCGCGCCGGTCGCGGTGATGATCTCGCCCGCGCGCACCCGCCAGAGGCGATGACGCGGCATATCCGCGCCGGGCTGGTGGTCGGCGATCCGCTGATAGCCCAGCGCATAGCCGTGATCGTGCACACCCGCGACCATCGTGCGATCCAGCACCGTGACGTTGACCATGCCGCGCAGCGTCGCGAGGGTTGCATCGACCCAGGCCGAAGCGGTCAGGCCGTCGATCTGCACGCCATCGACCACCGCGCGACCGCCGAAATGGGCGGTTTGCTCCATGAGGATCACGCGTTTGCCCGATGTCGCCGCCGCCAGCGCCGCCGTCAGACCGGCGATGCCTCCGCCCACAACCAGCACATCGCAGAACGCATACAGCTGTTCATAGCGGTCGGCATCGCGGGTTTCGGGGTGCGGCGCTTTGCCCAGACCGGCCGAATAGCGCACGATGGGTTCGTAGACATGTTTCCAGAAGGCGCGCGGCTGGATGAAGGTCTTGTAATAAAACCCAGCCGGAAAGAAGCGCCACAGCTTGCTGTTGATCACACCCACGTCGAACTCGAGGCTGGGCCAGTGGTTCTGGCTGACGGCCTTGAGGCCCGAGAACAATTCGGTGGTGGTGGTGCGTTGGTTGGGTTCAAACCGGGCACCCTCGCCCAGACCGACGAGGGCGTTCGGCTCTTCGGCGCCCGAGGCCACGACGCCGCGCGGGCGGTGGTATTTGAACGAGCGCCCGACCAGCGTCTGACCCGCGCCCATCATCGCCGCGGCCAGCGTATCGCCGGCAAAGCCGCGCATCGACTTGCCGTTGAAGGTGAAGTCCAGCGGGCGGCTGCGGTCGATCAGACGACCGCCGGTTTTCAGGCGTTGGCTGCTCATTGGAAACCCTCCCATGCGGGGCGGCGGGCCTTGATCTTGGCGGCAATCTCGGCAGGTGGCTCAAGGGTCTGGGCTTTGTAGGTGCCGAACACCTCGAGCGTGGTGGTGCAGCGCGCGGCGAGAAACCATTTGCCGCAGCCGAACGCATGGCGCCAACGCTCAAAATGCACGCCGCGCGGGTTCTTGCGGGCGAACATATAGGCCTCATAGTCGGCGTCGGTCGAGCCGGGGCCGAAACGCTTGAGATGCGCCTCGCCGCCATTGGCGAATTCGGTTTCCTCGGCGGTCACACCGCAGCAGGGGCAGGTCAGGAGAAGCATGGGTGGCTCCTTTTGGTGGCGGTGAACGCGGGGGCCAGCCCGTCGCCATTGGCGCTCGGACCAAGGGCGCACCAAGGGCGACCCCCCGGAGCATTTTTGGCTAGATGAAGCGATAGAAAAGCAGACTGGGTCATCAGTGTGCCACCCCCGCCGCCACAGATTCATCAATGAATTTGCCCTCGCGGAAACGGTACATGGAGAAATCCTCGGCCAGTGGGCCGGGTTCGCCTTTGGCGACCAGTTCAGCCATCGCCCAGCCCGAGCCGGGGATGGATTTGAAGCCGCCGGTGCCCCAGCCGCAGTTGATGAAGGTGTTGCCCAGCGGCGTTTTCGACAGGATCGGTGAGCGGTCGCCGGTCATGTCGACGATCCCGCCCCATTGGCGCAGCATTTTCAGGCGCGAGAGCATGGGGAAGGTTTCGACCAGGGCGCGCACGGTTTCCTCGATATGCATCCACGAGCCGCGCTGGGTGTAGTTGTTGAAGTGGTCCGCGCCGCCGCCGACGACCATTTCGCCCTTGTCGGATTGCGACAGGTAGCCGTGCACGGTGTTGGCCATGACAACCACATCGAGGCAGGGCTTGATGGGTTCCGAGACCATCGCTTGCAGGGCCACGGATTCGACCGGCAGGCGGAACCCGGCCATATCGGCCAGATGCCCGGAATGCCCGGCGACAACCATCGCCAGCTTGTCGCAGCCGATGGTGCCTTTGGTGGTTTGCACCGCCGAGACCTTGCCGCTGACGCTGTCGATGCCGGTGACTTCGCAATTCTGGATGACATGCATCCCCATCGCCGAACAGGCGCGGGCATAGCCCCAGGCCACGGCGTCGTGACGGGCGGTGCCGCCGCGGGCTTGCCAATGCGCGCCCAGCACCGGATAGCGCGGGCCGTCGATATTCATGATCGGCACGCGTTTCTTGACTTCGGCGGGCGTGATGAACTGCGTCTCAACCCCTTGCAGCTTGTTGGCGTAGACGGTGCGGCGATAGCCCCGGATCTCGGCCTCGGTCTGGGCCAGCATCATCACGCCGCGCGGGCTGAACATGATGTTATAGTTCAGATCCTGGCTCAGGGTCTCATAGAGGCTGCGCGCCTTCTCATAGATCGCCGCCGAGGGGTCTTGCAGGTAGTTGGAGCGGATGATCGTGGTGTTGCGGCCGGTATTGCCGCCGCCCAGCCAGCCCTTTTCGAGGATCGCCACATTGGTGATGCCGAAATTCTTGCCAAGGTAATAGGCCGTCGCCAGCCCGTGACCGCCCGCGCCGACAATGATCACGTCGTAATGCGGCTTCGGCTCTGGCGAGGCCCAGGCACGGTCCCAACCATTGTGCTGACGCATCGCTTCACGGGCGATGGCAAAAACCGAATACCGTCTCATGCGGAGACCTCCCTTGGCTGGGTCGCGTTGGTAGTGGTCATGGAGTGTCGGGCCTCTTGTCCCATGGCTGCAAACGGCGCAATTCGGCAAAAAACCGACATGTGCTTTCGGATCGGAGAAAATGTCGCAGACCATCAGGCGAATTGCACGGCCTATCGCAGGATTGTGAGGGCGGTTTTGCTTTTTTATGCGGCGCCAAACCCGTAAGGGTGAGCCAGCAAACAGGAGTAGACATGGGTATCGGCGCATTGTGGACATTCTGGCTACCGGCTTTGGCCATTTCGGTGATCGCGGTGGGCCTGGCAATCCTTGGCCTGCGGCGTGGCGCGCGGATGCTGGGGGCTGAGTCTGGACCCAAACGCGAGATGCGGATTTACGCGGACCAGTTGCGCGAGGTCGAGCGGGATCAGGCGCGCGGTATCGTATCCGCAGAGGAGGCCCAGCGCCTGCGCGCGGAAACGGCGCGCCGTTTGCTGGAGGCCGACAAGAAGGCGCAGACCGTGTTAAGCAGCTCTCCGGCGGGAATGCGGCTGATTGCGGTGGTGATGGTGCTGTTGATGCCGGTTGGCGCGCTGGTATTCTATTGGACCGAAGGCACACCGGGATATCAGGACATGCCGCTGCAACTGCGCTTTGCCGAGGCGCAGCAGATGCGCGCCGACCGCGCCTCGCAATCGCAGCTTGAGGCGACGTGGGAGGCCAGTCCGAATTATCCGCCTGCGCCCGAGATTGATCCGGAATACCAAGGCCTCATGACCCAGCTTCGCGCCGCGGTCGCCGAGCGCCCCGATGATCTGCGCGGCCAGCGTCTGCTGGCCACCAACGAGGCAAACATTGGCGATTTCGCCGCCTCCGCCGCGGCGTGGGTTCGGGTCATCGAAATTCAAGGCGAGGCCGCGCCTGTTGCCGATCTGGTGGCGCTGGCGGAAACGATGGTGCAGGCTGCGGGTGGCGCGGTGTCGCCGCAGACCGAGGCCGTTCTGCAACGCATCCTGCAACGCGACCCGACCAATGGCCCGGCGCGCTATTATCTGGGCCTGAGCCTTGGACAGACCGGGCGTCCGGACATGACCTTCCGGCTGTGGCGCGGCCTGTTGGAAGACAGCCGCCCCGAGGCCCCCTGGGTGCCGATCATTCGCGGCGAGATCGAGCAATTGGCCGAGATCGCCGGCGTGCGCTATACCTTGCCGCCGCTGGCGACCCAAGGGATGCGGGGCCCCTCGGCCGAGGATATGGCGGCCGCGTCCGAGATGAGCGCCGCAGACCGTGAGGCGATGATCGGCGGCATGGTCGAAGGACTGGCAGCGCGGCTGGCCAACCAAGGCGGCACGCCCGAGGAATGGGCGCGGCTGATTTCGGCGCTGGGAACGCTGGGCCAAACCGACCGGGCGCGGGCGATCTGGTCCGAGGGGCGGATGATCTTTGCCGACCAGCCCGAGGCCTTGGCCCTGTTGCAAGCCGCCGCCGTGCCGCTTGGGTTCATCGAGCAATAGCGATGGCGATTTTCACCGACATACAGGAATTTTTCGCCGCCCTACCCCCGTCCGGGGCTTTGGCCGGGCTGGATCTGGGCGAGAAAACCGTGGGCGTGGCGGTCTCGGACCTGCGTCGCCGGGTGGCCACGCCGCTGGAAACCGTGCGGCGCAAGAAGTTCAAGCTGGATGCCGCGCGTTTGCTGGAGATCGCCGAGGCGCGCAATCTGGCAGGGTTCATTCTGGGGCTGCCGTTGAATATGGATGGCTCCGAGGGGCCGCGCTGCCAATCCACGCGCGCCTTTGCCCGCAATCTGGCACAACTGACCGACCTGCCGATCGGCTTTTGGGATGAGCGCCTGTCCACCGTCGCCGCCGAGCGGGCCTTGCTGCATTTCGACACCTCGCGCGAAAAGCGCGCGCAGGTGATCGACCATGTCGCGGCCGGGTTCATCTTGCAGGGTGTGTTGGACAGATTGGAAGTGTTAGGTCGCTAATGGGCTGGCCCCGCCTCGGATCGGCGTTATCTTTTCCCATGAGATTACAGACACACAGCGGTGGACCCGGCCCCATGAACAAACAAACCGTCCCCGTCTGGGTTCGCGATGAGATCGACAGCCCCTGCGTGCAACTCTGTGTCATTCACCCCAAGGTGGGCATTTGCGCCGGGTGTTATCGCACGCTGGACGAGATCGCCGAGTGGTCCTTGATGACCCCCGAGGCACGGCGCTCGGTGATGGCGGTGCTGCCCGACCGTGCCGGGCTGCTGAAGAAACGGCGCGGCGGGCGGGCGGCGCGCCTGAACGACCTGTAAACGCTAGAACCCGGCCGCCTTGCGCAGCATATTCGCGGCCATGACGATGATGAACACGGCAAACACGCGCTTCAGCGGTTTCGGGTCCATGGCGTGCGCCAGTTTCACCCCCAACGGCGTGGTGATCATGGTCATCGCGATCACGATGGCAAAGGCCGGCAGGTTGACCGCGCCGATGGTATAGGGTGGCGGGGCAATCGGCTGCATCAGCAGGAACCCGGTGACCGAGGGCACGGCGATGATCACCCCGAATCCCGCCGCCGTCGCAACCGCGCGGTGAATCGGCACCCCGAACAGCGACATCAACGGCACCCCGAACGAGCCGCCGCCAATGCCCATCAGCACCGACAGGAACCCCATCGCCGACCCGGTCGCGGTGCGCGCGACCCCGGTGGGCATCGCCGCGCCCAACCGCCAGTCGGCCTTGCCGAACGCCAGATAAAGCCCCACAGTCAGGCCCAACACGCCGAAAATCGCCTGCAAGATCACCGAGCGCAACCCGCTGGCGGCGATCACGCCAACAACCGCGCCCAAGGCGATCCACAGCCCCCAGCCCTTGAGGATCGACCACTCGACCGCGCCGCGTTTGTTATGGGCGCGCACGGATTTCACCGAGGTGACGATGATCGTTGCCAAGGACGTGGCCAGACAGACCTGCATCAGGTTCGGCCCGGCATAGCCCAGCGCGGTGAAGGTGTAGAAGAACGCCGGCACCAGAACGATACCGCCGCCGACGCCCAACAGCCCGGCGATCACCCCCCGCGCCCGCGCCGATCACCGCGAGCAAGGCCACCATTTGCACCAACAACAGGGGATCAGGCATTCGCCGCGCCCATATGCTGCGCGGCGACCAGGCCGATGCGCTCGACCATCGCGCGCACCCCGTTGGAACGCTGCGAGGACAGGTGCTCGTCCAGTCCCAGCCGTTTGAGCTCTGCGCCCGCGTCGATCGTCGGGATCTCCTCCATCGCGCGCCCGGCATAAAGCGTGTGCAGCACCGCGATCAGCCCGCGCACGATCATGGCATCCGAATCACCATAGAAATCAAACCGGGCTTGGGCGCCCGTGCCCTCGATCTTGGGGAACAGCCAGACCTGACTGGCGCATCCGTTGACCTTGTTGACCGGAACCTTGAGCGCATCGTCCATCGGCTCCAACGCGCGGCCCATCTCGATCACATGGCGATAACGATCCTCCCAGTCGTCGAGAAATTCAAAGGTTTCGGCCAGGTCGTCGAATTCGTCTTGTGCCATGCTGCCCTCGATTAACGCCGGTTCATCCGCACCAGACCTAGGCCCACAAGGGCAAAACGTCCAGCCCCGTGGCTTTGTCGTGCACGCGGTCGTGCTCTGCGTCAGGCTTTTCAATCGCGGCGCAGTGCGATAGCCACAGGGGGCGCTATGCTTGGGAAAGGAACCCGGATGAGAACCTCTGTCGTGGTCATGTTGGTGGCGGCTTTGACCGTGACCGGTTGCAGTACGATCCGCGAGTCGCGGATGAACCCGCGCAATTGGTTTGGCGCCTCGCAGGAAGAACGCCCGAGCCTTGGCCCGGTGCGCGACAGAGTCGACAACCGCGCGCTGGTCACGCAGGTGACGGCGATGACCATCGAGCCCACCTCGTCCGGGGCGTTGGTGCGTGCCGAGGCCATGATGCCCAGCGCGGGTTGGTGGGATGGCGAGTTGGTGCCGCAGAACTTTGGCCGCCCCGAAGCTGGGGTGTTGACCCTGCATTTCGTCGCCGCCGCCCCGCGTGAGGCCGTGCCCGACACCGGTGCGCAGTCGCGCACCTTGATCGCGGTCTACCCGATGTCGCAAGCGCAACTGGATACGGTCTCGTCGGTGGTCGTCACCGGGGAAACCAACAGCCGCAGCGTGCGCCGCTGACGGCGCGCCATGACCGAGGGAGGGGGCTGTGGCCCCCGTCCGCACTCAGCGCTTGTTGTCGATCAACACGACCTGCTGGCCCTTGGCCGTCAACGCCACCTCACCGGCACAGAGCCGCAGGGCGTCGTCGCCAAACACATCTTTCCGCCACCCTTTGAGGCACGCAATATCGCGCTTGCCCCCGGCAATCGCGTCGAGTTCGCTGGTCGGCGCAATCAGCTTTTGCGCCACGCCCGAATCGTCAGCCTTGGCCTTGAGCAGCACGCGCAGCAAATCGGCCAGTGCCGGATTGACCTGCAATTGCGCGTCCTCGGCGGCCACCCGGGGCCATTCGCTGGCGGGCATGGCCAGCGCGGTTTTCACCGCGTTCAAGATCCCCTCGGCGATTTCGCCACGCCGCGCCTCGCGCAGCAACAGGCGTGAACGGCCCAGGGCCTCGATGCTGGCGGGCTTGGTCGAGGCCAGTTCCAGCAGCGCATCATCCTTGTACACCCGCGACCGGGGGATATTGCGGCTCTGGGCGTAATCCTCGCGGAACCGCGCCAATTCGCGCACGATGGCCAGAAACTTGCCCGATTGCCCGCGTGTGCGGATCCGCTGCCAAGCATCCTCGGGCAAGGTGACATAGGTGTCGGGCGTCGACAGGGTCTCGATTTCTTCGGCGACCCAGCTTTCGCGTTGGTTCTTGGTGATTTGCTCGGACAGGTGCAGGTAAATCTGGCGCAGATGCGTCACGTCATCGAGCGCATATTTCAACTGCGCGTCACTGAGGGGGCGCTGCGACCAGTCGGTGAACCGTGAGCCTTTGTCGAGCGGCGCGCGCACGATCTTGCGCACCAGGGTCTCATACCCCGCCTGCTCGCCAAAACCGCAGACCATCGAGGCGATCTGCGTATCAAACAAGGGCTGCGGGATCACGCCGCCGTCGATATAGAAGATCTCCAGATCCTGCCGCGCGGCGTGGAACACCTTGACCACGGCTTCGTTGCGCATCAGCTCCAACAGCGGATCAAGCTGCAAACCGTCGGCCAAGGGGTCGATGATATAGGCGCGCTCTGGCCCGGTGCCCGGCAGCGCCATTTGCACAAGGCACAGCTTGGCGTAATAGGTGCGCTCGCGCAGGAATTCGGTGTCAAGGGTGACGAAGGGCTCGTTGGCCGCTTCGGTACAGAGATCGGCCAGCGCCGCGGTCGTGGTGATGATGTTCATTGTGCCTCGTTATCACGGGGTCATCCCGTTAATCGCGTCGGCTATAAGCGCGGTTTTCGGAAATTGAAAGGGCTCGCTGGCGTGGTTACTGGCGGCGAACCAGGCGGGCGGCACCGATGGCCAGGCCGCGATCGCCCGAGCCTTCGATGCGAAAATGCATGACGTCCCCCTCGAGCCGAAGTTCAAACACCCGGCCCTCACCCGCTTCGACGCGCAGCAGGCCGGGGGCGGCAATGCCCTGCATGGTCTGCGGCAGTTCGCCGGGAAATTCGGCGCGGTTTTCGGCAGTCACGCGACCGCGCGGGGTTTCAAACAGCATATAGGTGAATGATTGCGACGCCTGCGCCGTGGCACAGCGCCCGGAAAAGAACGACTGACCCTGATCAATGGTGCGCAGACGAATGCGACAGCGCAGACGTTGCTCGGGCTCATTACCCAAAACCAATGCGCCTTCGCCCTGCCAGCGCCCTTCAAGCTGATCGACGGTCAGCGCGGAAACCGGGGCGGCAAGACAGAGCGCCACACAGGTCAGCAATCGGATCATTTGGTGCTCCATCGGATGAGGCCGGGCAACAGGAATAAATCAGCCGCCAACGCAAATGTCACGGCCAAGGCCAGCAGGCCGCCATAGATCGCCATGCCCGGCAAGGCCGAGGTCAGGGTCAGCACCAACCCGCCCAGCAAGATCATTGTCGCGGCGGCCATCGGCGGCCCGGCCTCGGTGATGGCGTGCAAGGCAGGGTCGGACCCCGCCGGGGCCAGGCGCAATCGGTTGAGGAAATGCAACGTGTCGTCCACGGCAATGCCAAAGGCGATGGTCAGCGCGATGACATTCATGATCGTCAACTCGCGGCCAATCAGCACCAGCCACGATTCGACGCCAAGGATGGGGATCAGGTTCACGACCAGCGCAATCGCCGCCAGACGCCATGAGCGAAACACGAACCCGACCATGATCGTGATCACCGCGATCGTGCCATAGAGCCCCAGCCGCAGGCTTTGCACCAGCGCCGGACCCTCGACCAGCAGCGCGTAGCCCGGCCCGATCACCTGCGTCACCTGCCCCAGCCCCGCCTCGGCCAGTTTGCTGCGCAACGCGGCCAGGGCCGTATCGGCCCGGATATCACGCGCGGCGATGGCCAGTTGAATGGGCAGCGCATGGGCGGAACCGTCAACCGACGCCATTCGCGCCAGCATCGCCTCGCCCGAGGCACCTGCGGTCCAGGCGGTGCGCTCCGCGCCCCAGATCGCCGCGATGGCGTGGCGAACCCGGTCCAGGGGCGCGTCCGGGTCGGCCTCGACGATCACCAACATGCGATCAGACCCCAGGCCCGAGGTCTCCATCTGCGCCAGCGCCAGGCTGACATCCGCGCCACGGGGCAGATAGTCGGCATAGCGAAAGCCAATCGTTGACTGCGACTGCAACGCCGCGACGCCCACGAACACCAGCAGCGTCAGCACCGGCACAACGCGGCCCAGCTTTGCCACGGCCAGCGCGGGCGGCACGACGATTTCAAAGATGCGCGGCGGCGGCACACCCGCGCGCGGCATATTCAGCGCCCACATCAGGATCGGGGTCAGCAGCAGGACGGCCGCAAGGCTCAACACCATGCCGACCATGCCGACCGACGACATGGTGTTCAGGGACGGCGACTCGGTGAGCGACAAGGACGCAAAGGCAATCGCCGTCGTGACCGAGGTCATTGCCGCGGCGGGCGCGGTCTCGGCCAGGGCGGTGATCACGGCGGGCCTGTACGGCCCCCCCTCGTAAACCCGGTGCATGGCGGCGTGATAGACATGGATACTGTCCGAAAACGCCAGCACGATCAGCAACACCGGCAGCGCCCCCATCAGCGGGTCGATCGCGGTGCCGGTATAGCCGAGCCACCCCATGAACCACACCAGACCGACAATCGGCGGCAATGCAATGACCACCACCGCGCGCCAACTGCGAAACATCAGCATCGACAGGCCGAGGCACAGGATAATCGCCGCGGGCGAGATCACCCGGAGATCGCGCAGCAACTCGGCGGCGATGGCGCGTTGCACAGCGGCGATTCCGACATTTTCAACCGTCAGCCCGTCAATCAAGGCGGTTGCCTCGTTGATCGCGCGGATCAGATCATCGCCGCCCGCCCCCTCGGCCGGGATCACCACGACCACCGCTTGCGTCAGATCGGCAGAGATCATTTGCTCGGCCAGCGGGCTGATGCGGCGCATGGTCTCCAGCCGCTCACGCGGCGCGAGATCCGCCAGTTCCGGGCCGGACAACCACGCCCCATCGCGCCCCGGTGCCGGCAAGGCCGCAAGGCTGAGAACCTGTGCGACGCCGTCAACGAATTGCAGCTCCAACACCAGATCCTCAAGGTCGCTCAGCGCCTGCTCGTCGGCAAAACTGGGGGCGGTGACAAGCAGCACCTCCTCGGCGCGGATCGGCTCAAAGCGCGTCTCATAGATGCGCATCGCGCGGGCGGATTGCGTCTGTGGACCGATCAGCCCCGACAGATTGACCGCGACCTGAATGTTGGTCGCCTGCCACCCCATCAGCACAGTGAAAACAACCAGCAGCGCGGCGGGCCACGCCGGGCGCGCCAGCAGCACCGCAAACAGACGCCAGAGGCGTGATCGTGTCATGGCGTCGTGGGTGTTTTGCATTGCCGGGACTTTAGCACGCTGTCCCTGCCCGGCAAGGTGCGACTGCCACACTGGAACCCGCTTTTTGACCGCGTCGAGACCTGTCAGCGCCAGAGAGTCGCCGCCCCCCTCGGGCTGCGCGTCACGGCTGGCAGGTCAGCCAAGGCATGACACATCAACGCACCGCAGGTGCGCGTCGATCAATCACAAGCCTGTCGGAGTTCTATTGGTGCACCCGAAGCGATTCGAACGCCTGACCCCCAGATTCGTAGTCTGGTGCTCTATCCAGCTGAGCTACGGGTGCACCGTGAGGCGTGATCTAACGGGGGTGGCTGCGTTATGCAAGGGGGGATTGTCGATTTCTTGCGCAGTTTTTTGCCGAATTTTGATCAGCAAATTCAAGCGCCGTCATTCAGGCGCCGTGCGGTAGGCTGATGCGGAACTCGGTGCCTTCGTCGCCCGTGCGCACCAGATCCAGATGACCGCCATGGCCGCGCACCAGCTCGGCGGCAATCACCAGGCCCAGCCCGATACCCCCTTTGCGCGCGCCGCCCTGAAACGCGGCGAACAGGTTTTCGCGGGCGCGTTTTGGCAACCCCGGCCCCGTGTCGATCACCCGGATCACGCTGCCTTCCTCGGTGTCGCGCGCGCTGATTTCGATGGTTCCGGGCGTGCCCGATGTCTCGATGGCCTGCCGGGCATTGCGCACCAGATTGGACAGGACGCGAAACACCTGCTCGGAATCCGCCCGCAACATCAGGGTCGCGGGGATGTCGATCAGAAATTCAACCGGCGTGGCGGCATTCGCGCTGGTTTCCTGCTCGGTTTCCACCAATTCCTCAACCAAAGGCCGCAGCGCAAATTTGCTCAGGCGCGGCGGGGGTTCCTCGGCTTTGCCAAAGGCCAGCGTGCTTTCGCACAGGTTCACCGCGCGATTGAGCGCGTTCAGAAGTTTCGGCGCGGCGCGGGTCACGGCCGGGTCGCTGGAGCTTTCGATGCGGTCCGCCACCAGCGTCGCCGTTGCCAGAATGTTGCGCAGATCGTGACTGATCCGCGCCACCGCGCCGCCCAGTTGCGCCAAGCGCTCCTTTTGCCGCAGGGCCTGGGTCAGATCCTCTTGCAGATTGTGCAACGCCTGCTCGGCGTCGCGCAGTTCGGTCACCCTCGAGTTCGGCGCAATGATCCGGCGCGCATCCTCGGGCGCTTTGGCATAGGCTGCCATCGAATCGATCACCCGCCGGATCGGGGTCACGATCAACCGCTGCACCGAGAAGAACAGCAACGCCCCCGTCGCCAGCGAGATCAGCAGCGAGATCCACAGGATGCGCTGCGCATAGGCCCAGAGCGCGTCACGCATCGGGCCGGTATCCATCGTCACCTCGAGCAGCAACCCGGCCTCTTGCACCGGGTCGCCGATCAGCCGCACGACGGTGTTGTCTTGGGCAAACATCGCCACCAGCCCGTCGCGCATCAAGGCAAACGGCGACGGGTCACGCAGATCGAACACGCCGACCACCGGGCCGGGCACCGGCGAGGACAGCACCAGTTCGCGCACCTCATCGCGCCGCAGCACGACGTTGAACACGCCCGCCGTCAGCAGCAATTCCTCGGCCAGTTTGTCGCTGATCGCGCCATCCGAGGCCAGCAAGGCCAGCGAGGCAATCTGCGCCCGCTCAAGTCGGGTCAGGATATAATCCTCGCGGAACCGGGAGATCGCCGGGACAAGGATGAACACCTCGGCCAACAGGACGAAGATCATGGTCAGTAATAAAAATCGGCCCGACAACGTCCGAAAAAACATGACTTACCCGTAATATCGTACCCGCAACAGCGGTCAGGGCACCAATTTTTGCACCAGTCCAACCACCCGCTTGACCCAGGGATTCTCAAACAGCTTCGGGGAAAAGTAGGCGCCCGCGACGCGTTTGGAAAGCTCTCCCATCGTCGGATAGGGCAAAACAGTGCCTGCAATCGCCCCCATTTTCAGCCGGTTGGCCAAAACAAGCGCCCAGACACCGATCATTTCGCCGGCATTCGGCCCGGCGATGGTCGCGCCAACCGGGCGACCCTTGTTGACCATGACCTTGATCAGGCCCGTGGTCTTGCCGTCGGCCTGCGCGCGGTCGGCGGCGTCAAAACCAAGCGTGATCACCTGAAGCCCCGCGCCGAACTTCTGCCGCGCGGCGGCTTCGCCAAGGCCCACATGCGCCAGTTCCGGGTCGGTATAGGTGACATGCGGGATGTGATCGGCACGCACCTTCGAGGGCAGCCCGAACAGCATCGACCGGATGATGACCCCCGCCTGATACCCGGCGACATGGGTGAACTGCCCCCGACCTGCCACATCGCCAATAGCATAGACCCAGCGATTGGTGCTGCGCAGGCTGTCATCCACCTCGACGCCGCCGCGACCATGCTTGACCCCGGCGAGATCAAGCTCCAGCCGGTCGGTGTTCGGTTTGCGCCCCACCGCCACCAGAAGGTCCGACCCGTTGTAGACCGCACCGCCCTCGACCTGCACCGCGATGGCGCCTTGGTGGCCGCGCACCTGCTCGACCTTGGCACCCTCGATGATCTCGACGCCCTCGTCGCGCAGCGCGGCAACGATCAGGGCCGTGGCCTCGGGGTCATCGTTGCCCAGGGCTTTCGCGCCCTCAAGCACCGTCACCTTGCAGCCCAGCCGCCGATGCGCCTGCGCCATTTCCAGCCCGATCGGCCCGCCGCCGATGATCAGCAGATGCGCAGGCGCGGCGCGCAGGTCAAAAATCGTCTCATTCGTCAGATACGGCACGGAATCGAGGCCGGGGATCGGCGGCACCAGCGGCGAAGAGCCGGTGGCGATCACGAACCGACGCGCCGTGATGCGTTTGCCGCCCGCCTCCACCTCGGTCGGGCTGACGAAGCGCGCATAATCGCGGATCACCTGCACGCCCAACCCCTCGAACCGCTCTTGCGAATCATGCGGCTCGATTGCGGCGATGACACGGGCAACATGTTCCATTGCCGCGGCGTAGTCCGTGACCGGCTCATCCGGCGCGACACCCTTGGATGCGCCCGCGCGGTGTGCGGCCGCCGCCTTGCCGGCCGCCAACAGCGCCTTGGAAGGCACGCAGCCATAGTTCAGGCAGTCACCGCCCATCTTGCCGCCCTCGATCAGCACCACGCTTGCGCCCATCTGCACCGCGCCCGCCGCCACCGACAGCCCGCCCGAGCCAGCCCCGATCACGCAAATATCTGTCTTTATCTGGTCCATAGCTCAGGCCCTCCGCAGGAATTTCAACACAATCGGCAGCAGGGATAGTGCCGCCAGACCCAGGATCGGGCCCAGAATATAGGGTTCAAAGATGATGCCCAGATTGGGGGCCTCGCCGCGCGCGAACACCTCGCCAAGGCCAGAGCCGACCCAAGTATACACCAGCCCGCCCGGGATGATGCCGACCAGCGTGGTCCAGGCGAACCGCCACGTTGCCACGCCCAGAAACGCCGGGATCAGATTGGCAATGAAAAACGGCACCACAGGCACCAGCCGCATCGACAGCAAGACGGGCACTTCGTTTGCGGTGATCCCATCCGTTAGCCGTCGCACCGCCCCGTCGCTGGCGTCGATCCGGTCCTTGAGGCCCTGCCCCAACCCGGTGCGCACCGCCAGAAAAATCGCGACGGCACCAAGGGTTGCGGCAACCACGTTGAACACAACGCCGGGAAAGACCCCGAACAAAAAGCCGCCCGTCAGTGTTGCCGCCGAGGCGCCCGGCAGGGAAAACGCCACGATGACGATATAGGCCAGCATGAAAATCGCCGGTGCCCAAAAGGGGTGCGCGGCACGGTAGGCCAGCAACGCCTCGCGATTCTCGCGCAACGACTCAAAGGTCAGGTACTCGCGCAGGTAAATGCCGCCCGCGATCGCCCCGGCGATGATCAGGATTAACGGGAGCCACCGGCGAAACCGGGAAGAATTCTGGGTCACGATGCGCTCCGTTCCTGTGTCGTGGCACGGGGCAATACAGCGCCGCGTCCCGTCTGTTTCCATGTTTCACCGACATCACACGAACGTGCCGTGAGGCGTCTTTCGCCGCATCTCTCGTGCAAGACGCGGCGTCGCATGGTGCGCAGTTAGCACAGGTGCGTGGACGATCAATGCCCCGATCATCGCCAAATGCGACATGACACGGTGGCAAGCCGGGTTTCGCGCCGTCATCTGGAATAATCGCTGGGCTTCGGGTCAGCGGCAGATTATGCATGAGCGTGATCAAGTTGCATGATGAGAGCCGCCCCGCAGCCGGGATTCTTTTTTCCCGATGTTCGGCAGAGGTGAATTGACTTGCCCGCCGGGGTTGGCTATTGCCCGGCCTTCAAGAATGTCGGCCTTAGAACCCGCTGTCAGTGGGTTTGGGCCAAGATTAAAGGACATGAGCGATGAAGCGCACATTTCAGCCGTCGAACCTGGTTCGCAAACGCCGTCACGGTTTTCGGTCGCGTATGGCAACCAAAGCTGGCCGGAAAATCCTGAACCTGCGCCGCGCACAGGGCCGCAAGAAGCTGTCGGCCTAAGGTTCAGACGCTGATGGGTCGATGACACCGCCGGATACTCCCCTGTGCAGCCCCGCGAATGGGCCGCACGCGGAGCCGGTGGCTCTGTCACGACTGCAGGTCTTGACGCAACGATCTGATTTTTTGGCTGCGGCCAAAGCCCGGCGTGTTCCCACGGCGGGTTTTCTGCTGCAAGCCAGGCAGCGCCGCGAGGCCGAGGGATTTGACGGCGTCCGAATCGGGTTCACCTGCTCGAAGAAAATCGGCAACGCGGTGACCCGCAATCGCGCGAAACGGCGTCTGCGGGCGCTGGCGCGCGAGGTTCTGGCGTCGCGCGGTGTGGCGGGCTGGGATTATGTGTTGGTTGGCAAACCGGATGCCACGGTCTCGCGCGACTATGCCGACCTTCTTGATGATTTGCGCATGGCTCTGGCAAAAATCCACGCCTGAGCGCACCGCGCGCCCGGTATTGCCGCCGAGCCCTGACCTGCGCTGTTTTGCCGCCCCTGTCGAAAGCCGCCACCGTGCCTGATCCGATCCGCCCCTCGATCCGCAAACCCGCCGCCTGGCTGATCTCATTGCCGGTGCGCCTCTATCGGCTGTTGCTCAGCCCCTGGGTCGGCAATGGCTGTCGGTTTCAGCCAACCTGCTCGGTCTATACGCTGGAAGCGCTTGAACGGCACGGCGCGGTGAAAGGCGGCTGGCTGGCGGCAAAACGGATCGCCAGCTGTCATCCGCTGGGTGGGCACGGCTATGACCCGGTTCCCGGCGCCGACCCCGATCACGACGCGCTGAAACACTCTGACGAGCGTTGACGAAACCCGCCGAATCCCCCTAAGGCAACCGCAGGAGGGCCGCCTCATGCTCGATGACTGTGACGATATCCACCCACTGTTTCACGGCGCCCCCAAAAGCACCGCATTCCGCAAATTGCGCAAACGGTTGGTGCAGCAGGTGCGCGAGGCGGTCGAGACCTTTGGCATGGTCCAACCCGGTGCGCGGTGGCTGGTGTGCCTTTCCGGTGGCAAGGACAGCTATACCCTGCTGGCGATCCTGCATGAATTGCAGTGGCGCGGGTTGCTGCCGGTCGATCTGCTGGCCTGCAATCTCGATCAGGGGCAACCGGGGTTTCCGGCCACCGTGCTGCCGGAATTCCTGGCCAAGATGGGCGTGCCACACCGAATCGAGTATCGTGACACCTATTCCATCGTCATGGACAAAATTCCGCAAGGGGCGACCTATTGCAGCCTGTGCTCGCGGTTAAGGCGCGGAAATCTTTACCGAATCGCCCGCGAGGAGGGGTGTTCTGCGGTGGTGCTGGGCCATCACCGTGATGACATCCTCGAAACCTTCTTCATGAACCTGTTTTTCGGCGGGCGGCTGGCGGCAATGCCGCCCAAATTGCTGAACGAAGACGGGGATCTGACGCTCCTTCGCCCTCTTGCGATGGTGTCCGAAGATGACTGCGAAAAATTCGCGCAGGGAATGCAATATCCCATCATTCCCTGCGATCTGTGCGGCAGCCAGGACGGCTTGCAACGCCAACAGGTCAAGGGGATTCTGGACGGTTGGGAGGCCCGCACACCGGGGCGGCGCAACATCATGTTCAAGGCCCTGATGAATGTGCGCCCGTCGCATCTGGTGGACCCGGCATTGTTCGATTTTGCCGGATTGATGGCGCAGGCAAGCAGCCCGGCCGACGCAGATAGTGAAAATTCGAACGAAATTTCTGGGCGGCGTTAAGCCTTCAGTGAGGGCGATTGTCCAACGTCACCCCGTCGGGACCCAATCACCGACGACGGGGGACGAACGTCAATGCACAAGAATTCATGGGTACAGCGCCTGACCACTGGCTTTGCCAACCAACGGCGTCGGCTGTCGTCTTTGGCGATTCCGGTTCTGACCGCCGCCGCCTTGAGCGGGAGTGTGGCAACCCCATTGATCGTCGGCATCATCATCACCCAGATGCTGGTCCTGCTCTGGGCGACGGATGTCTCGGGCACGCAGTTCAGCCTTGCCCGTGACCGGCGAAAAGTCGTTGCAGTTCAGCGCGATGCACTGGAAGCCGGATTTGCGAACATCGCGCCCGGCTCGCAATCCGCGGCCTTGGCGATCCGGCTGGACGATGCCGAACGACTGAAAACGCAACATGGCGCACGGTTCATCGAGGCGCTCGTCGCGGCGATGGGCGCACGGCTGGCGGGCACGCTGCGGGAACAGGATTCCTACTGTCCTTTGGACAAAACGAGTTTCGGCGCGGCGCTTTTCCCGCAGCGCGGGATCGACCTCGGCAGCGTCCTCACCGTGGCGCAACGCATCCAGACCACGCTGGCACAGCCCTTCAAAATGGAAGACGTGACCATCTGGCCCAGTGTTTCCATCGGATTTTGCCTGAGCCAGCGCGCCGCATCGCTGAACGGGATCGGTATGCTGCAAGCCGCCGAACAGGCCGCCTTCAAGGCGCAGGCGGCGGGCCCGGGGAACCTGCGCAGCTACAGTGTGGTCGATTTTCCGGCCGCAATCACGGGCGAGCGGCTGGAGGCGTTGCAGCGCGCCTTGGAGAACGGCGAAATCTGCCCGCATTTCCAACCTCAGGTCCTGACCACAACGGGCCAGATCAGCGGGCTGGAGGCACTGGCGCGCTGGAACCATCCGCAACGCGGCCTGGTTCCGCCCTCTGACTTCATCCCCTTGATCGAGGCCGGTCTTTCCTCGAAACTGGCGGAAACCATGCTGCGCGGCGCGTTGAAGACCTTGGCGGCGCTGGAGGGTTCAGGCCAACATGTGCCCTCGGTTTCCGTCAACCTCTCGGCCGAGGAATTGCGAAACCCGCGGCTCGCCGATGAAATCACCTGGGAGCTGGATCGCCATAACCTGACGCCGGAGCGGCTGACCATCGAGATCCTCGAAACCGTTGTCGCCGACAGTGACGACGATATCGCCGTGCGCAACATCGCCCGGTTGGCGGGGATGGGATGCGGCATCGACCTTGATGATTTCGGCACGGGCCACGCGTCAATTGCCAATATCCGGCGCTTCGCGGTTGGACGGATCAAGATTGACCGCTCCTTTGTGACACGCATGCACGAAGACCGTGACCAGCAGCGTATGGTCGCGGCGATCTTGTCCATGAGCCAACAGCTCGAACTCGAGACTGTCGCCGAAGGTGTTGAATGCGCCGAGGAGCAGATCATGCTGGCGCAAATGGGCTGCAACCACCTGCAAGGATTCGCGATTGCCCGCCCAATGCCCGCCGAAACACTCGGCGATTGGCTGCATGCGCATGAGGCCGCGTTGTCATGTGGCGAGCCTTGGTGCGAAGAGACGACTCCGGCGCGCACGGCGTCCAACGCCCCTCATTGAGGCAAACACACCGACTCATCGTGCAGCGATTTCATCCCGGCCAGCGCCGCCGCGTACCGCCCGAACGGCCCATGCGCAATCAGGCACTTTGGGGAACGGCAGACCAACCAACGCCCTCGCTTTCGGTACATTTAGCGCGACGGCGTCACAAATCGGGGCGGCAGGGCGATCAGCCGACGAAAAACCCCGCGATCCAGCCCCCTTTGGGGGAATCCGCTTGACCTTTGCGGGCTGGGCTTGTTGAACCAGCCCTGCACTGAAATCGCGCCCGGAAAGACCCGATGGACGATCAAACAAAAAATCTAATTCTCGCCTTTGCCCTCAGCCTCGCGGTGATCATGGGGTGGTTCGCCCTGTTCCCGCCGCCCGAGCCCAGCCCGGCAGACAGCGTCGCGCAGAGCGAATTGCTCCCGCCGCCCGCGGCGGATGTGGTGCCTGGCGCGGTTGCCGGCACGACGGCAGAACCGATTGTGGAAGCCGTTCGCATCCAGATCGACACACCACGCATGCGCGGCTCCATCGCCCTGACAGGGGGGCGTTTCGACGACCTTCAACTGCGCGATTATCGTGAAACGGTAGACGACGATTCCGACCTTGTTCATTTGCTGAACCCGGTCGGTGGCGACCGCCATCCCTATTATGCCCTGTTCGGTTGGAGCCCGCGCGGCGCGCTGGATTACGCACAGGTCCCCGGCCCGAATACCGTGTGGGAACAGGTCGGCAGCAACAGCCTGACGCCAGCAACCCCCATCACCCTGCGCTGGGACAATGGGTCTGGATTGGTGTTCACGCGGAATATCAGCGTTGACGAGAACTTCGTTTTCACCATCGACCAGCGCGTCGAGAACACCGGCGACACGGCCGTCTCGCTGGATCCCTACGGGATTCTGGCACAGCATGGCGTACCCGCTGACCTGCAAAAGTTCTTTATTTCGCACGAAGGTCTCGTGGAAATGATCGACGGCAGCCTGACCGAAGATGATTACGGCGACATGGTAGGGTATGAAGTCAGCGACCGTGAGCGCACGCCCGCCCGCACGCAAACCGCAGCCGAGAACGGCTGGATCGGCTTCACCAGCAAGTATTTCATGGCCTCACTGATGGGCGTGCCGGGGCAAGGCTTTACCGCAGTTGCGCAACACGTCCCCGGTGCCGACATCTATCAGGCCAGCATGCGGCAGGCGACTGTCACCGTGCAACCGGGTGACTCGGCCAGCGTTCAGTCCATGCTGTTCACGGGTGCCAAGGAATTCGCCACGCTCAGCGAGTACGAAGACGCTGGCATCGAGCGGTTCACCGACGCGATTGACTGGGGTTGGTTCTTTTTCCTGACCCGGCCGATCTTTCAGGTTCTGAACTTCATTCACGGCATTATCGGCAACATGGGCTGGTCCATCCTTGTGTTGACCCTGTTCCTCAAGGCGCTGTTGCTGCCCTTGGCGTGGAAATCCTACGTCTCGATGGCGCGGATGAAAGAGCTGCAGCCCGAAATGGCCAAGATGAAGGAACGGGTTGGCGACGACCGCCAGAAAATGCAGCAGGAAATGATGGCGCTGTACCGCGAGAAAAAGGTGAACCCGGCCGCCGGGTGCCTGCCGATCTTGCTGCAGATCCCGATTTTCTTCTCGCTGTACAAAGTGATCTTTGTCACCATCGAATTGCGACATGCCGCGTGGATCTGGGTGTTCAACGACCTCTCGGCCCCTGATCCGACATCGCTTTTCAACCTGTTTGGCGCGCTGCCTTGGGCGGCTCCTGAGCCGGGCACCCTGATGGCGACCGCCTTCTTGGGATTGCTGCCGCTGTTGTTCGGCACGTCGATGTGGTTCCAGATGCGCCTCAACCCGGCCCCTGCGGACCCGATGCAGGCGACGATCTTCAACTGGATGCCATGGGTCTTCATGTTTGTGATGGGCGGCTTTGCGTCCGGCCTGTTGATCTACTGGATCGGCAACAACATCATCACCTTCACGCAGCAGTACCTGATCATGTCGACGCATGGTTCAAGACCGGATGTGTTTGGCAATATCAAAGCCTCGGTCAAGCGCCCGCGCGGTGGCAAGTCCGGATGAGCCGGATACGCCTTGCGCATATCGTCCGGCATCCGGTCAAATCGGTGGGATGGCAGGAAATTGAAAGGGCGGCCCTGACGCGGGGCCGCCCCCTTCCGTTTGACCGCCTCTGGGCTGTCGCCACCGAGGCCGCCGAAACCCAGGCGGAGTTGGACGTCTGGCAGCCCAAGCTGCGCTTTGTGCGCGGCGCGGCCGAGGGTCGCTTGCAGGCGGTTCGCGCGACCTTCGATGAGCGCACGCAGGCAATCACGCTGTCTCACCCGGATCGCGAGACCTTCACCGGCGTCTTGCCGCAGGCGGCGAGCGCCCTTCTGGAATGGCTGCGCCCCTTGTGGCCCGACACACGCCCTGCGCCGTCGCGCCTTGTCTCCCGGTCTGATGGGGGCGCGTTAACGGATGTGCCCGAGCCCTATGTGTCACTTCTGAACCTGTCCTCGAACACGGCTTTGGCCACCAAGATGGGGCTCGACTTGTCGATCCATCGGTGGCGTGGCAATCTGTGGCTTGATGGATTGCCCCCCTGGGAGGAGTTCAACTGGATTGGCCGCGAGATCCAGATCGGCAGCGCCCGATTGAAGATTGAGAAACGCATTACACGCTGCGTTGCCACGACCTTTGACCCCATCTCCGGGATCAGGCAGGGCGAAACGCTGGACGCCTTGACCCAAGGTTGGGGCCACCAGGATTTTGGCGTTTACGGCGAGTCATCGCCACCGGCGAGATCGCCATAGAGGATGAAGTGATAGTTTTCCCATGATCGCACCCCTGCCCTTTCCCCTCACGCCGCATCCGACGCCCGAAGACATCGAGGCGGGCCGCAAGCTGTTTGCCGGCGATGTCGATTTTGTCAAAGGGGTCGTGGCGATGCCCGGCCTGCCCCCCGCTGACCGCCTCGAAGTGTGCTTTGCCGGTCGCTCGAACGTCGGGAAATCAAGCCTGATCAATGCGTTGACCGGGCGCAAGGCCTTGGCGCGAACCTCGAACACACCGGGCCGCACGCAGGAAATCAACTACTTCGACGTCGGCGGTCATTTCTTTTTGGTCGACCTGCCCGGCTACGGCTTTGCCGAGGCTCCGCTGCCGATCGTCAAACAATGGCAAGCGCTGCTCAAAGCCTATTTGTCCGGCCGCGCGACACTGCGCCGCGCCTTTGTGCTGGTGGACATGCGCCATGGCGTGAAAAAGGTCGACCACGACATCATGCAGCTGCTGAACCAATCCGCCGTGACCTTTCAGGTGGTCCTGACCAAAGCCGACAAGATCGGCATGGAGCAGCAGGAAAAGACGCTTGCGCAGGTTCGTGCAGCCTTGCAACAACATCCGGCCGCGTATCCCGAGATCCTTGTGACTTCGTCTGAAAAGGGCGACGGTATCGCCACACTTCGCGCCCTCATCGCAACCATGCAGTAATGCCAACATGAAACAGCAAACCATGAACCGTGATTGGACCGCCATCGCCCGGACATTGTCCGAGGCTCTCCCTTACCTCCAGCGTTTTTCGGGCGCCGTCGTCGTCGTCAAATTCGGCGGCAACGCGATGGGCGACCAGGACGCCATGGCGGAATTCGCCCGCGATATCGTCTTGATGCGCCAAGTCGGGTTGAACCCGATTGTCGTGCATGGCGGCGGGCCGATGATCAACAGCATGTTGGACAGGTTGGGCATCAAGTCCGAATTCGTGCGCGGCAAACGCGTGACCGACAAGGCGACCGTCGAGGTCGTCGAAATGGTGCTGACCGGGTTGGTCAACAAGCGCATCGTGCAGGCGATCATGGACGAAGGTGGCCGCGCCGTCGGCCTGTCAGGCAAGGACGACGACATGATGGTCTGCGTGGCCGATGACCCGGAGCTGGGTTTTGTCGGTCGCCCGGTCGAAATGAACGTGCAGGTATTGCGCGACCTCTACAATGCCGGGATCATCCCGGTCGTGGCGCCGGTTGCCACCGGCATGGCCGCCAACGAGACGTTCAACGTGAATGGCGACACTGCCGCCGGGGCCATTGCCGGTGCGCTCAAGGCGGATCGTTTGTTGCTGTTGACCGATGTGTCCGGCGTGAAGGACGAGAACGGCGATGTCGTGACCGAGCTGACCTCGGAACAGGTGCGCCAGATGACCAAAGCGGGCGTGATCGCGGGTGGTATGATCCCCAAGACCGAGACCGCGCTGGAGGCCTTGGAACAGGGGGTTCGCGCCGTGGTGATCCTGGACGGCCGGGTCCCCAATGCCTGCCTGCTGGAGTTGTTCACCGAGCACGGGGCGGGCAGCATGATCCGCTCCACCGAGGCCAAGGTTGCCGTGCGTGGGCATGGCACCTGACCTGATCGCGGCGCTCCAAAGCCATCATCTGGTGGCTTTGGCCAGTCTACCCGCCGACCCCGAATTCTGCCCCGACGCGGCACGGTCTCTGGTTCTGATCGGGCCAATGGGTGGCGCGTCGTGGTGGGAGCACGTCACCCGGTCTGCCGAATGGTTGGACGGCCAGCCTGATCCGCTGGATCGCTGGTCGATGCGAGTTCTGGACGGCGTCGCAGCCCGGTTCGGTGGGCGGGCCCTGTTTCCCTCCGACGGCCCGCCCTTTCCGCCGTTCTTCAAATGGGCGCTGGCGTCGGGCGCTCTGTGGCAAAGCCCGGTCGGTATGTTGGTGCATGCCGAGGCGGGCCTGTGGGTGTCCTTTCGCGGCGCGCTGGCGGTGCCGTTTGACGTTCCTTTGCCTGCCACGCGGAATCCCTGCGACACCTGCCAGGATCAACCCTGCCGAACCGCCTGCCCGGTGAATGCCTTGTCGCCGACGGTGTATGATGTGGCGGCCTGTCATGACTTTCTGAATACAGACGCCGGAAACCGCTGTCTTTCCGAAGGGTGCCGGGCGCGTGGCGCTTGCCCCGCCTCGCAAAGGCATGCAAGACTGGCAGCTCAATCCGCCTATCACATGAGCCGGTTTCACACATGACAAAACGCCTGATTCTGACACGGCATGCCAAGTCCAGCTGGGATGACCCGACGACCCCCGATCACGAGCGGCCCCTGAATGAACGGGGGAAAGCTGCGGCGGCCGATCTGGGCGGCTGGCTGGCCTCGCGTGGATATGTGCCGCAGGAGGTGCTGTGCTCGGATGCGGCGCGGACCCGCGAGACCTGGGAGGGGCTGGCCCCGTCGCTGGAGGGTGCGGTCGAGCCGACGTTGAAATCGGCGCTCTATAATGCCGGGCCTGATGTGATGCTGGCAGTTTTGCGGCACGCGAAAGCGGACACGGTGATGATGATCGGGCACAATCCGGGGATCAGTGAATTTGCGGAACGAATCGTCGCGCAGGTGCCGATGAATCCGGATTTCCATCGCTATCCGACGGGTGCGACCCTGGTGGTGACGCTGGAGGTGGCGGACTGGAAAGAGGTCGCCTATGGAATGGGGTCGATCCGGGATTTTATCATCCCCAGCGAAATCCCGGCCTGATGTCCCCCCGTGGGACAGGGTGAGAGACACGCAAAAACAACCCCTTACGCTGCAGCGTTAGGGGTTTTTTAACAGTTTACACCACAACCGAGCCCCGCCATGCGCAAGTTTCCACGCCTCTCTACCTGCCACGAGGACCCGACCCCCTATCCGCCCGGCACCGCCTATATGGACGGCCAATACCTGCCGATTGGCGAGGCCAGGATTTCGGTGCTGGACAACGGCTTTCTGCACTCGGATGCCACCTATGACGTGGCGCATGTCTGGAAC
Organism: Pararhodobacter sp.; assembly: GCF_034676545.1. Lineage (NCBI taxonomy): Bacteria > Pseudomonadati > Pseudomonadota > Alphaproteobacteria > Rhodobacterales > Paracoccaceae > Pararhodobacter > Pararhodobacter sp. The sequence goes on from NZ_JAUCBZ010000015.1 coordinate 3,731,760, forward strand.
GGCGCATTTTTGCGGCTCAACGACCATCTGGACCGGTTTTTTGCGGGCCTCGACAAACTGCACATGACGATCCCTTATGATCGCGCGCAGGTGACGGAAATCCTGTGCAATTGCGTGGCACTGTCGGGCCTGCAAAACGCCTATGTCGAATTCATCTGCACGCGCGGCCTGTCGCCCCGCTTCAGCCGGGATCCGCGCGATTGCCAGAATCGGTTCATCGCCTTTGCCATCCCGTTCGGCTCGATCGCCAACCCCGCGCAGTTGAAACACGGGCTGCATGTGGCAATCACCGATCTGCTGCGCATTCCGCCCGCCTCGGTCGATCCAACGGTGAAGAATTATCACTGGCTGGACTTGGTCAAGGGCCTGTATGCCGCCTATGCGCGGGGCGCGGATACGGCAATTCTGGTGGACGGCGCGGGCAATATCGCCGAAGGGCCGGGATTCAACGTGTTCGCGGTGAAGAATGGCGCAATCCTGACGCCAAAGAACGGCGTGTTGCAGGGTATCACCCGGCAGACGATCTTTGACCTGAGCGCGGCGCTGCAGGTCAGTTGCACCGCCGGGACCCTCTCGCCCGCCGCATTGATCACGGCGGAGGAGGTGTTCGTTACCTCGACCGCAGGCGGCGTGATGCCGGTCACCCGGATTGACGGGCAGCCTGTGGGGTCTGGCAAGATTGGCCCGATCACCGCACGGATGACCGAGCAGTATTGGCGCCTGCATGACGATCCACAGATGCGCACGGTGGTTGAATACCCCAAGATGCCCGACACCGGGACGCCGGGCGCATAAGAAAAAGGAGGGCCGCAGCCCCCCTTGATCCGTGTCTTGGCCGGAACGCGCGCGGCGCTGTTGCGTCAGTGCGCCAGAATCTGGCTGAGAAACAGCTTCGTACGCTCGGATTGCGGATTGCTGAAGAACTCCTTGGGTTCGTTCTGTTCAACAATCTGGCCCTGATCCATGAAGATCACCCGATTCGCCACAGCCTGCGCAAAGCCCATCTCGTGGGTCACGCAGAGCATGGTCATGCCCTCCTCGGCCAGTTCGATCATCGTGTCGAGCACCTCTTTGATCATCTCGGGGTCAAGCGCCGAAGTCGGTTCATCGAACAGCATGATCCGCGGCTTCATGCACAGCGAACGCGCAATGGCCACGCGCTGCTGCTGACCGCCCGAGAGTTGGCCGGGGAATTTGTCGGCCTGCTCGGGGATCTTGACCTTTTCCAGAAAATGCATCGCGATTTCTTCGGCTTCTTTCCGGGGAATCTTGCGCACCCAGATCGGCGCCAGCGTTAGATTGTCGAGGATCGACAGATGCGGGAACAGGTTGAAGTGCTGGAACACCATGCCGACCTCGGAGCGGACCTTGTCGATGTTCTTGAGGTCCGAGGACAGCTCGGTGCCATCCACGATGATCTGGCCCTTCTGGTGTTCCTCCAGCCGGTTGATGCAGCGAATGAGCGTGGATTTGCCCGACCCCGAGGGGCCACAAATCACGATCCGCTCGCCACGATTGACGGTCATGTTGATGTCGCGCAGGACGTGAAACGCCCCGTACCACTTGTTCATGTTGGTGATCTGGATCGCGACCTCGTCGCTCACCGTCATTGCGCTGCGTTGTGCAGTCGTTTCCATGCGTTTCTCCTTAACGGTGGTCGGTCTTGAGGCGACGTTCGAGATACATCGAATAGCGCGACATGCTGAAACAGAAGATCCAGAACACCGCACCGATGAAGATGAACAGCTCCCAATAAATACCCTGCCAATCCGAGTTGGCGCGGATCGCACTGGCAAAACCGATCGGGTCGAGCAGGCCGATGAACACCACAAGCGTGGTATCCTTGAACAGGCCGATGAAGGTGTTGACGATGCCGGGAATCGAGATTTTCAACGCCTGCGGCATGATGATCAGGCGCTGCGCTTTCCAATAGTCGAGGCCCAGGGCGTCGGCGGCCTCGTATTGGCCCTGCGGCAAGGCGGCCAGACCACCGCGGATCACCTCGGCCATATAGGCCGTGGCAAACAGCGTCACCATGATGATCACCCGCAGCACGAGGTCAAAGTTGGTGCCCGGCGGCAGGAAGTAGTTCAGCAGCAAGGAGGCGGTGAACAGCAGCGTGATCAGGGGAACGCCGCGGATGAACTCGATGAAGATGACGCAGATCCAGCGGATCAACGGCATGTTCGATTGCCGCCCCAGCGCCAGCAGCACGCCCATCGGCAAGGACAGGACAATGCCGGTGATGCCGATGATGATCGACAGCTTGAAGCCACCGAAGTCCTGCGAGCGCACGGCCTCGATGCCGATGGGCAGGATGCCCTGCAGGGTGTCCGACAGCGGGAACGCGAAGAACAGCCAATAGAGGACCGGCACGATAATCGTCGCCAGGCTTGAGATGAGCGTGCCGAAATTCTGGGTCGCCATCATCACCACGGCGCCGATGACGAAGCCCAGCAGGATCACGATCGGCAACCAGATCGAGCCGCCCCACAACAGGAAGAAGGCGATGAACGGATAGACCGCCGAGAACCACAAGACCTTGCGCGGAACGGCGGGGAACAGGATGGGGGCCAGGGCGATGAGCATCAGGATCATCGCCACGATGGGACGCCAATACAACGCGCTGGGGTAGAAGCCGAACAGCAACTGGTGCCAGCGGTCGCGGATGACCGCCCAACAGGCGCCGGTGGCGCCGTCCAGGATCTCGCGGCACTGGGTCAGCGAGTCGGCAACCCAGATCGAGTTCATCAGCCAGGGGCCGACTTCGTAGATGACCAGCGCCGTTGCGAGGAAGGACAGAACCGTCAGGATCGAGCTGAGGATGCCGTTGAACAGGTTCTCCTGTACCCATTTGACGGGCCCGATCGCCGTACTGGGTGGGGCCTGTTGTTCCAACATTTCGGTGCGGACGTAGTTGAGGCCGAGATGCTCTTCCATGTTACCGCCCCTTCAGCTTAACTTGGCTGTTGTAGTAGTTCATGATCGACGAGATGATCAGGCTCAACGCCAGATAAACCAGCATCATCAGCATCATGCCCTCCAGCTCGCGGCCGGTCTGGTTGATGGTGATCCCGCCCAGGGTCGAGCGCAGGTCCATATACCCCACCGCCAGGCCCAGCGACGTGTTCTTGGTGATGTTGAGGTATTGCGAGATCATCGGCGGCACGATCACGCGCAGCGCTTGCGGCAGAATCACCAGCCGGGTGGTACGGTTGGGCTGAAGGCCCAGGGCGAAGGCGGCCTCGGATTGTCCGGTCGAAATGGCCATGATGCCGGCGCGCACGATTTCCGCGATGAAAGCGCCGGTGTAGACGCTCAAACCCAGCCACATCGCGATGAACGACGTGCGCAATTGCAGGCCACCGCTGAAGTTGAAGCCGCGCAGCACGGGATAATCAAGGTGAAAGCCGAGCGCCAACAGCAGCAGGATCGTCGGGCTGAACAGGATCAGGAGCCCCTTCCACCAGGTTGTCGGCCGTACGCCGGTATCATTTTGAACCCGTGTGGCATGTGCCCCCAGACGGCGGAAACCCCAGATGGACAGGATCACCACAAGAATGATGGCAAGCGCATCAAGGCTTGGCGACACCGAGCCGATATCAACGGACCCAAGGCTGCGCGAGAACTGCGGTGCGGGGACATAAACGCCGCGATTGGTGATCGCGACGCTGTCAAACAGGTTCATGCTGGCGGTCGGGGTGTCGCCCCGGAACGCATTTGGCGCGGGCATCGACTCGGTCAGAATTGCGCCGAAAACAACGATCCAGAGCAGCGCGGGAATATTGCGGAAGGTTTCGATGTAGATGGTCATCAGCCGCGCCACCATCCAGTTCTTGGACAGGCGCAAGATCCCGGCCAAGACACCGAGAACGGTCGCCGCCAGACAGGCCGTGATCGCCAGGACCAGGGTATTCAGCAGACCAACCAACGCGGCGCGGGCATGGGTGCTGGTGGACGAATATTCGACCAACCGCTGCGAAATGTCGTAGCCGGACACGTTGCCAAGAAAGCTGAATGAGAAATCTTTGCCAAGTGCGGCGAGGTTCCTGATCGTGTTGTCGACCAGCCATGCGGCGCCCAACATCAACAGAAATAAGGCAAAAACCTGAATTGTGAGTGAACGATACCGCGTGTCGTATAGCAGCATGCTCAAGCGAAATGACCCCTTCGGAGCCCCGCTGTCCATCGCCATAAATACTCTCCCTGCATCTGTGCGTTGTTATTATTCCGCGTCGGTATGCGACGTCAGGCTGCACAGTTATGCTTTGTCTGTAAAGAAAAATGGCGCGCGATCCGCAGATCGCGCGCCAATAAAGACCGAACCTTAACGGAACGGCGGTGCGTACATCAGACCGCCCTGGGTCCATTGTGCGTTCAGGCCACGGGCCAGACCGACCGGGGTCTGTTCGCCGATGTTCGACGCGAAGATCTCGCCGTAGTTGCCGCCAGCGGCAATGGCACGCTGCGCCCAATCTGCGTCAAGACCCAGCATCGCGCCAAGGTCGCCTTCGCTGCCCAACAGACGGTTGATTTCCGGGTTGTTGGTGCCGGCTGCCATCTGCTCGAGGTTGGCCGAGGTGATGCCCAGCTCTTCTGCGGCGATCAGCGCATTCAGCACCCAACGGTTGATGTCGGCCCATTGGTCGTCACCATGACGAACGAGCGGACCAAGCGGCTCTTTCGAAATGATTTCCGGCAAAATCACATGGTCGCCCGGCGTTTCGAACGAGGCGCGCGTTGCGGCCAGACCCGATGCGTCGGTGGTGTAGGTGTCGCAAGCGCCCGCCAGATACTGCTGCTGCGCTTCGGCGTTGGTCTCGATTGGAACCGGCTCATAGCTCATGTTGTTGACGCGGAAGTAATCCGCAAGGTTGAGCTCGGTGGTGGTGCCGGTCTGAATGCAGACGGTGGCGCCATCAAGTTCGGTTGCCGAGGACACGCCGAGGTTGCGGTTCACGATGAAACCCTGGCCATCGTAGTAGTTCACGCCGATGAAGGTGAACCCAAGGTCCACGTCACGCGAGAAGGTCCAGGTGGTGTTGCGCGCCAGAACGTCGATCTCGCCCGATGCCAACGCGGTGAAGCGGGTCTGGCCGGTGGTCGAGACAAAGTTGACAGCCATCGGGTCGCCCAAGACCGCCGCCGCAACGGCGCGGCAAACGGCAACGTCAAAACCCTGCCACTGGCCGTTTGCATCCGGTGCCGAAAAGCCGTTGACGCCGGTCGAGACACCGCAGTTCAGCGTACCGCGTGCTTTTACATCTTCAAGCGTGGTCGCAGAGGCGATTCCAGCCGTCAGAGCTGCAACGGCGAGCGTTCCGAGAAATAGTGATTTTTTCATTTTTTACCTCTTCCTGTTAGTCTTCGTACAGTTTCACACCATAGGGATATTCCCCATCGTGTCAAAAACCCTGCAAATTCATTGCCTAAGCAATAAACAGCACCGAGTATGATGCCAGCGTAGGCGAATTTGTGCCGAAAATCCGAGGGCGTCAAGTCAATCGTTAGCGCCCACAGGGTGACGCAGGGGAAGCGCGGCGCATCCTCTGAATTGAATACAGAAATTCATGATCAAACAGAGCGGCTTGGCGCGTATTCAGCAACAGGCGTCAAAAAACCGAACCGCGTTCATGAAGGACAGGCGGCGGCGATCGGCGAGGGCCTGGGCCTCGTCATCCTCGCCCCATTGCTCGATTTGCCAGAGTTCATCGATTCGCGAAATCTCCCACAGCGCATCGGGCGGGGCGATTTTATGCGTCACGGCAAGGGCGATCACCAGGGAGCCGGACATCGACACAAGGTCATGGAAGGCGGTCAGTTGGAACGGTGACAGGCCGGTGACGACCTGCCCCAGCTTTGCCGTGGTCTCGGGTGGTTGCGGCGTTGGCATCACCCCGGCGGTCACCGCCCATTTGACGCCAAACTGCTGCGAGGACCAGTCCAGCAGCGGGTCCCAGGCGGCGGCTTGACGGGCGACCAATTCGCTGGGGGCCTCGGCCCGGTAACACAGCAGATCGGTCTCGCCATAGGCGGTCAACAGCGCGGCAACCTCGTGGAACTGCGCCTGAACCTTGTCGAGTGCGGCATTGGCGGCGCGGGTGGCGGGCATGGTGTCAGGATCGACCTTGTCGCCCTGCGCGGCCCATTCCTGCGCGATCAGGTCGGCAATGGCGCGGGTCGGCACCCGCAGCGGCGTCCTGGCCGGCGTCTTGACCTCGCGCCCGTCAAGCTGCACGGCAAATCCGCCCTCGGCATCGGCAATATCCACCGTGTTCCAGAACCGTTTGCGCAGGGTGCTCATGGTTGCCTCCTCAGGGTTTCCAGGGTCGCGGACAGGGCGTCGAAATGGTCGATCACCGAGGTCGCCAGGCGCAATTCGCTGACCGGGTGATAGCCCCAACTGACGCCGATGCATCGCACCCCGGCGGCGTGGCCCATCTCCATATCAAAGCTGGTGTCGCCAATCATCACCGTGTCGCGGGGGTCAGCGCCGGTCTCGCGCATCGCGGTCAACACCATCGACGGATGCGGTTTCGAGGGGTGATCATCGGCCACCTGGGTCGTCTGGAAGAACCCGTCGAGCCCATGCGCCGCCAGCACATGATCCAGCCCGCGCCGGGATTTCCCGGTGGCAACGCCCAGCACGATATCCGCGCGATCCCTGAGGCTGCGCAAGACCTCCAGCGCGCCCGGATATAGCGGCGAGGTCTCGGCGGCGCGAAATTTGGTGTAGCTGGATTTATAGGCCTCGACCAGACCCGCGTTGTCGGCCTCCGGTGCCAGACGCGTCATCGCCTGCGGCAACGACAGCCCGACGATGCCCAGCACCGCCGCGCGCGGCGGGCAGGTCAGCCCAAGCGCGGCAAAGGCGAACTCCATCGCGCCGACGATATGCGCCTGGCTATCCACCAGCGTGCCATCCACATCGAAGATCACCAGCGTCATGCGTCGTCCTCGAACGGGTCGGCGGGCACGTCCTTGATGTTCCAGCCCAGCGTTTTCCAACTGCGCGCCATATGCTCGGGCAAGGGTGCGGTGAGGGTGATCATCTCATCGGTGACCGGGTGCTTGAAGGTGATCGAGCGCGCATGCAGGTGCAGTTTGCGGCTGATGTCGCCGCCCAGTTGCGCGCCCCAGCCATCGCCCAGATTTTCCTGACCCGAGCCGCCATATTTTCCGTCGCCGATGATCGGATGCCCCAACTCGGCCATATGCGCGCGCAACTGATGGGTGCGCCCGGTGATCGGCACCAAGGCGACCCACGCGGCGCGGCTGCCCAACCGTTCCAACACGGCAAAATCGGTGGTGGCGCGCTTGGAGCCTTCGGTCGTTTCCACCTCATTCGGGTGAATGCAGCGCATCTTTTCGTTGCCATAGCCACCGGTTTTCACCAAGCCATAGCGGATCGTGCCCTTTTGCGGGTTGGGCACCCCGGCGACGATCGCCCAGTAAATCTTGCGCGTGGTGCGGTTGCGAAACGCCTCGCCCAACCGACGCGCAACCCGCGGCGTACGCGCCAGCAGCAACACGCCCGAGGTGTCCTTGTCGAGGCGATGCACCAAAACAGGCCGCTCCTTGTAGCCGAACATCAGCGCCTCGGTCAGCCCATCGACATGGCGCTCGCCCTGCCCCGAACCACCCTGCGACGGCAGGCCCGGCGGCTTGTTCAGCGCGATGATATGATCGTCCTGCCACAGGATCGCATCCTCGATCATCTTGATGTCGTCCTTGGGGATCTTTGGCGCCTGATACCGTTCATGCACCGGGGCCTCGGTTTCCGGCAGTGGCGGCACGCGCACGGTTTGCCCCGCGGCCACCCGGTCCGAGGCTTTCACCCGCTTGCCATCCAGCCGCAGATCGCCCTTGCGGCAGAATTTTTCGACCATGCCCTGCGTGATCTGCGGAAACCGGCGCTTGAGGCAGCGGTCCAGCCGCATGTCGGCCTCGTCGCCGGTGATTTCGATATGCTGTACGCCGCTCATGCCACAAGGCTCCGTGCAAAGGTCAATCCAGCGACAATCGCCGCCAGCGAAAGAAGGACGGACGCCAGGACATACGCCCCGGCAAGCCCCTGTTGGCCGCGCTCCCACAGGGTCAGCGCATCCAGTGAAAACGCCGAGAAGGTGGTGAACCCGCCCAGCAATCCGGTCATCAACAAGGGCGCGAACCGCGTGGCGCTGACATGCGCCAGAACCACCACCAAGGCCCCCATCAGGAACGAGCCGACCACATTGACCGCCAAGGTCGCCCACGGGAACCCCGGCCCCATCAGGCGCAGCGCGGCCACCCCGGTCAAATACCGGCCCGAGGCCCCCAAGGCACCGCCAAGCGCCACCTGAAACAGCGTTCCCATCATCGGCTTGCCTTGAACCGGAGCCGTCGCAAAGTCAAGCCACGCGCCCTCAGGACGGGGTCTGGCGCTTGCCGCGCAGCTTGGCGAAATACTCGACGCGCTTTTTCAACTCGCGCTCAAAGCCGCGTTCGGGCGGCGCATAAAGGACCGGACGTTTCACCCCATCGGGGAAATAATTCTGCCCCGAGAACCCGTCCTCGGCGTCGTGGTCATAGGCATAGCCCGCGCCATAGCCCTGGTCCTTCATCATCTGGGTCGGCGCATTGAGAATATGCGCAGGCGGCATCGCCGATCCGGTCTTTTTCGCCAAGGCCCGCGCCCCCTTGTAGGCCACATAAACCGCGTTCGATTTCGGCGCGAGCGCCAGATAGACCAACGCCTGCGCCAAGGCCAGCTCGCCCTCGGGGCTGCCCAACCGCTCATAGGTCTGCCAGGCCTCAAGACATTGGCTTTGCGCCTGCGGGTCGGCCAGGCCGATATCCTCGACCGCCATGCGGGTGATCCGACGGGCAAGGAAACGCGGGTCCTCGCCACCCTCCAGCATCCGCGCGAACCAGTACAGGGCAGCATCCGGGTCCGAGCCACGCACCGATTTGTGCAAGGCCGAGATCAGGTTGTAATGCTCCTCGCCCGATTTGTCGTATTTCGCCGCACGCCGCATCAACCGCTTGGACAGGGTCTCGCGGTCAAGCGGCTCCTTGACGCTCCACGCCATGACCTGCTCGATCAGGTTCAAAAGCGCGCGCCCGTCGCCATCCGCCATCTCCAGCAGCGACTCGCGCGCCTCGCCCTTGAGCGGCAGCGCCCGGTTCAGGGTCTTTTCCGCCCGCTGCGCCAGCTTTTCGAGATCAATCAACGTGAGCCGCTTCAACACGATCACCTGCGAACGGCTCAAGAGGGCGGCGTTCAACTCGAACGACGGGTTTTCCGTGGTCGCCCCCACCAGCAGGATCGTGCCATCCTCCATATAGGGCAGGAACCCGTCCTGCTGCGCCTTGTTGAACCGATGGATCTCATCGACAAACAACAACGTCCCCTGCCCGTTGGCGCGCCGCATCCGCGCCGCCTCGAACACCTTGCGCAGATCCGGCACCCCGGTGAAAATCGCACTGATCTGGACGAAATGCAGGTCCGTCGCCTGCGCCAGCAACCGCGCGATGGTGGTCTTGCCCACCCCCGGCGGCCCCCAGAGCACCAAGGACGACAGCGCCCGCGCGCCCAGCATTGCACCCAGCGGACCATCCCTACCCAGCACCGCCTCCTGACCGATCACCTCGGTCAGCGCACGCGGCCGCAGCCGGTCCGCCAAGGGGCGCGGCGCGGTATCACGGGGTGTCTGCGGGTCCGAGTCAAAAAGGTCAGCCATGCGCCCAATCTACGCAACCGCCGCCCGTCTTGCCACGCGAAAAGACACCGCGCACCGATCCCGTCTTTGTTCTAAAAATATCCTGGTGGGAGGCGCGCCAGCGCCGTGGGAGGGGAACCCTCCCGGCGGGCCGAGGGGGCTCGATGCCCCCGAGGCCCGCTCCCCCCCTCACAGCCGAAAGCGCAGCACCGTACGCCGCCCCTCCCGCTCGATCTCGAGCTCCCAATACCGCGCCGTGTCACGCAAGACACGGTCCAGCTCGCGCGTGTTGCCAACCGGCTGCCGATTGACCGCCAGCACCACATCCCGCGGCCGCAGCCCGGCCCATTCGGCGACATCCTGAACCGACACCACCATCACGCCGGCCGCACCCGGGGAAAGGTTGTTCTCGGCAATCACCGCCGGGTTGATCGTCTCCGCCACCAGGCCTCGCAGCACCACCCCGCTGACCGACAAGGTTTCGCGCGCCGGCACCTCGGGCGGCGCAATCAGCTCCACCGAGGCGGTCCCTTGCCGCTCGCCCTGCAACACCGTCATAGACGCCGTGCCGCCAAGCCCCTGCGCCGACAGCCGGAACATCATCTCCTGCGCCGAATTCACCGGCTCGCCATTGACCGCCAGGATCACGTCGCCCACCGTCAGACCGGCGCGCCGCATCGGGCTGCTGTCATGCATTTCGCGGATCACCACGCCCTGCGGCAGACTCATCCCGAATGCGTCGGCCAGCGCGGCATCCACCGCCTGCCCCGAAATCCCGACCCAGGGTCGCTGAAACCGGTCTCGGCCTTGCAGCGCCTGCGCAACGACCTGATCGACCAGATTGGCCGGGATCGCAAAGCCGATGCCGTTCGATCCGCCCGAGCGCGTCAGAATGGCGGTGTTGATCCCCACCAGATGGCCATGCATATCGACCAAAGCCCCGCCCGAATTACCCGGATTGATCGCCGCGTCGGTCTGGATGAAATACCCGCGCCCCGACCCCACCGCGAGGCCCGAGCGCGCCAGCGCCGACACGATCCCGCTGCTGACCGTCTGCCCCACCCCGAACGGATTGCCGATCGCCAGGACCAGATCACCGACCTCGACCAGATCCGAATCAGCCAGCGTAACGGCGGGCAATCCCGACGCCCCCCGCATCCGCAACACTGCAAGATCGCTTTCCTGATCCGCCAGAATCACATCCGCCGCGAATTCGCGACGATCATCCAGCACCACCCGAATATCATCCGCGCCGCCAACCACATGATAATTCGAGACAACGATCCCATCCGCCGAGACAATCACCCCGGATCCCAGCGCATTTTGCACCCGTGGCACACTGCGCCCCTGATCGCCGAACAACTGGCCGAACAAGGGATCGTTGAAAAACGGATTCACCCGTTGCTCGACAACCCGGCGCGCATAGATCGAGGCCACGGCGGGCGCCGCCTGACGCACGACCGGCGCAAAGGAAAGCGAGATTTCTTGCACGCTTTGCGGCACGGATTGCGCGGCGAGTGGCGGCGTCAGATGTGGCGTGGCAAACTCCCATGCCGCGACCGCCAGAACCCCCGCAATACAAAGCGCAATAATCCGCATAGTGCCTCCGGCCCTCATCAACGTGTCGGGAAATATGGCTGCGGAATCCGGCCAACGCAACGTGGTCTCACGCGAATGCGAAGACGAGGGTCCGGCAACTGCGCTGGCCGTGCGACCCCACGCCATGAAAAACCCCCGCTGCCGGGTGGGCAACGGGGGTGAATATCAGCGCAAGTTACGAAGACTTATTCGTCGTCGTCCATCTCGACCAGACGCGCCTTGTCGGCCGCGCCCTTGGCCGAAACGTCGCGCTCGACGAATTCGATGATCGCCATCGGTGCCATGTCGCCATAGCGGAACCCGGCGCGCAGAACGCGGGTGTAGCCACCGGCGCGATCCTTGTAGCGGGGGCCGAGGATTTCGAACAGCTTGGCAACGTCCTTGTCCTGCTTGAGGATCGCCGCGATCTGACGGCGGGCGTGCAGATCACCGCGCTTGGCAAGCGTGATCATCTTTTCGATGATCGGACGCAATTCCTTGGCTTTTGGCAAAGTGGTCTTGATCTGCTCATGCTCGATCAACGAGCCACACATATTGGCGAACAGCGCTTTGCGGTGTTCGTGGGTGCGATTGAGACGGCGGTAGCCACGGGCGTGACGCATGGTAATTCTCCTGGATACGTTTGTTTTGCTTTGTCTGGCGTCCCCTGCGTGAGGTCCGCTCTCCTTGCGGGCAGATGCCCGAGTCCGTGTCGTTGGCAACGGGCAAGACACACACGCTACGGATCGTAGGGTGTGTGCTTGCACGCACCGTTGTTAAAACTGGTCCTCGAAACGCTTGGCCAGCTCTTCGATATTCTCTGGCGGCCAATCTTCGACTTCCATGCCCAGATGCAGCCCCATGCCCGACAGCACTTCCTTGATTTCGTTCAAGGATTTGCGGCCAAAGTTCGGGGTGCGCAGCATCTCGGCTTCGGTTTTCTGGATCAGATCGCCGATATAGACGATGTTGTCGTTCTTCAGGCAGTTTGCAGACCGCACTGACAATTCCAGCTCGTCGACCTTCTTGAGCAGCAGCGGGTTGAACTCCAACCCGTCGTCTGCATCGCCACGACCTGCGGCTTCGGGCTCGTCGAAGTTGACGAACACTTGCAACTGATCTTGCAGAATACGCGCCGCGAAGGCCACGGCATCCTCGGGCGTGACCGAGCCATCGGTTTCGATGTTCATGGTCAGCTTGTCATAATCCAGCACCTGACCTTCGCGGGTCGGGGTGACTTCATAGGCGACCTTCTTGACCGGCGAATAGATCGCGTCGATCGGAATCAGACCGATCGGCGCGTCTTCCGGCCGGTTCTTGTCCGCCGAGACATAGCCCTTGCCGGTGTTGACCGTCAGTTCCATGAACAATTCCGCGCCATCGTCGATATGGCAGATGACGTGGTCCTTGTTCAGAACCTCGATGCCCGCCGTGACGGCGATATCGCCCGCCTTCACCACCGCCGGACCACGCGACGTGATGGTCACGCGCTTGGGGCCGTCAACGTCCATCCGCAGGGCGACGCCCTTGAGGTTCAGGACGATGTCGGTGACATCTTCACGGACGCCCGCAATCGAGGAAAACTCGTGCAGGACATTGTCGATTTGCACGGACGTGATCGCAGCACCTTGCAGCGACGACATCAGGACACGGCGCAGGGCGTTGCCCAGCGTCAAACCAAAGCCGCGCTCGAGTGGCTCGGCGATGACCGTCGCCTTGCGGGCGGGGTCTGCACCGGGGCGCACATCCAATTGCGCGGGCTTGATCAATTCTTGCCAATTCTTGTGGATCATGGTGTCGCCTCCATACTTGTACCCGGTTCATGATCAAACCGGGCACGCCCGAGGGTCAGTCAGACAAAATGCCAAAGCGGACCGCGCCAAAGGCGCGGTCCGTATTCAAGAGATGCGCGTTAAACGCGACGACGCTTGGGCGGGCGGCAGCCGTTATGCGCCATGGGCGTCACATCGCGGATCGAGGTGACAACCAGCCCTGCCGCAGCCAGTGCACGCAGTGCCGATTCACGCCCCGAACCCGGGCCCTGAACTTCGACTTCCAGCGTGCGCAGACCGTGGTCCTGCGCCTTTTTGGCGGCATCTTCTGCAGCAAGCTGTGCTGCATAGGGTGTCGATTTCCGCGAGCCTTTGAAGCCCATGGTGCCAGCCGACGACCATGAGATCGCATTGCCCTGCACGTCCGAGATCAGGATCTTGGTGTTGTTGAACGTCGAATTCACATGCGCCACACCGGCAGCAATGTTTTTGCGTTCCTTACGCTTGACGCGTACTTTTTCGCGAGCCATCAGTCCTGCCTCCCCTTACTTCTTCTTACCAGCAATGGCCTTTGCGGGGCCTTTGCGAGTACGAGCGTTGGTGTGCGTGCGCTGGCCGCGCACTGGCAGGTTGCGACGATGCCGCAGGCCACGGTACGAGCCCATGTCCATGGCGCGCTTGATGTTCATCTGAACTTCGCGGCGCAGGTCGCCTTCAACTTTGACGTTGGCGTCGATGTATTCGCGAATCGCCAGAACTTCGGCATCCGACAACTGATTGACGCGCCGTGCAGGCTCGATGTTCAGGGCGGTGATGATCTGTTCGGCAATCGACGGACCGATGCCCGTGATATAGGTCAACGCGATGGGAACGCGCTTTCCGGTCGGGATGTTAACGCCAGCAATACGTGCCACGCGGTATTTTCCTTTTTGTTGCGGTTCCGTAGTCCCAGAACCTTTTTTCACAACACGCGCCGCAGGTGGCCGTGCCAAGCAAATAACCCGAGTCGGCGAGCGACTCGGATCGGGTATCAGGCGCTTCGCCTATGGGGTTTTGCGCGGCGGGTCAAGAGTGACAAGACACTGTCAAGAAATTTCTCGGCGACACGGCGGCTTTCGGTCAATGTATCGCAGGTTCGGCACCGGAATCGGTCGGCAAGTGCCGAGTCCAGCAGGTCGCAAAGCCACGCGAGTCGGGTGACCACGCGGGATTGCCAGAGGCCGCGCGACAGGACGGTCCGCGCCCCAGGACAGTCCGCGCCCAGGCGGGGGCCAAGGGCAAGACGCCTTTGGCCCCTGCGAAAACCCGGTCAGTCGGTGATTGCCTTGGCCACGGCCGCCTTGACCGCACCCATGGCTTGCAAGCCATCGACCACGCGCAGCTTGCCTTTGGCATAATAGTAGCCGATCAGCGGCGAGGTCTTTTTGTAGTATTCCATCAAACGCTGGCGCAGGCTGTCTTCGTTGTCATCCGCGCGCCGCTTGAGGTTGCTGGACCCGCATTCGTCGCAGACCCCCTCGACCTTGGTCGGCTTGGTGCGGTCGTGATAGACCTCACCGCACGCACCGCAGGTGTAGCGCCCGGTGATGCGATCCACGAGGGCTTCGTCGTTAACCCGCAGCTCGATGACGGCGTCGATCTGCTGCCCTTTGGCGGCCAGCAGAGCCTCCAGCGCGTCGGCTTGCGCCAGGGTGCGCGGGAAGCCGTCAAAGATGAAGCCGCCGGTGTGGGGGCCGTCGAGTTGCTCGGCGATCAGACCGATCACGATGTCATCGGTCACCAGCTGCCCGGCATCCATCACCGCCGCAACCTTGTTGCCCATCTCGGTGCCCGAGGTCCGCGCGGCGCGCAGCATATCCCCGGTCGACAGTTGCTTCATGCCGCGTTGTTCCACGAGGACACGCGCCTGCGTGCCTTTCCCAGCGCCCGGAGCGCCCAGCATTATGATGTTCATCGCAGGGCTGGCCCCTTCTTCTTGGTGTTGCCCTTCTTGCCGCGGCTGCCACGCAGTTGCGACCGCTCAAGCAAACCCTCGTATTGGTGGGCGACGAGATGCGATTGCACCTGGCTCATGGTGTCGAGGGTCACCGCCACAACGATCAGTACCGAGGTCCCGCCGAAATAGAACGGAATCGACAGTTGCGCGCGCAGGATTTCCGGCAGCAAAGCCACGAAGGCCAGATACAGGGCGCCGACGGTCGTCAGACGGGTCACGACGTAATACAGGTAATCCTCGGTGCGTTTGCCGGGGCGGATACCGGGAATGAAACCGTTCTGGTTCTTCAGGTTGTCAGCCACGTCATCAACCTTGAACGACACGTTCAGCGTGTAGAAGAAGGTGAAGAAGATGATCAACCCGGTGAAGAACGCCAGATACAGCGGCTGGCCCGGCCCGAAATAGGCAAGGATCGTCGCCATGATCGGGTTGGTGGCGTTGCCCGAGAAGGTCGAGATCGTGGTCGGCAGCAGCAACAGCGACGAGGCAAAGATCGCCGGAATCACGTTGGCCGGGTTGACCTTGATCGGCAGATGCGAGGAGCCGCCGTCGTAAACCTTCATGCCGACCTGACGCCGGGGGTACTGGATATGAACCTTTCGCAAGGCCCTCTCCATGAACACCACGAAGGCGACAAGCGCGATCATCATCACCAGGATGCCGATCACCACAACCGGGCTGACAGTGCCCGAGCGGCCCTGGCTGAGGAATTGCGCCAACTGGCCGGGAACCTCGGCAATGATGCCGACAAAGATGATCAGCGACACGCCGTTGCCGATCCCGCGCGCGGTGATCTGCTCGCCCAGCCACATCAGGAACAGGGTGCCGCCGACCAGCGTGATGATCGTGGAAATGCGGAAGAACCAGCCCGGTGCGGTGGCCAGATCGCCCGCCTCAAGGCTGATGGCCAGCGCATAGGACTGCATCAGGGCCAGCAAAACCGTGCCGTAGCGGGTATATTGGTTCAGCTTGCGCCGCCCCAGCTCGCCCTCTTTGCGCAGGTTCTGCCAGGGGCCATACATCGAGGCGACCAACTGCACGATGATCGACGCCGAAATATACGGCATGATGCCGAGCGCGAAGATCCCCATACGGGCAATCGCGCCGCCGGTGAACATGTTGAGCATGCCACCGATGCCGGCCGCGGCGTCGGTCATGAACTCGCGCAATGCACCGCCGTCGATGCCGGGCACTGGAATATATGTGCCCAGACGGTAAACAATCAAAAGCCCGAGCGCGAAAAGGATGCGCTGGCGGAGATCTTTCGCCTTGACGAGGGTGGCCCAAGAAGTGTTGGCCGCCATTTGCTCTGCAGCTGATGCCATGGTCCGTGTCTCTTTCATGGACAGCGCCGCCAAACCGGGTCCCGGTCGGCGGCGCAGGAAAACCTATGAGAATGATGTAAGGGGCGAAGCGCCCACCCACAACACCTTATTCGGCGGCTTCTACGGCTTGGACCGAAACTTTCAGTGAACCACCAGCTTTTTCGACGGCTGCAATCGCAGGCGCCGAGGCACCGGTCACCGAAATGTTCAGCGCGCGGGTGACGTCACCCTTGGCCAGAACGCGGATCCCGTCCAACTTGCGACGCACCAGACCCGAGGCCACCAGCACGTCCTCGTTGATCTCGGCTTTCGCGTCGATCTTGCCGGCCTCGATGAAGCCCTCGATCGCGCCGAGGTTGACCACGGCCCATTCCTTGCGGTTCGGCTTGTTGAAGCCGCGCTTTGGCAGGCGACGGTAGAGGGGCATCTGGCCGCCTTCATACGCGTTGATCGCCACGCCCGAGCGTGATTTCTGACCTTTGATACCACGGCCAGCGGTCTTGCCCTTGCCCGAACCCGGACCACGCGCAACGCGCTTCTTGGTCTTGTTGGCACCCGGATTGTCACGAATTTCGTTCAGTTTCATGTCGCTTCTCCTTGACCGGAATACCCCACCAGCGACGGATCGGGGCAACGCGGCGTTTCTTTGTTGAGTCGGCCCGGTGGGGGCAGACTGGGGGCGTATAGACGGGTGCGGTTCGGCAATCAAGCCCGCATGAGGCCCTCAATCGCCGCGCGGGCGCATGAACACCGTGATATCGCCGACGATATCATTCACGCCCCAATTGCGATGCCTGAGCTGGCCGTTGACGATATAGAGATCGCGCACCTGATATTCGGACAAGTCATAACCGTCATTGCGGCTGAGAAGGACATAGGCGTCGCGGCGGCTTTCCCCCGGCTCGATCAGCGCGAACAGATCGGGCGGCATCGAGGCATCGACCGCGCGCAGCACCTCCAGCACCTCGTCGTAATCGCTGACGCGGTCATCGCGCAGGAAACACGCGGCCTCCAACCCCGCGCCCAGCACCGCGCCGCCGGCCGTGACCAGCGGCGAGTCGCCCGCCACTACGGCCACCGCCGCGCCCAATACGCGCGCGGTCCGGGCCACGAAGCCGTCATCCGCATTGCCCTGTCGTCCGGCGTCGGTCGAGCCCACGCGGGTCTCACCCGTGCTGGGGTTGAACATGACAAAGACCATGCCGCCGGTTTCGTCGCGCAGGCCGACCGTGTCGCGCGCGGCCTCGACCGCAGGCGATTCTTGCCGCGGGATCATGTTGGACAGGCGGTAGTTGCACAGACTGGCCGCAGCGGGAACCGGCGCGCTGGCGACGGCAAGACAGAGCAAGACAAAGCGCATGGTGATTCCGGGTGGCTGAGTGCGCGACGCTAGGCCAGTGCCCGGGAAAAGGGAAGCACGGGGCGATCAACTCTGGATGAGGCGCACCGTGCGGGGGGCGACGGACGGTGCGTGCAAGCACACACCCTACGAACCCGTGCCCTGCGCAACGTAGCTGCCATCCTTGTCATGCGTCTCCTGTCCGGTCAAAGCCGGAGTGAAAATGCACAGGATGCGCATATCGGTCTGGGCCCGCAGAATATGCGCGTCATGCTGATCAAGCACATAGACCGACCCGGGGGCCAAGGCGTGAACCCTGCCCGTGGCAACGTCCTCGACGGTGCCCTGCCCGGCGATCACATAATTCGTCTCGATGTGGTTCTTGTAATGCAGGCGTTGCTCGGTGCCCGCGAGGCAGAGCGTATCGTGGAGGGAATATCCAAGCCCATCGGACGCCAGCAACAAACGGCGGCTCTCGAAGGCGTCGCCCTTGACGTGGGCGGGGGTGTCGATGATCTGATCGAGGCGTTTGACAATCATGGCCTGGGTCCCTTTCCGGAAGCGTATCGGGTGATCACGCACAAAGCAGCACAGAAAAAGCCCCGACCTTGCGGGCGGGGCTGATTCGACAAGCATCCGTAGGGTGCGTGCTGGCACGCACCGTCCGTCAGGCTTTTTCTTCGATGATCTGCACCATGTGCGAGACCGATGCCACCATACCGCGGACCGAGGGGGTATCCTCAAGCTCGCGGGTGCGGTTCATCTTGTTCAGGCCCAAACCCTTCAGCGTGGCACGCTGGCTGGCGGGGCGACGGATCGGCGAGCCGATCTGTTTGACAACAATAGTAGCCATGTCCCGTTCTCCTTACGCGTCTGCGGCTGCAGCTTCGGTTTCGGGCTTCTTCAGGATGTCGCCCACTTTCTTGCCGCGACGCTGCGCGACCTGACGGGGGCTGGCTTCCTTCTTGAGGCCGTCAATCGTTGCACGGACCATGTTATAGGGGTTCTGCGAACCCAGCGACTTTGCAACGACGTCCTGCAGGCCGAGCATCTCGAACACGGCACGCATCGGACCACCGGCGATAACACCAGTACCCGCAACTGCGGTGCGCATGATCACGCGTCCAGCGCCATGACGGCCCTCGACATCGTGGTGCAGCGTGCGACCGTCGCGCAGCGGCACGCGGATCATCTGACGTTTGGCTTGTTCGGTGGCTTTGCGCACTGCCTCAGGAACTTCCTTGGCCTTGCCCTTGCCGAAGCCGACGCGGCCTTTTTGATCGCCGACAACCACAAGAGCAGCAAAGCCGAAGCGCTTGCCACCTTTTACGGTTTTCGACACACGGTTGATCGCAACCAGACGATCCTGAAACTCAGGGTTTTCGTCACGGTCTTCGCGACGGCCCCGACGGTTATCACGTTCTGCCATAAAGGCATCCTTTCAGAGGTGGCGCAGCATGGCGCCGACAAAGTCGATCGCAGTGGGCCGCCGGGCATGCCGGCACCCCCCCGATCATCGAGGCGGCGCTGTTGAGGCGCCGCCTGCATGGTGCTTAGAACTTCAGGCCGCCTTCGCGGGCGGCGTCGGCAACCGCCTTGACCTTCCCGTGAAACAGGAACCCACCGCGGTCGAAATAGCACTCCTCGACGCCGGCCGCTTTCGCGCGCTCGGCAATCTTGGCGCCAACCTTGGTGGCCGCAGCGATGTTGTTCACACCGACCACGCCCAATTCCTTTTCCAGCGTCGACGCCGCCGCAACGGTCACCCCGTTGAGATCGTCGATCAGCTGGACGCTGATGTTCTTGTTCGAACGGTGAACCGACAGGCGCATACGGCCATTGGCGGTTTTCCGCAGTTTGTTCCGAACGCGCTGACGACGCTTCTGGAACAGCTTCATTTTGGTGTTCGCCATCGTTAACGCCCTTACTTCTTCTTGCCTTCTTTGCGGAAGATATACTCATCCTTGTAGCGAATGCCTTTGCCCTTATAGGGCTCTGGCGGACGCCATCCGCGAATGTTGGCGGCAACCTGACCGACCTGCTGCTCGTCGATACCTTCGACGATCACTTCGGTGGGCTTGGGCGAGGTGACGGTCACGCCCGCAGGGACGGTGAAGATCACATCGTGGCTGTAGCCAAGCGACAATTTCAGGTCCGACCCCTGCATCGCGGCGCGGTAACCCACGCCGACCAGCTCGAGGTCTTTTTTGAACCCGGTGGAAACGCCGGTCGCCAGGTTTGCAACCATCGAGCGGGCCATTCCCCACTGCTGGCGCGCACGCTTGGACGACCCGCGCGGCTTTACCAGAACCGAGCCATCTTCCAGAATCAGGTCGATGTCATCGGTTGCGGTGAACGTGCGGGTCCCCTTGGGGCCCTTCATTTCGATACGCTGACCCGAGATCGTCGCGGTGACGCCCTTGGGCAGATCAACAGGCTTCTTGCCAATACGAGACATGTCAGCCCTCCTCAGAACACACGGCAGAGCACTTCGCCGCCAACATTGGCTGCGCGTGCATTCGCGTCGGTCATGACACCTTTCGGGGTCGAAACCACCGAAATGCCAAGGCCGTTGCGAATCTGCGGGATTTCTTTGACACCAGCGTAAACGCGGCGACCGGGCTTGGAAACGCGACTGACTTCGCGGATCGCAGGCTCGCCCGACGAGTATTTGAGCTCAATGGACAGCTCAGGATGGCCAGCAGCGGACACAACGTTTTCGTAGCCACGGATGTAGCCTTCGTCACGCAGAACATCCAGAACCCAGGCACGCAGCTTCGACGCCGGGGTCCGGACAGTCGTTTTGCCACGCATCTGTGCGTTGCGGATACGGGTCAGCATATCGCCGAGAGGATCGTTCATCGACATGATCTTTCCTCCTTACCAGCTGGATTTGACCATGCCCGGAACTTGCCCGAACGAGGACAGGTCACGCAGCATGATGCGGCTGAGTTTCAGTTTGCGATAGTAGGCCTTTGGACGGCCAGTCAGTTCGCAGCGGTTGTGCAGACGGGTTGCCGACGAGTTGCGCGGCAAGGCAGCGAGCTTCAAGTTTGCCTTGAAGCGCTCTTCCATCGGCAGGTTCTGATCGGTGACGATCGCTTTCAAAGCGGCGCGCTTGCCGGCATATTGCTCGACCAGGCGCTGGCGCTTCTTCTCGCGTTCGACCATGGATTTCTTCGCCATAATTCTCTCTCCTTCCGCGTCAGCTGTTGAACGGCATGTTGAAAAGCTTCAACAGCGCCTTGGCTTCCGCGTCGGTACGCGCGGTCGTGCAGATGATCACATCCATACCCCAGACTTCGTCGACCTTATCAAAGTCGATTTCCGGGAAAATGAGATGCTCTTTGATGCCCATGGCATAGTTGCCACGTCCATCGAACGACGTGCCCTTGACGCCACGGAAGTCGCGGACGCGGGGCAGCGCGATTGTGATCAAGCGATCCAGGAATTCGTACATACGATCGCCCCGCAGGGTGACCTTGACGCCCAAAGGCATCTCTTCGCGGACCCGGAAGCCGGCGATCGAATTCTTGGCCTTGGTGATGACAGCTTTCTGACCCGCGATCAGGGTCAGGTCTGCCTCTGCCGATTTCACCTTCTTGGTGTCCTTGACAGCTTCACCGATGCCCATGTTGAGCACGATCTTGTCGAGCTTGGGGGCCATCATCGCGTTCTTGTAGCTGAATTCTTCGATCAGCGCCGCACGGATGCGGTTCTGATAATCAGCTTTCAGACGCGGGGTGTAGGTAGCGGCGTCCAACATCAGATCACCTCTCCAGTCGTCTTGGCGACACGAACTTTCACACCGTCTTCAACCCGGAAACCCACACGCGTGGCTTTGCCGTTCTTGTCAAGAAGTGCGAGGTTCGACAGGTCGATCGGCATTGCCTTTGGCAAACGGCCGCCCTGTTCTGTCTGGCTTTGCTTGGTGTGGCGGATCGAGATGTTGATCCCGTCTACCACGGCTTTACCGGTGGTCGGATTGACAACAGAGATCGAACCCTGCTTGCCTTTGTCCTTGCCGGCCAAAACGACGACCTTGTCGCCCTTTTTCAGTTTCGCAGCCATCAGAGCACCTCCGGAGCCAACGAGATGATCTTCATGAAGTTCTTGGCGCGCAGCTCACGCACAACCGGCCCGAAGATACGCGTTCCGACTGGCTCACCCTGGTTGTTCAGGATGACAGCGGCGTTGCGGTCAAAACGGATGGCGGTGCCGTCGGCACGGAAAACTTCCTTGGCGGTGCGCACGACGACGGCCTTGCGGACGTCACCTTTTTTCACACGGCCTTTCGGAATCGCTTCTTTTACCGAGACGACGATGATGTCGCCCACGGACGCATAGCGGCGATGCGAACCGCCCAATACTTTGATGCACTGAACTCGGCGTGCGCCGGAGTTGTCAGCAACATCCAGATTGGTTTGCATCTGGATCATGGATTTTCTCCCGACCTTTGGGCAGGATGCCCAGGGTTTCGTTCAAGCTGTCAGGTGCAGGTCAAGCCGAAGCTTCGACCACCACATGCCAGCGCTTCGACTTCGAAATCGGTGCACATTCTTCGATCCGAACAATGTCACCAACCTTGAATTGGTTCAGCGGGTCATGAGCGCGGTATTTCTTCGAGCTCCGAACCGTTTTCTTCATTTGCGGGTGCGTGAAGCGACGCTCGACCAGAACCGTGATGGTCTGCTCGTTCTGATCGCTCGTCACGGTGCCGGACAGGATGCGTTTTGGCATGTGCGTGCTCCTCAGTTTGCCGCCGCTTCAGCGGCTTTTTGGTTCAGAATGGTGTTCACACGCGCCACTTCGCGGCGCACGGTGCGCTGACGAGCGGTGTTTTCCAACTGGTTGGTTGCCGCCTGAAAACGGAGGTTGAAAGCCTCTTTCTTCAGGGTGACCAGGGCTTCGCGCAACTGGTCCGGGGTCTTGTCGCGTAGTTCTGCGGCTTTCATGCCTGCTGTTCCTTCCAACATCACCAGAGGGCCCTTTTGGGTGACCCTGCGTCCGGTGGAGTCAATAATAAACGCGCTGATTCCCAGACGGAAATCCGCGCGATGGGGTCCTATACGCGTGGCAGCGAGAAAGGGCAAGGGCGCAGATCGAGAATCCGCGCCCTGCCTGATGTGGTCATGCCGCCTGCGTTCAACCTTCGGCGCCAGCACCCGAGATGTGCTTGAAGGTGTAGCGCTCTTCCCCGATGCGCTCCATCAAATCGAGCTGAAGCTGCAACCAGTCGCGATGCGCCTCCTCGTCGATGGCGGTCGCTTTGAAAAGCTCGTAGCTGCCCAGATCATCGGCGGCATAGGCCGCTTTGGCGGCCTGCGTGTAAAACCGGATGGCCTCCAACTCGTCCGCCAAGTCCGCTTCGAACATCGCCTTGAGGCTTTCCGGGGCTTTCGGCTTGGACGCAAACGCCATGTCGGGGGTTCCGCCCAGTGTCATGATACGCGCCAGGAATACGTCGGAATGGCCGGTTTCCTCGGCGAATTCCTCGCGCATTTTCGCGGCCAGCCGATCAATGCCCCAATCGTCAAGCACATGTGAATGCAACTGATACTGATGCTGTGCGCTCAGCTCCATCTGCAGGGCGGTGTTCAGGTTCTTCAACGTCTCTGAATTGCTCACGGTCTGGCTCCTTTTGTGTCTCCACTACAGATATGCATGGATGGGCATGTTTCAACCGATAGCCCGCGAGACGCGCCATCATGTCGGCGTCTGGGCCGGATTGATCGTGCGTTACGTCGATTGCCCCTCGTGCGTTGCGATGGGCTGCGGTAATCAGAGGGCATGTCACAGATTGAATCGCTGTTCGCGACCCGCCTTTACCGCGCCCGTTTGTCAGAGCTGGGCAAAACCGTGGACCCGCAAGAGCTGGAATCCTCGTGCTACTCGATTGCCGAGGATGACGAGGCCGGGCAGGAGTGGTGCGCCGAAAATGGCTATCCGGGCTATACCAGCTATGCCTCGCTGACCGACCTGCCCTGGCGCTTTCCGATCTTCAAGGCGCTGGTCAAGGTGCTGGACAAACACGTCGCTGCCTTTGCCGAGGACCTGCAATTCGATCTCGACGGGCGCAAGCTGACGCTGGAGGATCTGTGGATCAACATCCTGCCCGAGGGCGGGATGCACGCCTCGCATATCCACCCGCATTCGGTGATCTCGGGGACGACCTATGTGACGATGCCCAAGGGGGCCTCGGCGCTGAAACTGGAAGACCCGCGCTCGGCCATGATGATGGCCGCCCCCACCCGGCTGAAGGACGCACGCCGCGAATTGCGCACGTTCATCTATGTGGAGCCTGAGGTCGGTGACGTGCTGCTGTGGGAAAGCTGGCTGCGCCATGAGGTGCCGATGAACCAGGCCGAGGACGAGCGGATTTCGGTGAGTTTCAATTACAGTTGGTCCTGAAAGGCCCAACTGCGTGCGGTGTTGCGGGTTTTCAACGAAAACTTGTGGGCCGGCACCCGGTTGATCATTGATGCGCACACAAATGCAAAACCCCCGCTGCTTGCGCAACGGGGGTTTTCTTTTCTGTACCGTGTGGGGCCCGCCGAAAATCTGCGATTTTCCGCGACACCCCACCCGGCGTGCAAGGCACGCCGTTTACCAGTCTTCGCGCATCACGACGCGGGTTTTCATCGGCAGCTTCATCGCCGCAAGGCGCAGGGCCTCGCGGGCGACGTCTTCCGACACGCCGTCGATCTCGAACATGATCCGGCCTGGCTTGATCTTGGCGGCCCAATAATCCACCGAGCCCTTGCCTTTACCCATCCGGACCTCGGTCGGTTTTGACGACACGGGAACATCGGGGAAAACGCGGATCCAGACACGGCCCTGACGCTTCATGTGACGGGTCATGGCACGACGAGCAGCTTCGATCTGGCGCGCGGTCATGCGCTCGGGTTCTACGGCCTTGAGGCCAAAGGACCCGAAGTTCAGATCAGAACCGCCCTTCGCAAGACCGTGGATACGGCCCTTGAACTGTTTGCGGAACTTCGTCCGTTTCGGTTGCAGCATCTATCTTCTCCTGTCAGGCGATCAACGCCGGCCGCGGGGTGCGCCGCCGCCTGGTGCGTCCTGAAGCTCGGCATGCCGGCGATCGTGCGCCTGCGGGTCGTGCTCCATGATGTCGCCCTTGTAGATCCAGACCTTGATCCCGATGATCCCGTAAGGGGTCGAAGCCTCGGCCAATGCATAGTCGATGTCAGCGCGCAGCGTGTGCAGCGGGACACGGCCCTCGCGGTACCATTCGGTCCGCGCGATTTCCGCACCACCCAGACGACCCGCGATGTTCACGCGGATGCCAAGCGAGCCCACCCGCATGGCGTTCTGCACCGCGCGCTTCATGGCGCGACGGAACGACACACGACGCTCGAGTTGCTGAGCAATCGACTCGGCGACCAGAGCCGCATCCAGGTCCGGCTTGCGGACTTCGATGATGTTCAGGTGCAGTTCGCTGTCGGTGAAGTTTGCCAGCTTCTTGCGCAGACCTTCGATATCGGCGCCTTTTTTGCCGATGATCACGCCGGGACGCGCGGTGTGGATCGTGACGCGGCACTTTTTGTGCGGACGTTCGATCAGCACGCGGCTGACGCCAGCGGCCTTGCACTCTTCCTTGATGAATTCCCGCATGCGCAGGTCTTCAAGCAACAGATTGCCGTAGTTCTTGCCTTCGGCGTACCAGCGGCTGTCCCAGGTGCGGTTGACCTGAAGACGCATGCCGATCGGATTTACCTTCTGACCCATTACGCTTGCTCCTCGCGCTCACGCACCTTGATGGTGATCTCGGAAAATGGCTTCATGATCTTGCCGAAGCGACCACGCGCCCGCGGACGACCGCGCTTCATGGTCATGCGCTTGCCGACCCAAGCCTCGGCCACGATGAGGTTGTCCACATCAAGACCATGGTTGTTTTCGGCGTTGGCAACGGCCGACTGAAGGCATTTCTTCACGTCGATCGCGATACGCTTTTTCGAGAAGGTCAAATCGGCCATCGCCTTGTCGACCTTCTTGCCGCGGATGAGACCAGCAACCAGGTTCAGCTTTTGCGGCGAGATGCGCAGCATGCTGGCTTTGGCCATGGCTTCGTTATCAGCCACGCGGCGGGGATTATTCTCTTTGCCCATGACTTATTTCCGCTTCGCTTTTTTGTCAGCCGCGTGACCATAATAGGTCCGAGTTGGCGAATACTCACCAAACTTCTGGCCGATCATGTCCTCGGTCACGCTGACCGGGATGTGCTTCTTGCCGTTGTAAACGCCAAAGGTCAGCCCCACAAATTGTGGGAGAATCGTTGAGCGGCGCGACCAGATCTTGATCACTTCGCTGCGGCCGGAATCGCGCGCTTTTTCTGCTTTTTTCAGCAGATAGGCGTCGACAAAAGGGCCCTTCCAGACAGAACGTGCCATCGATTAGCGGCCCTTCTTCTTGGCGTGACGCGAGCGGATGATGTATTTATCCGTCGCCTTGTTCGAGCGGGTTTTCTTGCCCTTGGTGTCTTTACCCCAAGGTGTGACCGGAGTCCGACCGCCCGAGGTACGACCCTCACCACCACCGTGCGGGTGGTCGATCGGGTTCATGGCAACACCACGCACCGACGGACGCATGCCGTAGTGACGGTTGCGGCCAGCCTTGCCAAGGT
The DNA here is from genome assembly GCF_034676545.1 of Pararhodobacter sp. Classification (NCBI taxonomy): domain Bacteria; kingdom Pseudomonadati; phylum Pseudomonadota; class Alphaproteobacteria; order Rhodobacterales; family Paracoccaceae; genus Pararhodobacter; species Pararhodobacter sp. Next base: position 3,758,115 of record NZ_JAUCBZ010000015.1, read on the forward strand.
TCTGGTTGGAGTGGTCAGCGTTCGAAACCGCGCCAATGGTTGCCATGCATTCCTGACGGATCATGCGCAATTCGCCCGAGGACAGGCGCAGCTGTGCGTAGCCACCGTCGCGACCGACGAACTGGGCATAGGTGCCAGCGGCGCGGGCGATCTGACCACCCTTGCCGGGCTTCATCTCGACGTTGTGCACGATCGTGCCCAGCGGCATGCCCGAGAACGGCATTGCGTTGCCCGGCTTGACGTCGGTTTTCGCGCCCGCGATGATCGTGTCGCCGACGGCCAGACGTTGCGGAGCCAGAATATAGGTCTGCTCGCCGTCTTCGTAGCGGATCAACGCGATGAACGCGGTGCGGTTGGGGTCATATTCAATGCGTTCCACGGTGCCGGGAACATCGAACTTGCGACGCTTGAAATCTACAATGCGATAGAGACGCTTTGCGCCCCCGCCGATGCGGCGCATCGTAATCCGTCCGGTGTTGTTCCGGCCGCCCGATTTCGTCAAACCCACGGTCAGGGATTTGACGGGACGTCCTTTCCAAAGCTCCGAACGGTCGATCAGAACCAGCCCTCGCTGGCCTGGCGTCGTCGGTTTGTACGACTTGAGTGCCATGCTTTCTGTCTTCCGTTGCTTTGCGGCGGGTTGCCCCGCCTCTCGGTTATAGCCCCCCGTAGGTGGCCTTAGTGCCAGACCCGGTAGGGCCCAAACTCATAACACACACGCCCCGGAACGAATCCCGAAGCGCGCGATCCGCGGCAGATAACAGGGATAGTTTGGGGTGTCTATAGGAGTCGCGGTGAATTTCCGCAGCGGGTGCGTGCAATGCCATTTTGCCGCTCGTGGCGCCATGCCCCGACGACACTGCCGGCGCCCCTCAACCAAACCCGGCATGGCAGAACGGCCCCCGCATACGCGAAGGCCGTTCCTGTTCTTCAGGATCTTCAGATCAAAGACCGGTGGAGACGTCGATTGCGTTGCCGTCCTCGAGGGTGACATACGCTTTCTTCACGTCTTTGCGCCGTCCGAGCATACCCCGGAAGCGCTTGGCTTTGCCTTTGGTGACCAGCGTGTTGACCGCTTTGACCTTGACGCCAAAGAGTGCCTCGACGGACTCCTTGATTTGCGGTTTGGTCGAGTCCATCGCCACTTCGAACACAACCGCGTTGGCCTCAGAGGCCATGGTTGCTTTCTCGGTGATGATCGGCTTGCGGATCACGTCGTAATGTTCTGCTTTCGCGCTCATGCCAAACGAGCCTCCAGTGCTTCGACACCCGCCCGCGTGATCACCAGGGTGTCGCGCTTGAGGATGTCATAGACGTTTGCGCCCATCGACGGCAGGATATCCACGCCGGCGAGGTTACGGGCAGCGGCGGCGAAGTTCGCGTTGACTTCGGCACCGTCGATGATCAGGACCTTTTTCCAGCCCAGATCGTTGACAGCTTTCGCCAGCATGGCGGTCTTGGCTTCGGCCAGATCGGCCGCATCCAGGATCACCAGTTTGCCAGCGGCCAGCTTTGCCGACAGCGCGTGCTTCAGACCCAGCGCACGAACCTTTTTGGGAAGGTCGAACGCGTGGCTGCGCGGAGTTGGGCCCTTGTAGACGCCACCCGAGCGGAAGATCGGGGCCTTCTTGGAGCCGTGGCGTGCGCCGCCGGTGCCCTTCTGGCGATAGATCTTCTTGGTCGAGAACGACACATCCGAACGGCCGAGAACCGAGTGGGTGCCGGCTTGCGCTTTCGCGCGCTGCCAGCGGACCACACGATGCAGCAGGTCGATGCGAGGCTCGAGGCCGAAGATCGCGTCGTTCAGCTCAAGCTCACCGGCGGAACCGGCGTCGAGTTTGATGACAGCGGCTTTCATTCTTGAGCTCCTTCAACAGCAGCAGGCGCAGCCTCTGCCGACGCCGTTGCTTTCAACGCAGCGGGACGCGGCGCATCAGCATGGGCAGGCTTCTTGACGGCATCCTTGATGGTGACCCAGCCACCCTTCGACCCCGGAACGGCGCCCTTGACCATGATCAGGCCACGGTCGGCGTCGCAACGGACGATCTGCAGGTTTTGGGTGGTCACACGGACAGCGCCCATGTGGCCGGCCATCTTCTTGCCTTTGAACACCTTGCCAGGGTCCTGACACTGGCCCGTGGACCCGTGCGACCGGTGGCTGACGGACACGCCGTGCGAGGCCCGAAGACCGCCAAAGTTGTGGCGCTTCATGACACCCTGAAAGCCCTTACCGATCGAGGTGCCGGCGATGTCCACGAACTGCCCGGGCAGATAGTGGTCAGCCGAAATCTCGGCGCCAACGTCGATCAGGTTGTCAGGGCTGACACGGAACTCGGCAAGCTTGCGCTTTGGTGCCACGTTGGCTTTCGCGTAGTGGCCACGCATCGGCGCGGACACTCGCTTGGCCTTGGCGGTACCGGCGCCGAGTTGGACAGCGGTGTAACCATCGGTATCAGCGGTGCGCTGGGCGACCACTTGAAGACCATCGAGTTGAAGAACGGTGACCGGAACCTGGCGACCATCCTCCATGAACAGCCGGGTCATGCCCAGCTTTTTTGCAATCACTCCAGAGCGCATCGTCTTGGCTCCTTATACCTTGATTTCGACGTCAACGCCGGCAGCGAGGTCGAGCTTCATGAGCGCGTCCACGGTCTGCGGGGTCGGATCGATGATGTCGAGAAGGCGCTTGTGCGTACGGATTTCCCACTGGTCGCGCGACTTCTTGTCGATGTGCGGACCACGCAGAACCGTGAACTTCTCAATTTTATTGGGCAATGGAATTGGCCCGCGAACGTTAGCGCCGGTACGCTTAGCCGTGTTCACGATTTCCGCGGTGCTGGCATCCAACACACGGTAATCAAAGGCTTTCAGCCGGATTCGAATAGTCTGACCTGACATTTGTCTTCCCTCAGGATTGGCGGCGGGGCCGGGTTACGGCCCCACCTCACCAAATCACTTGATGATCTTGGACACCACGCCAGCGCCGACGGTGCTGGCCGCCTTCGCGGATGGCGAAGCGCAGCTTCTCTTCCATGGCGATCGGCGCGATCAGTTCGACTTCGAACTTCAGGTTGTCGCCGGGCATCACCATCTCGGTGCCCTCGGGCAGCTTGACGGTGCCGGTGACGTCCGTGGTGCGGAAGTAGAACTGCGGGCGGTAGTTGGCGAAGAACGGCGTGTGACGGCCACCCTCATCCTTGGTCAGGATATAGGCCTCGGCCTCGAACTCGGTGTGTGGCAGAACCGACTTCGGCTTGCACAGAACCTGGCCACGCTCCACGCCCTCGCGGTCGATGCCGCGCAGCAGGATGCCGACGTTGTCGCCTGCCTCACCACGATCCAGCAGCTTGCGGAACATTTCCACGCCGGTGCAGGTCGATTTCTTGGTGTCGCGGATGCCGACGATTTCGATCTCGTCGCCAACGTTGATCACGCCGCGCTCGATCCGGCCGGTCACCACCGTACCACGGCCGGAAATCGAGAACACGTCCTCGATCGGCATCAGGAACGGCTGGTCCACGGCACGGGCCGGGGTCGGAATGTACTCGTCAACCGCTTTCAGCAGCGCGCGGATCGAGTTCTCGCCGATTTCCGGCTGCGTGCCGTTCATCGCGTGCAGCGCCGAGCCCTTGATGATCGGGATATCGTCGCCGGGGTACTCGTATTTGCTGAGCAGCTCGCGGATTTCCATCTCGACCAGCTCGAGCAGTTCCTCGTCATCCACCTGGTCGACCTTGTTCATGTAGACAACCATGTACGGAATGCCGACCTGACGGCCAAGCAGGATGTGCTCGCGGGTCTGCGGCATCGGGCCGTCGGCGGCGTTCACCACCAGGATCGCGCCGTCCATCTGTGCGGCACCGGTGATCATGTTCTTGACGTAGTCGGCGTGGCCGGGGCAGTCGACGTGTGCATAGTGACGCGTCTCGGTCTCGTATTCGACATGCGCGGTCGAGATCGTGATGCCACGGGCCTTCTCTTCGGGCGCGCCGTCGATCTGGTCATAGGCGCGGAAGTCGCCAAAATACTTGGTGATCGCAGCCGTCAGCGTCGTCTTGCCATGGTCAACGTGACCAATCGTGCCGATGTTCACGTGCGGTTTGTTCCGTTCAAACTTTGCCTTTGCCATGATGGCTTCTCCTAATCTTGTGTTGCGGGCGGCGGGGATAACCCCGCCCTACAGGGCTGGTAGGGCGGGGTTATCCCCGCCACACCGTCAAGCGTATTTCTTCTGGATCTCGTCCGAGATATTCTGCGGCACAGCGTCGTAATGGTCGAACTGCATCGAGAACACGGCGCGGCCCGAAGACATGGAACGCAGGTTGTTGATGTAGCCGAACATATTGGCCAGCGGCACCATGCAGTCGATGACGTTGGCGTTGCCGCGCGAGTCCTGACCCTGCACCATGCCGCGACGGCTGGTCAGGTCACCGATGATCGACCCGGTGTATTCCTCGGGCGTCACGACTTCGACTTTCATGATCGGCTCGAGCATCTTTGCCCCAGCCTTGCGCATCCCTTCGCGCATTGCGGCGCGGGCAGCGATTTCGAAGGCCAGAACCGACGAGTTGACGTCGTGGAAGGCACCGTCGATCAGCGACACTTTGAAGTCGATGACCGGGAAGCCTGCCAACGGGCCCGAATCCATCACCGATTTGATGCCCTTTTCGACACCCGGGATGTATTCTTTCGGCACCGTGCCGCCGACGATCTTGGATTCGAACGAATAACCTTCGCCCGGCTCGGTCGGTTCGATGATCAGCTTGACGCGCGCGAACTGGCCGGTACCACCGGTCTGCTTCTTGTGCGTATAGTCGATCTCGGCCTTGTGGCTGATGGTCTCGCGATAGGCCACCTGAGGCGCGCCGATGTTGGCCTCGACCTTGAACTCGCGCTTCATGCGATCAACCAGGATGTCGAGGTGAAGCTCGCCCATGCCCTTCATGATCGTCTGACCCGACTCAAAGTCGGTTTCGACGCGGAACGACGGGTCTTCGGCTGCCAGACGTGCCAGCGCAATACCCATCTTTTCCTGGTCGGCCTTGGTTTTCGGCTCGACTGCGATCTCGATCACAGGCTCAGGGAAGGTCATGGTTTCCAGAACCACCTGATTGGTCGGGCTGCACAGCGTGTCGCCCGTGGTGGTTTCCTTCAGACCGGCCAAGGCAATGATGTCGCCCGCAAAGGCTTCTTCGATTTCCTCACGGGCAATCGAATGCATCATCATCATGCGGCCGACGCGCTCGCGCTTGCCTTTGGTCGAGTTCATCATCTGGTCGCCCTTCTTGAGGGAACCGGAGTAGATCCGCGTAAAGGTCAGCGAGCCCACAAACGGGTCGTTCATGATCTTGAACGCCAGAGCCGAGAACGGCTCGGAGTCGTCGGCATGACGCTCGATGTTGCGGGTTTCCGTCTCATCGTCGGGCGAGAAGCCCATGTAGGCCGGAATATCCAACGGCGACGGCAGATAGTCGATGACAGCGTTCAGCAGGGGCTGCACGCCCTTGTTCTTGAACGCGGAACCAGCGGTCACCGGGAAGAACGCCAGCTTCAGCGTGCCCTTGCGGATCAGGCTGCGCAGGGTTTTCTCGTCGGGCTCCTTGCCTTCGAGATACGCTTCCATCGCCGCGTCGTCCATGTCGACGGCAAGCTCGATCAGATTGGCGCGCCATTCGTCGGCAACGTCCTGAAGCTCGGCGCGAATCGGCCGACGGACCCAGTTTGCGCCGAGGTCTTCACCGATCCAGACCCACTCTTCCATCTTGATGAGGTCAATGATCCCCTCCAGGTGGTCTTCGCAACCGATCGGCAGAGCGATCGGCAACGGCTGGCCACCGGTGCGGTCCTTGATCATCGCGACGCATTTGAAGAAGTCTGCGCCGATCTTGTCCATCTTGTTGACGAACACGATGCGCGGAACCTTGTAACGGTCAGCCTGACGCCAGACGGTTTCGGTCTGCGGCTCGACACCGGCGTTGGCGTCCAGCAAGCAGACAGCACCGTCGAGAACCGCCAGCGAACGCTCGACTTCGATGGTGAAGTCGACGTGGCCAGGGGTGTCGATGATGTTGAACCGGTATTTGGTTTCAGCCGTGCCTTCGTTGGTCGGATCTTCCTGACGCTGCCACGTGGTTGTGGTTGCAGCCGAGGTGATGGTGATCCCGCGCTCTTGCTCCTGCTCCATCCAGTCCATGGTCGCGGCGCCTTCGTGCGTCTCGCCCATCTTGTGGTTCTTGCCGGTGTAGAACAGGATCCGCTCGGTCGTCGTGGTTTTACCCGCGTCGATATGCGCCATGATCCCGAAGTTGCGGTAGCGTGGTAGCTGATACTCGCGTGCCATAATGTCAGCCCCTTACCAACGATAGTGGCTGAACGCTTTGTTTGCGTCGGCCATCTTGTGAGTGTCTTCGCGCTTTTTAACCGCGGTGCCGCGGCTGTTGACCGCGTCCGAAAGCTCGCCGGCAAGGCGCTCTTCCATGGTGTGCTCGTTGCGCTTGCGGGCCGCGATGATCAGCCAGCGAATCGCCAAAGCTTCACGACGGTTGGTCGCGACTTCGACAGGCACCTGATAGGTGGCACCACCGACGCGGCGCGACTTCACTTCGACCGACGGCTTGATGTTCTCAAGCGCCTCGTGGAACACTTCGATCGGCGAACGCTTCAGGCGCTGCTCAACACGCTCGAGCGCGTTGTAAACGATGGTTTCGGCGACCGACTTCTTGCCGTCGACCATCAGGTTGTTCATGAATTTTGTCAGTACCTGGTCGCCATATTTGGCGTCGGGCAGGACTTGGCGCTTTTCAGCGGCGTGACGACGTGACATCTGCGGATCTCCTTATTTCGGACGCTTCGCGCCGTATTTCGAACGACGCTGGCGGCGGTCTTTGACGCCTTGCGTATCGAGAACACCGCGGAGGATGTGGTAGCGAACACCGGGAAGGTCTTTGATACGACCGCCGCGGATCAGAACCACAGAGTGCTCCTGAAGGTTGTGCTTTTCACCGGGGATGTAGCTGATGACTTCAAAGCCATTGGTCAGACGCACCTTGGCGACTTTCCGCATAGCCGAGTTCGGCTTCTTTGGCGTCGTGGTGTAAACACGGGTACAAACGCCGCGCTTCTGCGGGCAGGATTCCAGGTGCATCGACTTGGAACGTTTAACTCGGGGCTGCCGCGGCTTGCGGATCAGCTGTTGGATCGTTGGCATATCAATCGCCCTATCTTGCAACCCGTTCGTCCATCCCTCGTCAGAGAGGTTTCCGGGGGCAGTCCGTACTTAGGCACCTTGCGCGTCCGCAAAGCACAAAACCGCATGCGTTTCCCGGTTGGGAGACGCCGCGGTGGAGTTCCAGAGGATCGAAGCGGTGAAGCCCGGATCATGACCACGTAGTGTTATCTAAAGCCCCGAGTCACACGACGTGCATGAACCGGGTGAGGGCCTTCTAGGGAGAGTCGCCCCCCTTGTCAACACAGCGCGAACCCCCGTGTGCCCCCGGTTTCAAGATTGTCGCCTTGGCCGCGTTGCCGCGCCGCTGGCTTGTTGCTAGGCTTGGGTTTTCCAACGGGAAATGCGCGCCATGTCGATCCGCCGCCGTCTTCTTCGCCATCGCGCGGCCCGCCGGTCGCAGGTCATCGGGTTGTGCCGGTTTTCCTATCCTGCCCTGGGCGGGTTTCAAAGGGTCCACGAGACACTCGACGAGCGAAGGGCGTTCCTGTACGCGCCCGAACGCCTGAATGAGCGCTTTCGCATGTTCGAGGCGCTCACCCTGCCCTCGCTGCGCGCGCAGACCGACCCGGATTTCACCTTTCTGATCGTCATCGGCGAGGATTTGCCGGGTGACCATCTGAACCGGCTGAAATCCCTCACGGCAGACCTGCCGCAGGTGATCATACAGGCGCATCCGCCGCTGCGGCACCGCACGATCATGGCCGAGGCGATCAACTCGGTGCGCCACAAGGACCGGTTCACCGTGCAGTTCCGGCTGGATGACGATGACGCGGTGGGGGTGAATTTCGTCGCGGCGCTAAGACGCAATTTGCGCCAGTGTCTCGATGTGTTCGACGACGCGGCTTTGTTGGCGATGGATTTCGTCAATGGCTATACCGCGCGCGCCAGTGCCAAAGGGCTGGAGGCCGAACCCGCCAAGCGGTTGCTGGTCAGTGCCGGTCTGGCAATCGCGTTTCGCCCCGGCCATCATCTGACGGTGATGAATTTCGGCCACCATGAGGTCTGGCAGCATATGCCGGTTCTCAGCCGCCTTGACCCGGATATGTGGATCCGCGGGGCAAATGATCACAACGATTCCCGAGAGGCCCTGGCGCAGAATGCCGTTTTGCTGACGCCCGCACAGGAACAGGACTTCCAGCGGGCGTTCGGCATCAATTCAGACGCGGTACGCGCAATCTGGCGGCGCAAAGATACGGCACAGGTTGGCGCGTGAGAGAGCAAAGGGCCTTGGTCGCGGCCCTTTGGTGTGGTGGCGCGACTTAGCTTGCGAAGGCGAGTGAGGCGCGCGGGAAGGCCGCCAGGGTCGCGGTGATCGCGTCTTGATCCATCAGGCAACACGCCGTGCTCAGGGCGTCGGCCAAGGCCGCCGTCGGCGCGGTCACGGTGATCAAGCGCCAATGCGCCGGGGCGGGCGCGCCGGTCTGCGGGTCAAGGATATGGCTGACCGTGCCCGACGCATCAAAGGTGATCGCGTGGGGCGAGGAGCTGGCCAAAGCGCCATCCCGCAGATGCACCGCATCCGGCGTCACCGTCTGCCCGTCGCTGAGCGAAACCGGCCAGTCGCCGCCCTGCGGATGCCCGCCAAGCGCCACGAACTCGCCGGTGTTGATCAGCACATCGTGCAACCCTTCGGCGCGCAGCAAAGCCGCCACTTTGTCGGCGATATACCCCTGCGCAATACCATTGAGGCTGAGCGCCATGCCGGGCTGCATCTCGATCGCGGCGGCGTCGATGCGCAGGCGCGACCAGCCGATCCGGCCCATCACCGTGGCAAGGCTGGCGGCGTCCGGCATCTGACCGGCGGAAATATGCTCGGCATACAGCGCCCAGAGCGGCTGGATCGTCGGGTCGAAACGCCCACCGCTGGCGGCATGAACGGCGCCGGCGGTGCTCAGGCATTCCAGCAGTTCAAAGGGCGGGTGATCCAGCCGCCCTGCGGTGTTCAGGCGAACCAGGGCCGAATTCGGATCATGCAAGGAGAAGATCGCCTCCAGCCGGGAAATCTCGCGCAGGGCGCGCGCGACAATCGCTTCGGCATCCGCATGCGCCAGCGTGATCGAGGCGTCCGCCCCCAGCGCCACGCCGCGCCATTGATGGATCGCTGTGGCCTTGGCCGGGGTGGCTGCGGCAAAGGCTGCGGAAATGGCGATGAAACGGCGTCGGGATAAAGACATGATCAGCCCTCCATTTGGCGTGACAAGGCGCGCAGGCGCTGTTCGAAATCGGATTCTTCTTCGGCGTCGGTGCCCTCGTCGATTTCGACAGGGGCCAGCACCAACGCATCGGGGATCGCATCGAGGCGCAGGATCTCGCCGCCATGCTCACCCACAAAGGCCTCGGCCTCGGCCTGGGTGGAGAATGGCACCAGTTCGGGCGCACCCATGCCGCCAACGATTTGCGAGCCCACCACATAAAGCGCCGTTTCCGCAGGTATCCAGTTGTGCGAGCCGGGGTCGTTCCAATCCGTCCCGCCGCCCATGTCGGACACATAGATCACGACAATGGCGTGGCTTTGCTCTGGCATCCGTTGATAGGCGACGGCATCGCGCACCTGGCTGAAGAACAGCGGATTCGGCAGGCCGCTCAAATGCACCTGCGCCTTGGGGCCGGGGTGTTCCAGCATGTTCATCTGGCAATAATGGCCCACCGCCTCGGCATTCATCTGCACGGCATCGGGCAACGAGGCGACCTCCTCGCGGCAGGCCCCGAGGGCCAGCAGCGACAGGGCAAACAGTGCGGGGCGGATCATGGCGTCACCTTGCGAAAAGCCAGCGTCGCCAGGCCGAGGCCGATCAACGGCCACAGCAGCACAGAGGCGAGCGCGTGGGTTGCGGGGATGGTGTTGGCGGCCCCGGCAATCCCGGCGGCGGCGGCGGTCGCCTCGGAGGCGGCGAGGTTGTAAAGCCGGAAGGCATCGGCCGGGTTGCCGATCAGCATCCACGGGAACACCTGCGTCGTGAAGGTGCCGCCGTTATCCGCGACCACGGCCGCCAGCAGCCCCAGATCATAGAGCACGATCACCACCAGCCACAGGCCGATCACCAGCCCCGCCGCTGCACCGGGGCGGCGCGCCCAGGCCGACAGGGCATAGCCCAGCGCCACAAAACTCGCACCCAGGAGTTCCGACGTCCAGAACAACCGCCACAGGGCCGGAAGGCCAGCCGTCGCGCGCGGGTCGGTCCAGATGGCGGCGGCGGCGGCGATGGCGTAGCCCACCGCCAAAGCCAGCGCCAGAATGCCGAGATGCGCCACGAATTTGCCCAGCAGCAGTTCCAGCCGCGACACGGGATAGGTCAGCACCAGCGACAGGGTGCCGCGTTCGACCTCGCCTGCCACGGCATCAAAACTCATCAACAAGGCCACCAGCGGCACGAGGTAAACCGCAAGGCTGGTCAGGCTGGCGACGGTGACCGACAGCCGGTCCGTGCCCACCTCGCCGGTCGGCGCGCTGCCCGCGGCGGACAGCACCATCGCGAACACCGCCATCATGCCGACGGCGATCACCACCCAGCGGTTGCGCAGTGCGATGCGGAACTCGGCGCCTGCGCCGGTCAGGATGCGGTTCATGACGGCCTCCTTTGGCTGAAATGGCTGTAGATATCCTCAAGGCTGGGCGGCAGGACCTCGACATCGTCAATCATCGCCCCCAGCGCCGCGATCTGACCGAGGCGGCCGAGCTTGTCGTCATACGAGCAGCTCAGATTGACCATCAGCCCATTGCAACGCGTGCCTTGCAGCATGGCCGCAACCTGATCGGCGGCGTCCGGCTTGGCGGTGATCTGCATCTGGATCGGCAAGGCCGCCCGACGCCGCAGCACCGACAGGGAATCGTTGGCGACCATCACGCCGCCCGACAGGATGACGATCCGGTCGGTGCGCGCCTCGACCTCGGTCAGGGCGTGGCTCGACAACAGGATCGACGCGCCATCGGCGGCCAATTCGTCGAGCATGGCGTAAAAATCGCGCCGCGACACCGGGTCGAGGCCCGAGGTCGGCTCATCGAGAACCAGCAGTTTCGGCTGCCCGATGATCGCCTGCGCCAGACCGACGCGCTGGCGCATCCCCTTGGAATAGGTGCCGATGCGGCGGTTGGCGGCATGGCCAAGGCCCACCCGCTCCAGCAGGGTATCGGCCATGTTCACCGGCTCGCCGCGCAAACGCAGGTAATAGCGGATCTGCTCGCGCCCGGTCAAAGCCGGGTGAAAGGCCACGTTTTCGGGCAGATAGGCCACCTGACGCCGCGCGGCATTGCTGCCCGGGGCGGCGTCGGTCACGCGGATCTCGCCGCTGTCGGCCTCGATCAGACCCAGGATGATCTTCATCAGGGTCGATTTACCGGCACCGTTATGACCCAGCAAGGCCACCCGCTCGCCGGGGGCCACGCTGAAGCCCACGGCATCCAGCGCGCGGGTCTCGCCAAAGGTCTTAGTGACCTTCGAGAGAAGAAGAGTCGTCATCATCTGTACTTCCGTCAAGCCACGCGGGCCGGGTTGTTGCCTCGATCTGGGCGATCTCGTCGGGCACCATGATCAGCAACGGCTGCGTGAGGGGAAAACTGTCGACCACGCCGCCAGGCAAGGTCGCGGGGAAATTGGCTTGGCTCCAGCGGATCAATTGCACCGCGGGCGAACCAAGCAGCAGCGCCGCAGCGGGTTGTGACCACAGGATATGGTCCATCAGGTCATTGGGGCGAAAGCGCGCATCGGCGATGCCGTCGCCATCCAGATCAAAGGCCGGATGGTCGGACCAGTAGTTGCCGCGCCCGTCATGGCTCCATTCGACATCGCTGGTGCCGACGTATTTGACCTGCGTCTGGTTGCCGATAAAGGCGTTGCCGGTGATCACGTTGCGTTCCGATCCGGCGGTGAAGTGAATGCCGATCTCGCAGCCCTCGAACCGGTTGCCCACGATCAGATTGCGGTGCGAGTTGTAGACAAAGGTGCATTTCTCGGTCGTCCCGCCGCGCACCAGATTGCCGCTGACATCGGCGTTGTTGGCATAGTTCAGCATCACCCCATGATCGCGGTCGGACAGCGACAGGTTGCCCACCAGCTGCACCCGGTTCGAGAACATGATCGCGTACCCCAGATGGTTGCCGATCGAGGCGTTCCCGGTCACCTCGCTCATGTTGGTATACATGAAATGCACGGCGAACCGCAGGTCGCGCATCACGTTGTCGCGAAAGATATTCTCGCGCGAGGCATTGGCGAATATCCCGTCGCGGCCATAGCGGATCTGGTTGCGTTCAACCAGGGTCCCCGGCGCATTCCAGACGTAGATGCCGTTCCCGCGCGAGTTCATGCGGTGCAGTCGCCGGCCAATGATCGTGTTGCCGCGCACGATGGAATCGCGGGCGCCGAACACATGCACGCCGACATGGTTCTCGATCAGGGTGTTGTTTTCAATCAGCGCGCGATGCGCCGTGCGGTCCAGCTTGATGCCCGAGTCAACCTCGGGGTGTGCATCACCAGAGCCGCGAATTTCCAGCCCGCGAATGGTGATATCGTCGCCGGTCACGGTGATCACCGAGCCCACGCCGTTGCCCTGCAACAGCGCCTCGCCGCCGCCGTCCAGCGTAATTTCAAATTCCAGCACCACCGGGCCGTCGTGACGGCCCGGGGCAAGCCGCAGAACATCGCCGGGGCTGGCCCCGGCGAGTGCCAACGCCAACGCCCCTGATTCAGCGGGCACCAACCGTTCCTCGGCACAGGCGAGGCCCGCGACCAAGGTGACGAGTGTCACCACAACGGCTGAAATCAGGAAACGAAGGCTTTGCATGGCTGTTCCTTATGCCGGTTCGACCAGCATCCGGCCGCGCATCTCCATGTGGAGCGCGTGGCAGAACCACTGGCAATAGTACCAGTAGACACCGGGCTTGGCCGCGACGAAGGTGATCGACGACGTTTGCTGCGGGCTGACCTCCATTGCGACGCCGTGGTCACCCAAGGTGAAGCCGTGGGTCAAATCGTCGATGTCGTCAAGGTTGGTGATGATCACAGTGACTTCATCGCCCTGCCGCACGGTGAACTTGTCCAACGAGAAGCTCGGTGCCAGCGAGGACATGTAGACCCGGACCTTGTTACCGTCGCGAATGACAGTATCCATCCACTCGTCAATGTTCACGCCGTCGATCTCGGCCTGGGCGCGCACGGCGTCAAAGCTGGGATCGTTGCGGTCATAGTTGTCGCGTGGATTCATCACCGACCGGTGCACGAGGATCGAATCGTGCGGCTCGGCAAAGGTTGGGCCGTCGTGGACCAGATGCAGCTCGTTGCCGTCGATGGCGAACAGTTGCTCGTTCTCTGGCTTGAGCGGGCCGACGTTGAGGAACCGGTCCTTGGAAAACTTGTTCATCGAAATGAAGTATTTTCCGTCGGCGTCGAGGGTTTCACCCATCGTCGTCGAGTTGTGGCCGGGCTGGTAGTGCACGTCGGTCTTCGAGAGCAGATACTCGACATCCGCGCCGTTGAAGTGCTCGATGGCTTTCTCGATGTTCCAGAAGGCAACCTGGCTGTCGAGGAACAACGTGGTATAGGCGTTGCCCTTGCCGTCGAACGCGGTGTGGAGAGGCCCGAGACCCAGTTCTGGCTCGGCCACGACACAAGACCGCATGTCAAGGCTGTCATCCTCGAACAGCGCATCCAGCAGACGCACGTCGATCACCGTCACGGTTGGCGACAGTTTGCCGGCAACGCACAGGTGGATCTTGTCGGGCGCCATGTTACAGCCGTGCGGGTTGTTCGGCACCGGGATGTAGCGGGTGTATTTCTTGTTATTGCCCTTGCGGCCGTCGATCACCTTGACGCCCTGAAGTTCAATATAGTCGCCCGCGGCGATACCGGCTTCGATCTCGGCGATGTTGAACACGACGACATGGTCCATGTCAGCCGCGGTCATATCGGGCAGATCCATGCCCATTTCCGAGTTGTACGAGGTCGAGAACGCGTATTTGCCGTCATAGTCGCAGTCGGTGTTATCGAGGTTGCCCGACACCATCACCTGCCACGCGACGGTCATCTCGTCGGCGTTGATCGCGGTGTAGAAGTTCACATACTGCGACGGATCATCCAGAATCGTGCCGTCGTTGACCATTGGCACTTCGTCTTCGCCGTTGGCGAACACATAGTTGGTGCGGGGCCATTTTTGCGGACGCAGACCGTGGATCGCCTTGGCGTTCGGGATTTCCAGTATCTTGTCGCATTTCATGACGTCGCAACGCACACGCGCAACGCGGGTGTTCGCCTTGTCGTTCATGAACAGGTAGCGCCCGTCATAGCGGCCTTCGGTGAAGGACATGTGGACGTGGTGCAAGTCGCCGTTGTCGTGGATCTTCTTGCCGTTGGCCTCAAGATAGGCCTTGGTGGCCGGCAGCATGTGCTCCTGGTGGATGGCGATCGACTCGTTGGTCGAGCCCCAGCCGGTGGCCGAGCAGCGGTTGAACACCGGCACGCGCATCAGTTCGCGCATCGACGGTACGCCCAGAATGCGCATCTCGCCGCACTGGCCCGAGGACCAGAAGCCATAGTATTCGTCCAACTGACCCGGTGCGACATGCGCATCTTCCATGGCGGTGGCCGAGGCACTGCGGCTTGACGCCAGGGTCGCCGTGCCTGCGGCACCGACCACCATCGCCGCGCGGGGCAAGCCCATCGCGCCCAGAGCTGCACCGGTTGCGGTGGCCCCCAGTACTCCGCGCCGGCTGATGCCGGTATTTTCAATTTTGTCAGACATTTTATGTCTCCTTTCTGACAGGTTTGGACTTAACGAGTTGGTCGAGTTTCTGGGCGGCGCTTCGCGTGCTCGCGGTCGCCGTTTCCATCCGCTTGACCTGCCGGATAACCACCGGGCATTTCGTTTTCGACTGATAGAGCACCTGACAATGCAGACAGTTCAGGCACTCATTGGGGTTGATCTCGCCGGTCGGGTGGATCGCTTGCACGAAACACTCATTGGCGCAGGTCTGACACGGGCTGCCGCATTCCTTGTAACGCTTGAGCCAGTCGAACATCCGCATCCGCGCCGGGATCGCAAGCGCCGCGCCCAGCGGGCACAGGTAGCGGCAATAGAAACGCTCGATGAACAGTCCGGCGAACAAAAGCGCCAGCGCGAACAGGACGAACGGCCAGGCGCGATCAAAACGCAGCACGATCGCAGTCTTGAACGGCTCGATTTCGGACAGCCGCTCGCCCCATTCCAGCGACGCCAGCGACGCGCCGAACAGTGCCAGGAAGATCATGTACTTGATCGGCCAGAGGCGCTCATGCAGCCCCCACGGCAGGGTGAGCTGTGGCACGCGCAGTTTGCGGGCGATCTGGTTGGTCAGTTCCTGCAACGCGCCGAACGGGCACAGCCAGCCACAAAACGCGCCCCGGCCCCAGAAGATCATCGCCGCCGCAACCGAGAACCACAGGATGAAGGTCAGCGGGTCCAGCAGGAAGGCCTGCCACGAAAACCCGGTCATCAAGGACTGGAACAGCGCCAGGATGTTGACCACCGACAGTTGCGCATTGGCATACCAGCCCAAAAAGAACAGCGTCACGGTCAGGAACGACATGCGGAACCAATAGGTGACACGCTCGGATTTGGTCAGGAAGCCCTGGAAGAAGAACGCCGCCGTCAGCACGAACAACATGCCAAGCAGGACGATGATCTCGTATTTCTGGTCGGACCAGATCCGCTCGATCAACGCCATTTGCGCATCGCGCTCGGCCTGTGCGTCGTGCAGGTCCTCGGCCATGACCGTGACCGGCACCGCGCGCTCGATCACGAAGGAGCGTGGCAGTTGATAGCCCAGATCGAAGGTGGTGAAGGCCCGTTCCAAGGCGGCAACGTCGCGCTGCACCAGCAGCTGCAAGCGCCATGGCTCGGCCGGATCGAACCCGGAGTCGGCGGGAATGCGGAACACGTCGGATTCGTTGAAGTCGGGCGCGCCATCGCTGGCCACGGTGCCCAGACGGCGGTGATCACGGTCGCGAAAGCGCACCGACATGTCGCCCTGGATCAGAACGATCCGGTCAAAAATGCCGCCGCGAACATACCCCGACCCCTTGAAGGAATACGGCCCCTGCCCGCCGACGAAGATCGCGTGATCGCCCTCGTCGAGCCAATCCGCCATATTGTCGTATTCGGCCTCGCCCATGATCTCACGGCCGATGCCCGGGACACTGACCAGCGCGGAATAGAGGTCGATGTAGGTGGACTCGGGCGGATCGGTCAGCGCACGACGGGCGGCGCGCGGGTCTTCCATTTCCGCGAAGGCGGCGTTGACCTGACCGACTTCCAGCGTCATGCGCCGCACGGTGCCGTCCCCAACCAGCCCGAACCAATCATTGGCGGCGACGGCCTCGGGGTTGATGTCGAATCGCGGACCGGTTGCGGGTGCTTGCGGCGTCAGCCCACCCAGCCCCAGCAACCGCGAGACACGAATACCCGAGCGCTGGATCGAATCGTCGATCACCATGATCGTGACCGTCGCACCCGAGATGATGTTGAGTTCTGGCGGTTCGGCACCGTTGGCCAACGCCGCCAGATTCAGCCCGACCTGTTCATCAATCGAGGCCCGGATACGCGACTCGGGGATACCAATCAGAACGATCGGCTCCGAGTGGTGGACGAGGTTGATGCCGAGGATGTTCGAGTCGTCGTCAAGCGCCACCATGATGTGAATCGGCTTGCCCGAATACCCCGTGGTGCCGACGAAATCGGAGGTGATGAACGCCCAGCCGATTCGCTCGGTGCCGCGCAGCAATGGCGCGACGGGCGCGTCCGCGCGGATCGCGCCAAAGCCATCCGCCCCTTCGACCAGTGCCGATGGCTCTGATTCTACCAAAAACCGCTGCAGGTGTGGCACTTGTGCGCTGGCTGCAATGGGCAGAAGCAGGGCCAATAAAAACGTGGCGAATAACCGGAGGGACGTGGCAAGCATGTGAATCAGACCTCGACGGGGGGGCCGCGTGCCGCCGTATGGAAGGCGGTAAACGAGCGCAGATTGACGTGCTGATCCACCGCGCGAACGCGCAAGGCGTTGCGGGTGAAGGACACATGGGTCAGCACGGGTGGAAGATAATATGCGACGGTGCTCAGGCAGTTGGAGCAGGGACGCGCATCGCAATGGCGGTCGGGATCAACCCGGTTGCCCGAACTGTCGACCGAGATGACGGAGGTGCCGCCGTTCGAATCGCAGATGACCATTTGCGTAAGCGGACCCATCTCTCGCTCAGGTTGCCCCTGCGCGAATCCCGTAATGGCCGCACCCGCCGCTAGCGACAGGGTCAGACACAAGGTCACGAGATATGAAAGAATCTTTTCACGCATGGGGCCACATAAGGGACAGTCGCAGGCAAGGGCATTGATATGGATCAACATGATCCAGTTTCGCGCCAAGACTCAGGCGTTGAAATGGATCAATCCGGCATCGGGCACGCGCAAGCCCGATAATTCAAGGTGTTACGACCCTGCTTGCCTTCCCTGGGGGAAAGACCAACCTGACATGCTTGATTTTCGAAACCGGGCTCGCAATCAGCGCTGTATGCGGCCGGTCAGTCGTTGAACGGCGTCATCTGTGCGACGATCACGGCGTTTTCCGCCAGCGCGCGCTCCATCAGGGTGCGCTCGGCGTCGTCGATCTCGTCGCCGTTTTCCAGCCGCTCTTCCAGCGTGCCATAACCGGTCACATCCAGCGGCGACATCTCGGCTTGCTTGAGGATTGCGACAGTTTCACGCACCGCTTCGGCCTCATCGACGCCCGAGGCATAGATCAGCAGCCCGGCCCCGGTGCTGCCCTTGGGCAAACCGTCCCCCTTGCTGCGGCCAACCTCGACCAAAAGGGTAAACACCTGCTGTTTGCTTTTGGGTTTCTCGGACATGGCGGCTTCTCGCATAGGGGGTGGACGCGGCAGTCTGGTCGCAGGAATCGCCTCAGGCCGCAAGGGTTCACGCAAATTCGCGGCGAATGGCGGCGGCCAGATCCTGCCCCCAGGCGGCATAGACCGCCGCGCCGGGGTGGAAGCCATCGCGCGCCATCATCGACGGCTCCAGCCGGGTTTCATCGAACGGCAGATGTTTCAACGCGTCGCTCGAGGCCGCCGCCAGCGCCCCGTCAAAGGCCCGCGCCTGCGCCCCCAGCACATCGCGCAGTGGGCGCGGCAACAGCGGAAACCGCGCCAGAGGCGGCAGGCCTGAGCGCCAATGCGCGCGCACCTGAAACCGTGCGGCCAGCAGGTCGGCAATCCGCGCCTGATCCGCCAGCCAGCGCCGCAGGGGCACCTGCCGCGTGACATCGTTGACCCCCAGCGCCGTGACCGCCACGTCAAAGGGCCCGGCCCGCAGCACCTGCAACCGGGTCAGCGTTTGCGCGGTGGTGGCGCCGGTTTGGGCTTCCAACTGCCATTCAACCGTGAAATCGGCCGCCAGCGCCTGCACCAACTGCCCCGCCAGCGCCAGATCCTGATGATCCACGCCAACCCCGGCAGCTGAGCTATCGCCCGCGATCAACAGCCGCAGCCGCGGCCCTGCCCCGGCAAGACCCCGGCGCGGCCCCGCCGCCTCGGGCAATTGCAAGGCGCGGCGGCGCACCTGCAGCGCTTGCGCCAGCAACACGGGAGACAGCAACACGCGGGAGGGAAACGACGCAAGCACTTGACTCCTCACTGTTCATATCATGCGTGCGATTGATACCGCGGCGGCGACGTGGCAGCATCCCCAAAATCCACAGGGAGAGATCACGATGAAGCGCGTCAAGGATATGGTGGCCGAGGCCAATGCAATTGTCCGCCACGCCCCGGCGGCAGAGCTGTTGGACTTGGCGCAAACCGAGGGCGTGACCTTCGTGGACCTGCGCGACCCGCGAGAGCTGGAGCGTGAGGGCATGATCCCCGGCGCGTTCCATTGCCCGCGCGGCATGTTGGAATTCTGGATCGACCCCGAAAGCCCCTATGCCAAGCCGCAATTCCAGACCGGCAACCAGTTTGTGTTCTACTGCGCGTCCGGGTGGCGCTCGGCACTATCGGCGCGCATCGCGCAGGACATGGGGCTGGAGAACGTGATGCACATCACCGACGGGTTCTTTGGCTGGCGCGACAGCGGCGGCCCGGTGGTGGCAAAGCCCGTAAAAAAGGGCTGACCCAAAGGCCAGCCCTTCAAACCTTGTCGTGCAACCCGATCAATCGCGCAGCAACTCGTTGATCGCCGTCTTCGACCGGGTCTGCGCGTCAACGCGCTTCACGATCACCGCGCAATACAGGTTGATGCCGTTCTTGGAGGGCATCGACCCGGCGACGACGACCGAATAGGGCGGCACTTCGCCATAGGTCACCGCGCCGGTCTCGCGGTCAACGATCTTGGTCGATTTGCCGATGAACACGCCCATGCCCAGCACCGAGCCTTCGCGCACGATGCAACCCTCGACGACCTCGGAGCGCGCGCCGATAAAGCAATTGTCCTCGATGATCGTCGGCCCGGCCTGCATCGGCTCCAGCACGCCGCCAATACCGACACCGCCCGACAGGTGCACGTTCTTGCCGATCTGCGCGCAGCTGCCGACCGTGGCCCAGGTATCGACCATGGTGCCGGAATCGACATAGGCGCCCAGGTTCACAAAGCTGGGCATCAGCACGACGCCGGGCGCGATATAGGCCGATTTGCGCACGATACAGTGCGGCACCGCGCGGAACCCGGCGCTGCGCCACTCGGCGTCACCCCAGCCTTTGAACTTGCTATCGACCTTGTCCCACCAGCCAGACCCCTGCGGGCCACCCGACTGCGGCTCCATATCTTTCAGCCGGAAGCCCAGCAAAACCGCCTTCTTGGCCCATTGGTTCACATGCCAGTCGCCGTTTTCCCGACGCTCGGCCACCCGCAGCGTGCCGCTGTCCAACGCATTCAGCGTCTGCTCGATCGCGTCCCGCGCTTCGCCCGTGGACGCGGGCGTGATCGTGTCGCGCACCTCCCAGGCAGCTTCGATGGCGGTTTCCAATTGTGCGTTCGACATGGTTGACTTCTCCCCCGGAGCTTGGCGTTGTTGCCTTGGCCTATAGCGGGCCGCCCGCCGCTGGGCAACCGTCAGTCAAAGGAAGCGCCATGTCGCCGCAGGTTCTGTTCTCATTATGCGTGGTCGCGGCATCGGGGGCGGCGGTCGCCCTGCAAGCCATGCTGAACGCCGCCCTGGGCCGCGCCGTGGAGTCAACCCTGGCCGCCGCCGCGATTTCCTTTGGCGTGGGGTTTGCGGCTCTGGTTGCCCTCACGCTGATCCTCGGCGACGGGGCGGCCTTTGCCCGCCTGCCCTCGGTGCGCATCGGCCTGCTGGCGGGCGGGTTGCTGGGCGCATTCTTTGTCTGGTCCATCGCCTGGGGCGTGCCGACACTGGGCGTCGTCTCGGCCTTTGCGGCGCTGATCCTGGGCCAGATGGTCGCCGCTTTGTTGCTTGATGCCGCGGGCGCGTTTGGTCTGGCCACCTATGACATCACCTGGAAACGCCTTGTCGCCGTGGCGCTGGTGGCGGGCGGCATGGTGATGTCGCGCCTCTAGGCAAGCGGGTCTTTGGACGGGTTCGCGCCACAGATCAAAACCGCCACACGCTCGCCCGGCGCGGGCGTGTAAACCCCGGACAACAACGCCGCAAGCGCCGTCGCCCCGGCTGGTTCGACCAATTGGCGGGCCTCTTTCCACAGCACCTGCTGCGCCGCGGCAATCGCGTTGTCCGTCACCCGCAACGCTGCAATGCCCTGCGCGCGCGCCAGATCGAAACAGATCGACCCGATCCGCTTTGCCCCCAGCGCATTCGCGGCGATGCTCGAAACCTCGACATCGACCGGCGCCCCCGCCGCCAAAGCCGCATGCAGCGTGCACGCCGTTTCAGGCTCCACGCCGACGACCTTGCGACGCGACTGCAACCACGCCATCGCGCCGCCGATCAACCCGCCACCACCGACGGCGATCAAGATCGTATCGGCCTCCAACCCCTGATGTTCCCATTCCGCCAGACAAGTCCCCTGCCCGGCAACCGTGGCAAGACCATCATACGCATGAACCTGCATCGCCCCGGTGCGCGACTCATAGTCCAGCGCCGCCGCCAGAGCATCGGCATAAACCCCTGGAACCACAGTCAAATCTGCACCTGTGCGGCGGATCAGTCCGATCTTTTCCGCGCCGGCCAACTCAGGCACAAAGATATGCGCCGGGATCCCGAGGCGGGCCGCGGCATACCCGACCGCCGCCCCATGATTGCCCCCCGAGGCCGCCACGACGCCCCCCGCAGGCACCTGCGCCGACAACAGGGAATTGAACGCGCCGCGCGCCTTGAAGCTGCCGGTGTGTTGCATTTGCTCCAGCTTCATCGCGACCGGATACGCCAGCCCCGACAGATCGAGGCTCAGAACCGGCGTGCGGCGGATATGGCCGGCAATGCGCTCTGCCGCGGCGATAATCTCAGGTTTCCAATCCATCGGACCTCTCTCGATTGCGTGTCTGCGTCTGGCGTTACCGGCTGCGCAAGGTTACTCATGAAACAAGAGTAGAAGAAAGGACTTAAGGCATGAAGAACCCGCGCAGCCATGTGTTCCGTGACAGCCACCAAGATATTGCGACCGCTCGCCAAATTCCGGACACGCCGCAAACGCGCTCACCTGCCTATCGGCTTGCGTTCGCCGACAACGACTTTTTGTGTCGTGAAGAATTGCGCCCCGTGCGGCTGCAACTGGAATTGCTCAAATGCGACATGGCGATGGTCGAGGCGGGGATCAAATCGACCGTGGTGTTGTTTGGCGGCGCGCGTATTCCCGCCCCCGAGAACGCCGACACCGCCCGCACGCCGATGTTGCGCGACTTGTCGAAATACTATGAAGAAGCGCGGCGGTTCGCGCAGATGGTGACAAAACTCAGCGTCGCCAAAGGCGGGACCGAAAACGTGATCTGCACGGGCGGCGGTCCGGGCGTGATGGAAGCGGGAAACCGAGGCGCGGCCGAGGCGGGCGGCATTTCCATCGGATTGAATATCGTATTGCCGCATGAACAAGCGCCGAATGCCTATGTCACGCCTGAACTGACCTTCAACTTCCATTATTTCGCGATCCGCAAGATGCATTTCTTGATGCGCGCCGGAGCGATTGTGGTGTTCCCCGGTGGGTTTGGCACGCTGGATGAAATGTTCGAAGCCCTGACCTTGATCCAGACCAAACGGATGAAACCGGTGCCCTTCTTGTTGTTTGGACGCAAGTTCTGGGAAACCGTCATCAATTGGCAGGCACTGGCCGATGCCGGGACGATTTCGGCCGAAGACCTCGAGTTGTTCCAGTTTGTCGAGACAGCCGAGGACGCCATCGCCGCGATCGAGAGGTCGTTGACCAACGCTTAATGCGCGCTGGATGCCCGCAACGGAACAACGCCGCCGGTTCGCCTGCGGCCACGTTCCAGAATCAGCTTGCCCAGGGCAGATCTGAGCCGGTCGAGTTGCAAGGGCTTTGTCAGGCAATCATCGAATCCGGCCTTCAGATAGCCGTCGACCTGATGCGACATCGCGTTGGCGGTGAATGCAATTATTGGAAGCAACGTCGCCGGGACGCGACCGCCCGGCGTCGTGGCGCGCTGGGCCTCGCGCGTGCGGATCTCCCGCAGCACCGTGACCCCGTCAATGGTCGGCATCGAGATGTCAAGGATCACCAGATCGAAGTCTTCTTTCTCATAGGCGGTCAGCGCTTCGGATCCATCGGACACCAAAACCGCCGCGATGCCAAGTTGCCCCATCATCGCCCCCAAGATCATGCGATTGGTGCGATTGTCGTCGGCGGCAAGGACCCGCAATCCTCTGATGTCGCAGTAATCCTCGGCATCCGAAACCTCGGGAACGATGATTTCGGCGGCATCGGTTTGCGGGATCGGAAGATCAATCGACACGACGGTTCCGGCACCGAGCGCGGACGTCAGCTCGATGGTCCCATGCATCATCTCGACCAGCCGGCGCACAATGGGCATCCCCAAGCCGGTGCCGCCGAATCGCCGCGCGATGGAACTGTCCGCCTGGCCAAACTCTTCAAAAACATAAACCTTTTGCGCCTCGGTCATCCCGATTCCGGTGTCGGCAATCGTGATGAGCATCCGATCGACCCTCTGGCAGTCGAAACTGACCGAGACAGATCCCGCCTCGGTGAATTTGACGGCATTCGAAATGACATTGTGCAAGATCTGAAGCACGCGGTGCGGATCACCCAGCCGCAGATATTGTCCGTCACCAAGGATTGTTACGCCCAAAGACAACTGTTTTTCCGATGCTTTCAACGTGTGCACGGATTCAACACGTTGCGCAATTTCGGCCGGCACAAAGGGGACGACCTCAATCACCATCTGATCCGCTTCGATTTTTGACATATCGAGCAAATCATTGATAATGTTCAGCAACAGCGCGCCTGAATCGTGCATGACCTTGACCATGCGTTGTTGATCCGGATCGTTGATCAACTGCTCAAGAACCTCGGCCACGCCCAACACACCGTTCAGAGGCGTGCGCATTTCGTGGCTCATTTTCGCCAGAAAATTCGACTTTGCCGCATTCGCGCGCTGCGCATCCGCGAGGGCCTCTTGCCGTTCACGCTCGGCAGCAACCTGGTTTGTGACATCGAGCAGGGCATAAACCACGCGCGCATCGCCGCCCTCTGCGCCAGTCACCGGGGCCGCATGCACCGAGCAATACCGCAAGCCGTCCGGACAATGGAGTGCGAAACGGTGCCCGACGACGGGTCTGGAGCTTTTGACGACGTCATCAAACGGCGTCTCGCCCGTGGCATAGGGCACGCCATCCTCGCGCGTGTAGGCCCAGCGGGCATCATCATGCGCAACGCCGATCATCTGCGCGCGCGTCGCCCCCAACACGGTTTCCGCCGCATCATTTGCAAACCGCACGATACCCGCGTGATCGAGCACCAGAATTCCCATCGCCGAGGTGGAGAGGATACTGGCAAGAAACGCCCGCTCATTGGCCAAGTCCGCCTGCGCCGCGCGCGCGGCATGATCTCGCTCGCGCCGCACCAAGACCGAACAGATCACATCCGCGACGGACTGCAAAAGATAGACCTCGCCGGGCAGGAACGCGTGCGTATTGCGGACACCGTCAAAGCCGACAAACCCGTAAGTGGCGCCTTCCCAACGCATCGGAACCAGTAAAATCGACTTGATCCCTTGAGATTCAAGAATTTCGCGCGAGGGAATCCCCTCTGGCAGTTCCGACACGTCAGGCACATGAAAATGCTCGCCCAAATCCAGCGACTCGGCAATCGGGCCATACATCTCAATAGGCAGGCCTTGCAGCTGGTCAATGGCCGGGTCAATGCCATTTGCACACCACTCATGCGTGTTGCTGGTATTGTCGCCCTCATGCACAAAAACATAGGCCCGATCGCGTACGCAATAATCACCGAGCCGCGCGATTGCCTGCTCTATCGAGGCGTCGGTTTCATCAATCGGCGCGCGCAGCAGATCATTCAGGATCTCGACAACCAGCGCCTGAATGCGTGTCAGGCGTGTTTCATTGCTGATGTTCTCGTTTTGCATGCGTAACCTGTTTTCGCGCCTTTTGCGCCCTACATACGTTCCCGTTTTTACACGACGTCGACTCTTGTGTACCAACAACTGGTTAAGTTTTGGTATTCAGCCATAAATGAATGTCACGCATATCGCAAAACACACGTTTTACGCGCGAAGTGTGGCCCTTTGCATCCTCTGCGTCAATAACCGCTGCAATCGCCAATGCTTGCGCGGACTCGGCCCATTCGATAGCACCCAGCGACAGGCCAGCAAAGGACCGCAATCATGACCGCTGTAGACCCCGTAGACCTGACCGCACGACTGATCCGATGCCCTTCGGTCACCCCTGATGAGGCGGGGGCGTTGACGCTTCTGGCCGATCTTTTGTCCGAGGCCGGGTTCGAGTGCACGCGTGTGGATCGGAATGGCACCGCCAATCTGTTCGCGCGTTGGGGGGCAAAGGGCGCGAACAAGAGCCTTGGCTTCAACGGTCATACCGATGTGGTTCCACCGGGAAACGCCGCCGATTGGCGGTTTGATCCGTTCAGCGCGACCGAAGCCGAGGGCAAACTCTGGGGGCGCGGGGCGTGCGACATGAAATCCGGGGTTGCGGCGTTCGTTGCCGCAGCCGTCGATCATGTGCGCAAGACACCCCCGGATGGGGCGCTCGTGTTGACCATCACCGGGGACGAGGAAGGCGACGCGACGGATGGGACCGTGGCATTGCTGGACTGGATGGCCGAGACCGGTGAAACCATCAGCCATTGCATCGTCGGCGAACCGACCTGTCCGACGGTGATGGGCGAGATGATCAAGAATGGTCGCCGCGGGTCGATGAACGCGAAAATTGTTGCCAGAGGGGTACAGGGGCACGCCGCCTATCCGCATCGCGCGAAGAACCCGGTTTCAGCACTGGTGCGGTTGCTCGATCATTTGGCGCGGTTCAGCCTCGACGATGGAAACGCGAACTTTGATCCGTCGACATTGGCGTTGACCTCCATCGACACGGGAAACCCCGCCACCAATGTCATCCCGGCGCAGTCCACGGCGGCCCTGAATATTCGGTTCAACGATCTGCATACGGGTGAGAGCCTGTCGCAGTGGCTTCATGCAGAGGCCGACAAGGTCGCCAAGGAGACGGGTGTCGCGTTTGACTTGAAGATCAAGGTTTCCGGGGAAAGTTTTGTCACCAACCCGGGCTGGTTTACCGATCTGGTCAGCGATGCGGTTGAGGTGGAGACCGGTCGGCGCCCGGTTTTATCGACCTCGGGCGGCACATCGGATGCTCGGTTTGTCAAGTCGATCTGCCCGGTGGTCGAAGTCGGTCTGGTTGGCTCGTCGATGCATCAGGTTGATGAGCATGTCGAGATCGCGCATATTCAGCAGCTCAACGCGATCTACGCGCGGATCATTGCGGCGTATTTCGATGACGCCTGACGCATAAGCGCCGCCGCCGTTTGTCTCGCGACCAAGGCAAAAGGCGCACCCTGACAGAGGCGCGCCTTCCAAACCCGGTTGCAGGGGGCTTTGCGTCTCAATAGCTGCGGATCAATCCCACCAGCCGACCCTGCACCTCGACCTGATCATCGCGCAACATGCGGGTTTCATAGGCCGGGTTCGCAGCCTCCAGTGCGATCATGCCGCGCATCCGCCGGAACCGTTTCAACGTCGCCTCTTGCCCCTCAACCAGAGCGACCACGATATCCCCGTTTTCGGCAGTCGATTGCTCGCGGATGACAACGATATCGCCATCGTTGATCCCCGCCTCGATCATCGAATCACCGCGCACTTCCAACGCGTAATGGTCGCCCTTGCCCGAGAGCATCGAGCCCGGAACCGCGACGTGATGCGAGATCTCCGAGATTGCCTCGATCGGCGTACCCGCGGCGATCCGGCCCATCACGGCCAGTTCGACCGCATCCACTTGGCGCACGGGCATCGCGCCCGCCGGGGCCTGCGCCGCATCACGCACGCCACCCTCGATCACCCGCGGAACATGCCGGGAGTCCGCGGTTTCCGGCATTTTCACCACTTCAATGGCGCGCGCCCGATGCGCCAGACGCCGGATGAAGCCACGCTCTTCCAGCGCGGTGATCAGCCGGTGAATGCCGGATTTCGACCGCAGGCTCAGCGCATCTTTCATCTCGTCAAAAGACGGCGGAACCCCATCCCGTTTCATGCGGGAATCGATCAGTTCCAAAAGCTCCAGCTGCTTACGGGTGAGCATGCGCCTCTCCTCAGGATGGTCCGTAAAGGTTCACCCTAAGTTCTATGCACGTTCTCAAATTCTGTCAAGAACCTACAAATGCAGGTAGCGCACCGGTTGTCCCTCGGGGCGCGCGGGGTCGTTGATCGGGCAAATCAGCAGCGCATCGGCCCCCGCCAGGACGCCCACCAGGGACGAATCCTGCCGCGAGACGGCCCGGATCCGGCCCTCGGGCTCCAGCACCGCGCGCATGTAATGCGCACGCGGGCCGTTGGCGGCAACCGGTTCGGCCAACACGGCGCTGCGGGTCTGCGAGGGCCATTTGCCAAGCCCCATCATGGCGCGCAACGCGGGCAGCAGGAACAGATGCGCGCAGACCAGGGCCGACACCGGGTTGCCGGGCAAGCCCATCATCAGCGCACCAAACAAGCGCCCGGCCATCAAGGGTTTCCCCGGACGCATGGCGATCTTGTAGAACGCCCGTTCTGCGCCCAGCGCCTCGGTCACCGGCGCGACCAGATCGTGATCGCCGACCGATGCCCCGCCCAGCGTGACAATCACATCCGACCCGCGTGCCAGTTTCAAGACGGCGGTCAGTTGCGCCACGCTATCGCGGGCGATGGGCAGGATATTCGCCTCGCCACCCTCGGCCTCGATCATCGCCTTGAGCGCAAAGACCGACGAGGCGACGATCTGATCGGGGCGCGGGTCCTCGCCGGGCATCACCAATTCGTCCCCCGTGGCAATCACCGCGACCCGAGGTCGCCGATATGCCGGCACCTGCGGGATGTTCATCGCCGCCAGCAGCCCCAGATCGACCGGACGCAAGCGGCGCGGTGCGCTGAGGGTATCGCCCGCGCGAAAATCCCCCCGCCGGGCGTACATTGCTATTCTGGCTCAGAGTGTCGCGCAGGGTGATCGTGTCACCCTCGCGGTCGACGTCCTCCTGGATCACCACATGATCGGCCCCGTCGGGCATCGGCGCGCCGGTAAAAATCCGCAGCGCCATGCCCTCGGCGACGCGGCCCGCAAAGGCATTGCCCGCCCCGGCCTCGCCGATCACCTGAAAGGTTTGGCCCACCGACACCGGGCCTTTGACGGCGTATCCATCCATCGCCGAGCCGACGAACGGCGGCTGATCACGGCGCGCCTGCACCGCTTTGGCCAACACCCGCCCCGAGGCATGGGCGAGCGGCACATCCTCAATGTCCAGCGGGTCACACAGCGCGAAAATGCGGCTCAGGGCTTCATCGACAGGGATCATGCGGTATCCTCCGTAAGCTGGGCTTTTTCCCAGTCGGCATAGGTTTGGCCCGTGGCGGTATTAGGTCACCTCGGGTCGTCTGAGTTTATCCCTCGGCTTTCCGGTAGGTGCCCGATTTGCCGCCCTCTTTCAACAACACCGCGATGCCGCCGATTTCCATGGATTTCTCGACCGCTTTGAGCATGTCATAAACCGTCAGGGCGGCGACCGAGGCGGCGGTCAGGGCTTCCATTTCGACGCCGGTCTGCCCGGTGGTCCGGACCTCGGCGGTGATGCGGACGCCGGGCAGGTCGGGGTCGGGGGTCAGATCGACGGCGACCTTGGTGATCGGCAGCGGGTGGCACAAAGGGATCAGATCGCTGCATTTCTTGGCGGCCATGATCCCGGCAATCCGCGCGACGCCCAGAACGTCACCTTTCTTGGCGGTGCCGGCGATGACATGGGCCAGCGTTTCGGCGGTCATGATAATATGTGCGCTGGCGGTGGCGGTGCGGCTGGTGACGGGCTTGTCGCCGACATCGACCATGATCGCGCGGCCCTCGGCGTCGAAATGCGTGAGGCCGCTCATGATTGCACCGGATTGGCCAGCAGGGCCTGGGTGGCGGCGGCGACATTTTCCTGCCGCATCAGGCTTTCGCCGATCAGGAAACAGCGCGCGCCGTGGGCGGCCATCTCGGCCAGATCCTGCGGCGTGAACAGTCCGCTTTCGCTGATCAGCAGGCGATCCGAGGGGACGCGGGCCGCGAGGTCACGGGTGGTGTCGAGCGAGGTTTCAAACGTGTTCAGGTTGCGGTTGTTGATGCCGATCAGGGGCGATTTCAGCCGCAGCGCGCGGTCGAGTTCGGGGCCGTCGTGGACCTCGATCAGGGCATCCATGCCCCAGGAAAACGCGGCGTCCTCCAATTCGGCGGCTTGGGTATCGGAAACCGAGGCCATGATGATCAGGATGCAATCGGCGCCCCAGGCGCGGGATTCGGCGACTTGATAGGGATCGTAGAGGAAATCCTTGCGCAGGCAGGGCAGGGAAACGGCGGCGCGGGCGTCCCGGAGGAACGCGGGCGCACCTTGGAAACTGGGGGTGTCGGTGAGAATCGACAGGCAGGCAGCACCGCCGGATTCGTAGGCGCGGGCCAGTTCGGGCGGGTTGAAATCGGCGCGGATCAGACCTTTGGAGGGGCTGGCTTTCTTGATCTCGGCAATCAATCCGTAGCCGGTCTGGCTGGCGCGGCGCAGGGCATTTTCAAACCCGCGCGGGGGGGCGGCGGATTTGGCCTGGGCGTCGATTTCGGCGGGCGAGACCGAGGATTTCGCGGCGGCGATTTCCTGCAGTTTATAGGCTTTGATGCGGTCGAGAATGGTGGTCATGGCGCGCCCCTTTGGTGGTGGTCTTTGACTAGCAAGGGATGGCGGTAAAGAAAAGGGAGGGATCGCCGCAGGGAGGGAGTCCCACGTTTTGTCCCGCGGGTTGTCCCACGTTTTGTCCCACGGGGGGACAAAACGCGGAGCAAGCAAAAACAAAGGCTTGGCTTGTCGCGTTTACCGCGTGTTAAGGCTTTCGGGGAGGCCACCGAGACCATTCAGCAACAGCGCGGTGGCGAGTTCGGCGTAATTTTCGCGCGTCACCGGGCCGCCGTCCTTGAACCACATATACACCCAGTTCAGCATGCCGAACAAAGACATGGTCACCGGCATCAGCAGTTGCGGCGCGAGGTCGGGCTGAACCAGCTTGATCACCGCAGAGAAGGCGCGCACGATCCGGCGCTCGATGGCGAGGATTTCATCGCGGTTCGCCTGTGGCAGGGTCGCCGTGCCGTTCAACTGGACCTTGTGGTAATTATCGGCGCCGCGATAGTTTTCCAGCACCGCACCGACCAGAACCCGCAACCGGGCGCGCGGCGCGAGCGTGGCATCATCGCCCCCCTCGACGGCCTCGACCAGCCCGGTCAGATGCGTGCGAATGATGTCGAAGATCAGCGCATCCTTGCTGGGATAATAGTGGTACAACAACGCCTTGGAGACGCCCGCCTGCGCCGCGATCTGCGCCATCGAGGCCTTGTCCATGCCCTGCTCGGCCAACACCGCCGCGGCGCTGGACAGGATGGCGCGTTGCTTGTCTTCGAAATCCGCGGCTCGGGTTCTGGCCATGAGCGGCCTCCAATTGAGAGGGGGTCAGGGGGCGTTGCCCCCTCTGGCCTTCGGCCATTCACCCCCAGAGTATTTTCGGCAAGATGATGTTGATCAGGTCTTGGTCCGATTGTCGATCACACGCTTGGCCTTGCCGTCGGAGCGCGCGCCCAGCCCGGGTTTGTTGACGTGGATCCTGGTGGAAACGCCAATCACCGATTTGATGTGATGCGCCAATTCCCGGGCGGAGGCGTCGCAGGCGGGATCATCGGCGGCGCTTGGCGTGGCTTCGACATGCACGATCATGCTGTCCATGCGCCCGGTGTTGACCAGTTCGACCTGGAAATGCGGCGTCAGGCCGGCGCATTTGAGGATCTGTTCCTCGATCTGGGTGGGGAACACGTTGACGCCGCGCAGGATCATCATGTCATCCGAGCGCCCGGTGATTTTCTCCATGCGGCGCATGGTGCGGGCGGTGCCGGGCAGAAGGCGCGTGAGGTCGCGGGTGCGGTAGCGCACCATCGGCAGGCCCTCTTTGGTCAGTGTGGTGAACACCAACTCGCCCATCTCGCCATCGGGGAGAACCTCGCCGGTGTCGGGGTTGATGATTTCGGGGTAGAAGTGATCTTCCCAGATATGCAGGCCGTCCTTGGTTTCGACGCATTCATTGGCCACCCCCGGCCCCATGATTTCCGAAAGCCCGTAGATATCGACGGCGTGCATGTCGAACGCCTCCTCGATCTCGCGGCGCATGGCGTTGGTCCAGGGTTCCGCGCCAAAGATGCCGACCTTGAGCGAGCTTTGCCGCGGGTCGAGCCCCTGGCGGTGGAATTCATCGAGCACCGACAGCATGTAGCTGGGCGTCACCATGATGATGCGCGGCTTGAAATCGTTGATCAGCGTCACCTGGCGTTCGGTCATGCCGCCCGAGATCGGCACCACGGTGCAGCCCAGACGCTCCGCGCCGTAATGCGCGCCAAGCCCGCCGGTGAACAGCCCGTAGCCGTAAGCGTTGTGCAGCATGTCGCCGGTCCGCCCGCCCGAGGCGCGGATCGAGCGCGCCATGACATCGGCCCAGACGTTGATGTCGTGTTTGGTATAGCCCACCACGGTCGGTTTGCCGGTGGTGCCCGACGAGCCATGCACGCGCACCAGATCGCGCTGCGGCACGGCGAACATGCCGAAGGGATAGGTGTCGCGCAGGTCGGCTTTGGTGGTGAAGGGGAATTTCGCGAGATCGGCCAGCGTCAGCAGGTCATCGGGGGTTATGCCATGCTCATCGAAGCGCTTTTTGTAGAAGGGCGAATTGGCGTAGGCGTGGCGCAGCGAGCGTTTCATGCGGTGGAATTGCAGGGCGGCGATTTCATCACGCGAGGCGGTTTCGATCGGGTCCAGATCGCCGGGACGGGGGGAGAGGTCTTCCATGGGTTTACTCCGGGTTTTCGGGCAGATGCGTGCCCTTGACGGTGCGGGAATGGCCGCGAAATTCCGCGATTTTGGTGCCGTGCTGATTGGTGACCTGGACATCGTAGATGCCGCCGCGGCCTTGTTTCCAGACCTCGGTGGCGGTGGCGGTCAGGGTGTCGCCCTGATACGCGGGCGCGAGGAAGCTGACGCTGGCCATTTGTGCCACGGTGCGCTGGTTGTAGGTGTTGCAGGCAAAGGCAAAGGCGCTGTCGGCGAGCGTGAAGATATAGCCGCCGTGGCAGGTTTTATGGCCGTTGGTCATCTCGGGGCGGATGATCATCGACATGGTGGCCTGGCCGGGTTTGACATTGGACAGGGTCATGCCGAGGTGTTGGGTGGCGTTGTCGCCGTCCCACATGGCCTGAGTGGCTTTGAGGGCGAGGTCGTCGGGGGTCATCGGCCTTGGAACCTTGGTGCGCGTTTGTCGAGGAAGGCGGCGACCCCTTCGGCGTAATCGGCGCTTTCACCGCAGGCTTTCATCAATTCCGCTTCAAGGTCGAGGTGCGCGTCAAGCGTGTTGGTGGCGGCGGCCTGGATGGCGCGTTTGGTCGAGGCATAGCCGAAGGTGGGGCCGGAGGCGAAATGGGCGGCTTGCGCGCGGGCGGTGGGCATGAGGTCGGCGTCCGGCAGGCATTGCCAGATCAGGCCCCAGGATTCGGCCTGTTGGGCGGGCAAGGATTGCGCGGTCAGAGCGAGGCCTTTGGCGCGGGCTTCGCCCAGCAGGCGCGTCAGGTTCCAGCTGCCGCCGGTGTCGGGGATCAGGCCGACCTTGCTGAACGACTGGATGAACTTGGCGCTTTGGGCGGCGAAGACCATGTCGCAGGCCAGCGCGAGCGACGAGCCAGCCCCCGCCGCGACGCCGTTCACGGCGCACAGCACCGGCAGCGGCAGCGCGCGGATCTGGCGCACCAGTGGCGCCCAGAAATTGCGCACGGTGGCGCCAAGGTCAGGCGGGCCGTCCATTTTGCGCGGATCACGGTCGCCCAGATCCTGGCCGGCGCAGAAGCCGCGCCCGGCGCCGGTCAGCAACACGCAGCGGATCGCGTCATCGTCTTGCGCGCCTTGCAGGGCGGCGCGCAGGGCGTGGTGCATCGGTTCGTTGAAGGAATTGAGGCGGTCGGGGCGGTTGAGCGTGACCTCGAGAACGCCGCCTGAAACAGTGCTGAGAATGGTGTCTGACATCGGCGTCACGGCTCCCCCCGATTGATGCGCATGGGATAAAACTTTCATACGCTGACCGTTCAGTCAATGAATTTCCAGCGGTGGCGTTGCGGTCGCTCTGGTCAGAGGGCGCTGTGCATGGCATTCAGGGTTAAAACTGCCTGGGAAGAACGATATGTCCGCCCTCTCGCTGATCGTTGTCGGTGCGAATGGCCGCGTCGGGCGGTTGCTGATCCCGGCGTTTCGGGCGCTGGGTGCGGCGGTGGGTCTGACGCAGCGCGACAGCAGGGCCTTGACCCCGGACATGGCCGAAGTGACCTGGGCACCGCTGGACGGCCCTGCCCCGTTGGCGGCGTTCATCGCGGCGCGGGGTGGTCCACCCAAGGCCATGCTGGTGCTGGCGGGCAGCACGCCAGGCACCGGGGCCGATATGGCGGTGAATATCGCGGTGGCGCAGGCCTGCACGGCGGCGGCGCGCGCGGTCGGGATTGGCCGGATCCTGTTGGCCTCGAGCTCGGCGATTTATGGGCATGGGCGCGCGACGCCGTGGCGCGAAACCGAGGCCGTCGCGCCGGCCTCGGCCTATGGTCACGCCAAGCTGGAGATGGAGCGGCGCTGCGCCGGGCCGGATGTCTGCGCGCTGCGCATTGGCAATGTCGCGGGCGCGGATGCCCTGCTGACCAACCCCCGCCGCCCGCTGGTGCTGGACCAATTCCCGGACGGCAACGGCCCGATCCGCAGCTATATCGGCCCGCAAAGCCTGGCGCGGGTGCTTGTGACGCTGGCGGAAACACCGCTGACGCTGCCGCCCGTGTTGAACATCGGCGCGCCTCTGCCCGTGGATATGGCCGATCTGGCGCGCGCTGCGGGCATTCCGTTTGACTGGCACCCTGCCCCGCCCGGTGCCACGGCGCGGTTGACGCTGGACCTGGGCCATCTTGAAACTCTTGTGACTTTCCAAGATAGAGACAGCACCGCCGCGGCGATGATCGCCCAATGGCGCCACTGCCAGACCCAGCCGGAACCACCGTCATGAATCCTGCCAAACGCGCCTTTGATCTGTGGACCGCGGCGATGATCACGCCGTTCGTGGTGCCGATGATCCTGATCATTTCGCTGCTCATCCTGATCACCGAGGGGCGGCCGATCTTTCACCCCGGCGAGCGGATGAAAACGCCGACGCAGGGGTTTCGGCTGTGGAAATTCCGCAGCATGAAGGTCGATCCCGGTGACAAGGGCGTGTCGGGCGCGGACAAGCTGGACCGCATCACGCCGATTGGCCGCAAATTGCGCCGGGTACGGCTGGATGAATTGCCGCAACTGTGGAACCTGTGGAAGGGCGATATGTCGGTGGTGGGCCCGCGCCCGCCGCTGCGCGAGTATGTCGAGCGGTTTCCCGAGGTCTACAATCAGGTGCTGCGGAACCGGCCGGGGCTGACCGGGCTGGGGTCGATCTATTTCAGCAAGCACGAGGCCTGGCTTTTGGCGCGGTCTGCGTCCCCCGACGACACCGACGCGATTTATTGCCGGGCCTGCGTGCCGCGCAAGGCGCAGATCGACCTGATTTATCAACGCCATCAGTCGTTTTGTTTTGATCTGGAGATCGTGCGCCGGACGCTGTTTCCCAGTGCGCGGTAAGACGGTTCAGGGGGCGTTGCCCCCTCGGCGCGATGCGCCTCACCCCCAGAGTATTTTTGGCAAGATGAGGCGCAATTTTAGGCAAATTGTTTGCATTTTGTTTGCAAGGTCAGCCGGGGGCGAAAACGCTGTCTGGCATGGATGGCAAGGCGGCGATCAGCGCGCGGATATGGGCGCGCGCGGCGGCTTCGGCCATGTCGGCTTGCCCGGCACTGATGGCGCGCACCAGATCGGCGCGGGCGTGGCGGCCCGGCGGGCGATTGACGCGCAGTTGGGCGCGGATCAGGTGGACCTGCACCATCGGCAGCAGGCGGTCGAGTTCGGTATTGCCGGCCAGAGTCGTCAGCGCGCGGTAGTAGCGGGCGCGAAGCCGGGGGCGGTCTTCGGTGGCGGCGTCATAGGCTTTGGCGGCCTCTTGCAGGGGGGTTGGGTCAGCGCCCTCGGCCACGGATTCGGCGGCCTGACGCGCGGCGAGGCCCAGCAGCAATTCGGTGACGCGCAGCACATCGCAGGCGGCGCGGCGGGTCAGCAGACGGATTTGTGCGCCGCGGTGCGGGGTTTGCACGACGACGCCCGAGGCGGCCAGTTTGCCCAGCGCCTCGCGCACGGTCGAGCGGCCCAGCCCGTAGCGCGCCATCAGGTCCGGTTCGGCGAGGCGTTGGCCGGGGACAAAGCGCCCCTCGGCCAGCCCTTGCAGGATGTCGCGGACCAGGGATTCGGGGCCGGAGTGGGCCTGGCTGTTCATCGGTCGGCCATGCGCCACGCGATCTGGGCCAGTGGTCCGGCGATCTTGCCCATTTCCGCGGCGCGGGTGTCGTTGGCGGTGCCATCGAGCGCGCGTTTGGCGATTCCCTGCACGATGGCCGCGATGCGGAACAGGCTGAGGATGACGTAGAAGTCGAAGTTTTCAGGGCGCGTGCGGCCGGTGCGGCGGCACCAATCGGCGATATAGGCATCCTCGGTCGGGATGCCGGTGCCGGTCAGGTCGAGGCCGCCAAGCCCGCGAAACAGGCCCGGCATGATGCGCCAGACCATGACGTTATAGGCGAAATCGGCGTAGGGGCAGCCCAGCGTGGAGAGTTCCCAATCGACCACCGCCAGCACGCGCGGTTCGGTCTTGTGCAGGATCAGATTGTCGAGGCGGAAGTCACCGTGGGCGAGGCGGATTTCCTCGGGTGCGGTGGGTTTGTTTTGCGGCAGCCAGTCGATCAGCGCATCCATCGCCGGGATCGAGACGGTTTCCGAGGCGCGATATTGTTTGGTCCAGCGCGAGATCTGGCGTTCGACATAGCCGCCGTGGCGCCCGAAATCGTCAAGGCCGACTTTGAGCGGGTCAACCAGCGAGATGGCGGCAATGGCGCGGTTCATGGCGTCGAAAATATCGGTGCGTTGGGTGGGCGTAAGGTCGGGCAGTTGCGGATCGAACAGGGTGCGCCCGTCGAGGTATTCCATGACGAAGAACATCGAGCCCATGACCGAGTCATCCTCGCACAGGGCATGGACACGGGGCACGGGGACGTCGGTGTCGGCGAGCGCCTTCATCACCCGGTATTCGCGATCCACCTGATGCGCCGAGGGCAGGGTTTTGCCCAGCGGTTTCTGCCGCAGGACATAGGGGCCGGAGGCGGCGTCGATGCGCCAGGTGGGGTTCGATTGCCCGCCCTTGAGCCGGGTCAGGGTGAGCGGGCCGCGGAAGCCGGCGACCTGTGCGGACATCCAGTCGGTGAGTTCTGCTTCGGCCATTGGTGCCTCCGTTGTTTGGGGTAGCATGCCTGTGTGGGGTCGCGTTGGTCAAGTGAGATCGTCAGACGATCTTGTCAGCTGTAGAATTCGGCGCTAGGCTGACCCAAACAGGAGGAATGCCCCATGATCCCCGATAAATCCGCTGCTGTCATCGACTATGAAGCCCGTCTCAAGGATTTCATGGATGAATATATCTACCCGAACGAGGCGCGGTTCTTTCGCGAGGCCGAGGAATTGGGGCCGTTTGCGACCTATCCGATCATGGGCGAGTTGAAGCCCAAGGCGCGGGCGGCGGGGTTGTGGAACCTGTTCCTGCCCGATTCGGACAAGGGCGCGGGGCTGAGCAATCTGGAATACGGGCATCTGTGCGAAATCATGGGGCGCAGCTTTCTGGCGCCCGAGGTGTTCAACTGCAACGCGCCCGATACCGGCAACATGGAAGTCATCGAGCGCTTTGGCACCGAGGCCGACAAGGAGCGCTGGCTGAAGCCCTTGCTGGCCGGGGAAATCCGCAGTTGTTTTGCGATGACGGAGCCGGATGTGGCCTCGAGTGATGCCACGAATATTCAGGCCGAGATCACCCGCGAGGGCGACGAATATGTGATCAACGGGCACAAGTGGTACACCACCGGCGCGTCGAATCCGGCCACCAAGATCTGCATCTTCATGGGCAAGACCGACCCGGGCAACCCAGACCGCCACAAGCAGCAGTCGATGATTCTGGTGCCGATGGATGCGCCGGGGATCACCGTGCTGCGGTCGTTGCCGGTGTTTGGCTATTACGGCGTGCCGGACCGGGCGTCGGAGGTGTTGTTCGAGAATGTACGCGTGCCGGCGGCGAATATGCTGCTGGGCGAAGGGCGTGGCTTCGAGATCGCGCAGGCGCGGCTGGGGCCGGGGCGGATTCACCACTGCATGCGGCTGGTGGGCATGGCCGAGCGGCTGTTGGAAACCATGGTGGACCGCGCCTTGCAGCGCGTGGCCTTTGGCAAGCCGGTGGCCGATCAGGGCGTGACCCGCGAGCGCATCGCCAATGCGCGGATCATGATTGACCAGTGTCGCCTGCTGACGCTGCACGCGGCGCACAAGATGGACACGGTGGGCAACAAGGAAGCCCGCGCCGAGATCGCGATGATCAAGATCGCCGCGCCGGTCATGGCCTGTCAGGTCGCCGACTGGGCGATTCAGGTCTGCGGCGGTGGTGGCACCGGCAATGATTTCGGCACCGCCGTGGCCTATGCCGGCGCGCGGGTGTTGCGTCTGGCCGATGGCCCCGACGAGGTGCACCGTGACCAGTTGGCGCGCATGGAGATCAAGAAGCGCAAGGGGTTGAACCATCCGGGCTGGGAGCCGATGGTCACCAAACTGGGCCGCAACCCGATGCTGGGGGAATAGGCGCATGAGCAATCCGGCCACCACCGATCTGACCGGGAAAACCGCAATCATCAGCGGCGCGGCGGGCGGGATCGGACGGGCCACCGCGCTGTTGATGGCACGGCGCGGGGCCTGCGTGGTGGTGGCCGATGTGAAGCCCGAGGTGCAAGCCACCGCCGAGCTGATCGAGGCCGACGGTGGGCGGGCCATGGCGGTGCAAACCGATTGCGCGACCGACGCGGGCGTGGCGCGGATCGTCAAGACCGCGCTGGAGGCTTTCGGCGGCATCGACATTCTATTCGCCAACGCCGGGATCACCGGCGGCATGGTGCCACGCCTCGACACCGCCAGCGACAGTTTCATGGAGGTGTTGCGGATCAATCTGCTGGGGCCGTGGATCGCCGTGCGTGAGTGCCTGCCGCATATGAAAGCGGGTGGTGCGATCGTGCTGACGGCCTCGGTTGCGGGCCTGCGGGCGGGGGCCGGGCCGATCCCCTATTCGGCGTCGAAAGCCGGGGTGATCAGCCTTGTGCAGACCACGGCGATGGCGCTGACCGGGCAAGGCATTCGCATCAATGGCGTGGCACCGGGGTTGATCGAGACGCCGATGACCGCGCCGCTGTTCGACGACGCGCGCGCCACGGGCCGCGAGGGCAAGATCGGCCAGTTGAACCCGACGCGGCGCGGAGGCGAGGCCGAGGAGATTGCGCAAACGGTGGCGTTTCTGGCCTCGGATGCGGCGTCCTATGTCAACGGGCAGGTGCTGGCGGTGGATGGCGGCCTGTCGGCGCAGCATCCGTTCACGCCCAAATGGTCGATATAAGCGCGCCGTTCGAGCAACCTGGCGGACGCGCAAGCGCGAGGTCTGTTCCAAGGCGTCAGGGGGCATTCTGCCCCCTCTGCGCGTGCCGCGCATTCACCCCCTGAGGATATTTGAAGAACAAAGACTCGGGGCGGCGGGCGGTTTCGGTGCCGGTTTGCAGGTGACGGCCCGATTGCGCCATGCTACCTGCAAACCATGAGCCATATGCCATCAAAATCCGAACTCTCCGCCTGGCTGTCCGAGCAGCAGGGTACACCGACGCTGCGCGAAATTGGCCGCGCCTTTGGGATCAAGGGGGGGGCGGCCAAGGTTGATCTGAAACGCCTGCTGTCCGAGATGGAGGCCGAGGGGCTGTTCACACGGCGCAAACGGCGCGCGGTGACGGGTGATCTGCCGCCGGTCACGGTGTTGCGGGTCAGCGGGCCGGACAAGGACGGCGATCTGCTGGCAGAGCCCGCGGATTGGCAGGGCAAGGGCGCGCCGCCCCGCATCCAGATCCTGCCGGGCAAGGACCAACCCGCGCTGGGTGCCGGCGACCGGGTCCTGGCCAAGCTGTTGCCGGCAGGCAGCGACGGCTATCACGCGCATCCGATCCGCAAGCTGCAATCGGGGCCAGCCACGGTTCTGGGCATTTATCGCACCGGGTCCGAGGGCGGGCGCATCATGCCAATCGACAAGGGTGTTGATCTGGAGTGGATGGTCAGCCCTGCCGATGCCAAAGGCGCCAGGGACGGCGAATTGGTCGAGGCCGAGCAGCGCGGCACGCGCCGCATGGGCTTGCCGCAAGCGCGGATCCTCGCCCGGCTGGGCGACCCCAGCGCGCCGCGCGCGGTGTCACTGATCGCGATTCACCAGCACGGCATCCCGGATCGCTTTCCCGACGAGGTGATCGCCGAGGCCGAAGCCGCGCCGGAGGCCAGCGCCGAAGGTCGCACCGATCTGCGCGCGCTGGACCTGATCACCATCGACCCATGGGATGCGCGCGACCATGATGACGCGGTCTATGCCGAGCCGGACAGCGACACCACCAACC
This sequence comes from Pararhodobacter sp., assembly GCF_034676545.1. NCBI lineage: Bacteria > Pseudomonadati > Pseudomonadota > Alphaproteobacteria > Rhodobacterales > Paracoccaceae > Pararhodobacter > Pararhodobacter sp. The sequence goes on from NZ_JAUCBZ010000015.1 coordinate 3,797,687, forward strand.
CCGGCGGCCATGTCGTCTGGGTGGCGATCGCCGATGTCGCCGCCTATGTGACCCCCGGCAGCGAGTTGGACCGCGAGGCCCGCAAGCGCGGCAACTCCAGCTATTTCCCCGACCGCGTGGTGCCGATGCTGCCGGACCGTCTGTCGGGCGATCTGTGCTCCCTGCACGAGGGCGTCGACCGTCCGGTTCTCAGCGTGCGCATGGTTCTGGATGCGCAGGGCAACAAACGCGCCCACCGCTTTGAGCGCGCCGTGATGCGGTCACGCGCCTCCTTGAGTTATGAGCAGGCGCAGGCGGGGTTCGACGGGCGCTTTGACGACGCAACCGAACCCTTGGCGACGATGCTGGGCCATCTTCATGCCGCCTGGAAAGCCACGCTGATCGCCCGCGAGGTGCGCCAACCGCTGAACCTTGACCTGCCCGAACGCCAGATCATCCTGGGCGAGGACGGAAAGGTGACGTCGGTGGCCTTCAAGGAACGTCTCGATGCCCATAAGGTGATCGAGGAATTCATGGTGATGGCCAATGTCGCCGCCGCCGAGACCCTGATCGAACGCCGCACGCCGCTGCTGTTCCGGGTCCATGAGGAACCGACGCTGGAAAAGATCAACGCGCTGCGCGAGGTGGCCCTGGCGGCCGGACTGGTGCTGGCCAAGGGGCAAGTGTTGCAGACCCGCCACCTGAACAAGCTTCTGGATCAGGCCGAGGGGGGCGAATTTGACGAACTGATCAACATGGCCACGCTCAGGTCCATGACTCAGGCCTATTACGGCGCGGAAAACTTCGGCCATTTCGGTCTGGCGCTGCGCAATTACGCGCATTTCACCTCGCCGATCCGGCGCTATTCCGACCTGATCGTGCACCGCGCGCTGATCACCGCACACCGCTTCGGGCCGAACCCGAAACACGACGGCCTGTCAGACTGGGACATCGAAAACCTCGCCGAAACCGCGACGCAGATCTCGGAAACCGAGCGCCGCTCGATGACCGCTGAACGCGACACCACCGACCGCTACCTCGCCGCCTTCATGGCCGACCGCATCGGCGCCACGTTCTCGGGTCGCATCGCCGGAGTCGCGCGGTTCGGGCTGTTCGTGAAACTGGACGAAACCGGCGCGGACGGCCTGATCCCGATCCGCACCCTGGGCAATGAATTCTTCCGCCACGACGTCGAGGGCCAGACCCTGACCGGCGAACGCTCGGGGCAGGTGCTGGGACTGGGGCAACGCGTGCAGGTCAAACTGGCCGAGGCCGAGGCGATGACCGGCGGCTTGCTGCTGGAACTCCTCGAGGTCGAAGGCCGGGAAATTCCCCGCCAACCGCGTGGCAAAGCCGGGCGCACTTTGGGCCGCAAAACCGCCGCGACCAAAGCCAAACGCATGAAAATCCGCAAAAAGACCGAGCGCAAACGCGGCTGACCACGCGCCTTCATCTTGCCGCAAATACTCACCGGGTTCCCCAAGGGGGCGGTGGCCCCCTTGGGCGGGGTGCTGGGGCTGGCCCCCCGGCGCGCGTGGCCCCTCGATGGGGCCCAAGCGCCGTCCCCACCGCAGAACGTGACGTTCCGCACCAAGCCCGCTCTTTGCAGAACGGCCGCGCCGTGGTTATAAAACATCGGACCAACACAGCACACACAGGGGATGCTCATGGACGAGATTGTCATACTCAGCGGCGCGCGCACCGCGATTGGGACCTTTGGCGGCAGTCTCGCCAACAACCCGCTGTCCGACATTGCCACCCATGTCACCAAAGCCGCCCTTGAGCGCGCCAGGATTGACCCGGCGCAAATCGGCACCGTGGTCTTTGGCCATGTCATCAACACCGAACCGCGCGACGCCTATCTGTCGCGCGTCGCCGCCATGCAGGCCGGCATCCCCGACACGACACCGGCGATGAACGTCAACCGGCTGTGCGGGTCGGGCGCGCAGGCCATCGTTTCGGCGGTGCAGGCGCTGGCGCTGGGGGATGCCGATTACGCGCTGGCCGGGGGTGCCGAATCGATGAGCCGCGCGCCCTACAGCGTGCCCGCCGCGCGGTGGGGCCAGAAGATGGGCGACGCCAAGGTGCAGGACATGATGCTGGGCGCCCTCACCTGCCCGTTCGGCACCGGTCACATGGGCGTCACCGCCGAAAACGTCGCCGCCGAACATGAGATCACCCGCGCGCAGCAAGACGCCTTTGCGCTGGAAAGCCAGGAACGCGCCGCCCGCGCCATTGCCGAGGGGCGGTTCGTCGATCAGATCGCGCCTTTCATGCTGAAATCGCGCAAGGGTGATATTGCCTTCGACACCGACGAGCACCCGAAGAAAACCACGCTCGAGGCTTTGGCCGGGCTGCGCCCCGCGTTTCAGAAAGACGGCACCGTGACGGCGGGCAATGCCAGCGGCATCAATGATGGTGCGGCGGCCGTTGTTCTGGCGCGGGGCGATGTGGCACGCGCGGCAGGTCTGGTGCCGCGCGCCCGCGTGCTGGGCTATGCCGTGGCCGGCGTGCGCCCCGAGGTGATGGGCGTCGGCCCGATCCCGGCGGTGGAAATGCTGTGCCGCCGCATCGGCATGTCACCCGCTGAGTTCGACGTGATCGAATCGAACGAGGCCTTCGCCGCGCAGGCGCTGGCGGTCAACAAGGCGCTTGGCCTCGACCCGGCCAAAGTGAACCCCAACGGCGGCGCGATTGCCCTGGGGCATCCGGTGGGCGCGACCGGCGCGATTGTCACGATCAAGGCGCTGTATGAGCTGGAGCGCACCGGCGGTCGCTTCGGCCTGATCACCATGTGTATCGGCGGCGGTCAGGGCATCGCGCTGGCAATCGAACGTTTGTAAGAAAAAAAATGACCTGCGGTTAAGCAGGTCTTCATGGATCACGACAATTCTGGGCGGACCGACCTCGGTGTCGGTCCGTATTTTTTCAGGGATCCATGCGTCCATGACCATGTTCGACAAGCTGACGTCAGAGCGCCGCGCGCGTCTGACTGCCGAAAGGCAGCTTGAACATCGCACGCGTGAACTTGAGTCCGCTCTGTCACTGCTGGAACAGGCCCGCGTTGAGCTGCACAACCTGCGCCAGAATGGCCGGACCTCGGCGCTGGAGGAGGCATTGCGCGTTGCCGAGGCGAAAAACCTTCAGGTGCGCGCGCGCGAAGACGTGGAATCCGCGCATCAAAACGCGGTCATGGCCGAACGGCGCCTGTGGGATTCGATCAACACCCTGCACGATGGTTTTGCCGTCTTTAACCGCAATCAAGAGCTGGTGATCGCCAATCAGGCCTATCTGGGGGTGTTTGCGGGCTACGCCGAGGTGCAACCGGGTGTCCCCTACCGCCGATTGCTTGAAATTCTTGCGCTCGATGGGCGTGTCGTCCTGGAGGAAACGCCCCCACAAGCCTGGATCGAAAGGATGGAGCGGCGCTGGACGGATGAACGGATAGAACCCATCATCCTGAAATTCTCGCGCGGCGATACCGCGCGAATCCATGACCGCCGCGCGCGCGGCGGCGATATCGTCAGTCTGGTGCGTGACATCACCGACGTGGAGCGTCATGCCGCCGAACTCGAGGAGGCGCGCCGCCATGCCGAGGCCGCGAATCGCGCGAAATCGGCGTTCCTGGCGAATATGAGCCACGAAATCCGCACGCCGATGAATGGCGTCGTGGGCATGTCGGAACTGTTGTGCGACACGCAACTGAGCGACGAACAACGGCTCTACGCCGAGACGATTCGCTCCTCGGGCGAAGCATTGTTGAACATTATCAACGATGTCCTCGATTTCTCCAAGATCGAGGCCGACAAGCTGACGCTGTTCCCGGAACCCTTCGATCTGGAGCGCTGCATCCATGAAATCCTGATCCTGCTGCAAGCGGGGGCGCGCAAGCGCTCGATTGATTTGCTCATGGATTACGATCTGTTCCTGCCGACACGTTTCATGGCCGACCCGGGCCGGATGCGGCAGGTTTTGACCAATCTGATCGGCAACGCGGTCAAGTTTACCGAGTCAGGCCACGTTCTGATTCGGGTGGTGGGCTTCGATGTCGGCAACGGGATGCAACAGTTGAACGTCACCATCGAGGACACCGGCATCGGCATTGCCCCCGAGAACATCCAACGCGTGTTCGGCGAATTCGCGCAGGTCGACGATCAGGCGAATCGCAAATTCGAGGGCACCGGGCTGGGTCTGGCCATCACCCGCCGCCTGATCGAGCTGATGGGCGGGCAGATCTGGGTCGAGAGTGACTTTGGCAAAGGGTCGTGCTTTGGCTTCACGCTCACCTTGCCGCTGACCGAAACCACACAACTATTGCCCGCCGATCCGATCCACCTTGAACATGTGCTGGTGGCCGACGATCATCTGATCAACCGCACGATTCTGGAACGTCAACTGGCGGCACAGGGTCTGAAAGTCACGCTCTGCGCAACGGGGATTGACGCATACACCCGTATCGCCGCCGCGCAAACGGACCCTGACCGCCCGAATTTTGATCTGCTGATCACCGATCACGAAATGCCGGGGATGGATGGTTTGGCCCTGACGCTGAAGCTGCGGCAAAACGGCTTCGATCTGCCGGTCATCCTGCTCAGTTCCAGCCCATCGGTCACGTCGGACCATCCCGCGATCCCCGAAATACGGTCAATTTTACAAAAACCCATGCTGCGCCACGACCTTGTGCGCCAGCTCCAGCTCCTGTCCTCGCCCGAAAAGCTCGACGCCCCGATTGCGTCAACGCAAAAGGCGCAGTTTACCCCACAAACCGGCACGCGCCTGATGCGCATTCTGTGCGCCGAGGACAATCGCACCAACCGCCTGGTCTTTTCGAAAATGGTGCAGGGTCTGGCCATCGATCTGATCATGGCCGAGGACGGGCGCGCCGCGGTCGACAGCTTTGTCTCGCACCGCCCGGACCTGATCTTCATGGATATTTCAATGCCCGAAATGGATGGGCGCGAGGCAACCCGCGAAATCCGCCAATTGCCCGGCGGGGCACAGATCCCCATTGTCGCCCTGACGGCACACGCGATGGCCGGCGACAAAGACGACATCCTTGCCGCGGGTCTGGACCATGTCATGACCAAGCCGTTGAAGAAACCGCTGCTGATCGAGATGATTAAACGCTATGTGCCCGACGGCATCAGCCCGATCGAAATGCCGATGGATGAAATCGGCTGACGGGCCAATGGCCTTGCTCTTGGCGGCAACGCACTCTACCTGATAAGCCAAGTCTCATAACCTTCGGAGCCGCCATGCTGTCTGTCATTCAGATCCTTTTCCTCATCCTCAACGTGATCTGGTGGATCGTGATCGCGCATGTTGTCATGTCATGGCTGATCAATTTTCAGGTCCTGAACCTGCGCCAGCCCCTGGTTGCGCAGATCTGGGACGGGCTGAACAAGTTGCTGGACCCGATTTACTCGCGGATTCGGACCTTCCTGCCCAGCATGGGTGGCCTCGATCTGGCGCCGCTGATTGTTCTGCTGGCGATTTACGCGATCCGGATCGTGATCATCAACAACATGTCGGCGCTGCTTTGATCCTGTGACATATCTTTCCGGCGAAACGGCCGCCCCTTCGGAAACGCTCAACGCGCTGCTGGCGCGGGTCTTTGGATTCTCGCAATTCCGACCCGGCCAGGAAGACATCGTACGCGCCGTGATCGACGGGCAGGATGTTCTGGCGATCATGCCGACCGGCGGCGGAAAATCCCTTTGTTTTCAACTGCCTGCTTTGGCGCGTGAGGGGTTGACGGTGGTAATTTCGCCGCTGATTGCCTTGATGCGCGATCAGGTTGGCGCGATGCAACTGGCCGGAGTCCCGGCGGCCTCGTTGACCTCGGGAAACTCTCCAGAGGAAAACGACGAGATTTTTGCCGCGCTCGAAGAAGGCCGTTTGAAGCTGCTCTACATCGCGCCCGAGCGCCTGGCCACCAGCGCCACCACGTCGCTGCTGCGGCGCTCCAACTGTCGCCTGATCGCCGTGGATGAGGCGCATTGCGTCAGCCAATGGGGGCATGATTTCCGCCCCGACTACCTGCGCATCGGCGCGCTGCGCCGCGCGCTTGGGGTGCCACTGGCCGCGTTTACCGCCACCGCCGACGCCGCGACGCGCGCGGAAATCGTCGAGCGGCTGTTCGATGGCGAGGACCCGCCAACCTTTCTGCACGGGTTCGATCGCCCGAATATCCGGATGGCCTTTGCCGTCAAGGACAGCCCGCGCAAACAGATCATGGCCTTTGCCGCGACGCGGCGTGGGCAATCGGGCATCGTGTATTGCGCGACCCGGGCGCGCACCGAAACCCTGGCCAAGGCGCTGGTCGAGGCCGGGCACCCGGCGCGCGCCTATCACGGCGGGTTGGAGGACTGGGAGCGGCGCAAGGTCGAAGGGCTGTTCCAGACCGAGGACGGGTTGATCGTCTGCGCCACGGTGGCGTTTGGCATGGGGGTCGACAAACCCGATGTGCGCTGGGTTGCGCACGCCGATCTGCCCAAATCCATCGAGGCCTATTATCAGGAAATTGGCCGCGCCGGGCGCGATGGCCTGCCAGCCGACACGCTGACCCTGTTTGGCCCCGATGATATCCGCCTGCGACGCGCGCAAATCGACGACTCCAATGCCCCGGCCGAACGTCGCCAGGCCGATCACGGGCGGCTGAACACGCTGCTGGGTCTGGCCGAGGCCACCTCGTGCCGCCGACGCATGCTGCTGGCCTATTTTGGCGAGATCAGCGAGCCCTGCGGCAATTGCGACCTGTGCGAAACGCCCGCCCGGTTGTTTGACGCGACGGACCCGGTGCGAAAGGCGCTGTCGGCAATGCTGCGCACCGGCGAGAGTTTTGGCACGCATCATCTGATCGACATCCTGACCGGCAACGCCACCGACAAAGTGCGCCAGCGCGGCCATGATCAACTGCCGACCTTTGCCGTGGGCAAGGATCTGAAGCGCGCCAGTTGGCAGGCGGTTTTCCGGCAGATGATGGGCCGCGATCTGGTGCGGCCCGACCCGGATCGCCATGGCGCACTGCGCATGACCGAGAGCGCAAGGCCGATCCTGCGGGGCGAATCATCCCTTCAATTTCGGGCAGACAGCGTGGAAAAGGCGACCACGCAGCATGAACCGAAAGCGCTGGTGTCGGATGATGATGCGCCGATGCTCTCGGCGCTCAAGGCGCTGCGCCGTGAGTTGGCGCAGGCGGCCAAGGTGCCACCCTATTTCATTTTCAACGACCGAACGCTAATCGAAATGGCCGAAAAGCGCCCGGCCTCACTGGACGCGTTCGCGCGGATTTCCGGCGTCGGGGCAACCAAACTGGAGCGCTACGGGGCAAATTTCCTGTCGGTGCTCACCGGTCACGACGATGCGCCCGAGCACCCCGCCCGTGTCAAACTGGCGGCAAAGGGCGATGGATCTTTGTTTGATCGGCTGATGGACGCGGAGCAGAGCTTGATGCGTGGTGCTTGTGGCACGCTCAAACCGCTGTCCCTGACCACGGCGCAACGCGCGCGATTGGCCAGCCAGAAGCCCGGTGACATCGCCGGATTGACGCGGCTGATTGGTGAGAAATCCGCCGAACGGTTCGGGCCAGCATTCCTCGATATCCTGCGCGAGGGTTAGCCGGTCATCAGGCCGTGGGTGCCATGAAAACAAACACCAGAACCGCCGCATAAAACACGAAACTGGCTGCCAAAACAAAGACATGCCAGATGGTGTAATGGAACGGCAGCTCGCGCCAGAGGTAGAAAACGACGCCCAGGGTATAAAGCCCGCCGCCAATGCTCATCAGCACCAGAACCGGCACCGGCAAGGATGCAAACAGCGAGCCGCCCGCCACGACCCCCGCCCAGCCCATGCCCAGATACAGCGCCAGCGCCGCCCATTTGAACCGCTCGGGCGAGATGATTTTCAGGGTGATCCCGGCAAAAGCGGCCTGCCCAGACACCGATGGTCAAGGCCACACCATGCCCTGACAGCAGGGTAAACGGCGTGTAGGTGCCGGCAATTTTCAGGTAGATCGCCGAGTGATCCAGACGGCGCAGCAACCATTCTCTGGCCCGGCCAAACCCCGAGGTTTCGCCGATGTTATAGAGCGCCGAGAACAAGATCATCGCGAACAGGGCCGCGCCATAGATTGACACCCCGGTCACCGAGGCGGCGTCGCCGCGATAGAGCGCGGTCAAAACGATCAAAACCGGCACCGCCATCAAGACCAGCGACAGCCCCGCGACATGCACGACCGCATCCGAGACCTTCTCGGCCCGCGTATAGGCCTTTTGAAACGCCTCTGTCATTTGCTCTGCCCTTTGGATGATTGCCCCAAGGTTACGCGGCTTTTGCGGAACCATCAATGCCGACGCGGGGGCAAGTCTGACGGCAAAGGATCACCGTTTGGTAAACAGGCGTCCTTTTTCGTGACGCCACGCCTGACTTGACGTGCGTGGCAAGGTGGCGGCATTGCGGGGACTGACCCCGACCGCGTGACCAGAGGCCGTGCCCATGTACCCTGTTATCCGACTGATCAAAGAGCGCTATCAACATGGCGCGCGTCCGCTTGGCCTGTTTGAACCCCATGTTTCAACGCATATTTGCTGGCCGTGGGATCTGGACCCGTGGATGGAATTGAACAATGGGCGCACCCTGACGCTGTATGATCTGGGCCGCATTCCGTTGATGATCCGCACGGGCTTTATTGCGGCGATAAGGGCGCGCGGTTGGGGGATGACGGTGGCCGGGTCGCATGTGCGGTATCGGCAGCGCATTCGGATGTTTCAACGCTTCGAGATGCACAGCCGGGTTGTGGGCTGGGACCACCGTTTCGTGTATCTCGACCAGTCCATGTGGCGCAACGGCGTGGCGCTGAACAACCTGCTGGTGCGCATCGCCGCGACGCAGCCCTCGGGCATTCTGCCACCCGCGCAGTTGATGGCCCAGATGGGGTGCACCGATCTGGAGGGGCCTGCATTGCCGGAGTGGGTGCAGGCGTGGATCGCCGCCGATGCGCAGCGCCCCTGGCCGCCGCAGATTTCAGCCTGACGAGCGCCGCCCATCACCCCGAAGCAAAACGCGACGCCCCCGCGAATTCGGCCTTTTCTTTTCGGTTTCGCGGATTATAGTCGCCCGCATGGAATGCACGCGCCCCCCTTTTGCGTCTGAATCGCAACCGGCCTTTGCCGGTCACGGGATTGGTCTGCGCGGCCTGCTGCTGCTTGGCAGCCTCTGAGCGTGCCCTTGGGCGCGACCGCTCAGAGGTAGCCAGCGCCCATGTCACACCACAGGCACATTGCTAAGACACTCCGGAAGCACGAGAAATCCCATGACTGACAAGACACAACAAGACCGCGTATTGATCTTTGACACGACCTTGCGCGACGGCGAGCAATCGCCCGGCGCCACCATGAGCCACGAAGAAAAGCTGGAAATCGCGCAGTTGCTGGACGATATGGGCGTCGATATCATCGAGGCCGGGTTCCCGATTGCCTCGGATGGCGATTTCGAGGCGGTTTCGGCGATAGCCGCGCAATCGAAAAACGCGGTGATCTGCGGTCTGGCGCGCGCCAGCACCAACGACATCGACCGCTGCTGGGAGGCGGTGAAACACGCCGCCCGCCCGCGCATTCACACGTTTATCGGCACCTCGCCGCTGCACCGCGACATCACCGCGCTGGACCAGGAGCAGATGGTCGAAAAGATCCAGGCGACCGTCGCCCATGCGCGCAATCTGTGCGGCGATGTGCAATGGTCGCCGATGGATGCCACGCGCACCGAGCATGACTATCTGTGCCGCGTGGTCGAAGCGGCGATCAAATCAGGCGCCACGACGATCAACATCCCCGACACGGTGGGCTACACCGCGCCGCGCGAATCCGCCGACCTGATCCGCATGTTGCTGGAGCGGGTGCCGGGCGCCGACGAGATCATCTTTGCCACGCATTGCCACAACGATCTGGGCATGGCGACGGCGAATGCCTTGGCGGCGGTCGAGGCCGGCGCGCGGCAAATCGAGTGCACGATCAACGGCTTGGGCGAGCGTGCCGGCAACACCGCGCTGGAGGAGGTGGTGATGGCGATGCGGGTGCGCAACGATATCATGCCGTACCGGACCGGCATCGACACCACCAAGATCATGCATCTGAGCCGCCGGGTCAGTCAGGTTTCCGGCTTTGCGGTGCAGTTCAACAAGGCGGTGGTCGGCAAGAACGCGTTTCTGCACGAAAGCGGCATCCATCAGGATGGCGTGCTGAAAAACGTGCAGACCTTCGAGATCATGCGCCCGGAAGATATCGGGCTGAATGCCAAGAATATCGCCTTGGGCAAACATTCGGGCCGCGCGGCGCTGCGCGCGAAACTGGGGGAATTGGGCTATGAGTTGGGTGACAACCAGCTCAAGGACGTGTTCGTGCGCTTCAAGGCGTTGGCCGACCGCAAGAAGGAAGTCTATGACGACGACCTGATCGCGCTGCTGGCCGATGCCTCGGCGTCGGCGGCGGATGATCACCTGCAGGTGCGCAAGCTGCGCGTGGTCTGCGGCACCGAAGGCCCGCAAGAGGCCGAATTGACGCTGGCGGTGGCAGGTGTCGAGCAGTTTGTCGATGCCACCGGCGACGGGCCTGTCGATGCGGTGTTCAACGCCGTCAAGATGATCTACCCGCATGGCGCGAAACTGGACCTTTATCAGGTGCAAGCCGTGACCGAGGGGACCGATGCGCAGGCGACGGTCTCGGTACGGCTGAGCCTGGATGGACGGGTGTTCACCGGGCAATCGGCGGATACGGACACGGTGGTGGCCTCGGCCAAGGCCTATGTGAACGCGCTGAACCGACTGCACGCGGGTCAGGGGCGGCCCAGCAACTCGGCGCTGATGCAATCGGCGAGTTGAGCGGAACAGGGGGGGGGCGCGCGTCCCCCCCGCCTTGCCGGCACACATGCGCGCCCGTGATTCCAAGATGAGTATTTTTTGCAAGATGAAGGGGCAAGATGACCGCAACGTGACACACGGGGCGGCAGATTAGCGCCTATAAGCGGGCAGTCGACCCTTTACGCCAACACTCCACCAAGCCTATAACGACGCCGAATGCCCCCGCCTGTGCGGGGGTGTCGTGCTATTTTATTGGAAAGCCGCGCAATGTTTGGACTCAGGGGCCTGTTTTCGTCAGATATGGCGATCGATTTGGGCACAGCGAATACGCTTGTCTACGTCAAGGGCCGGGGCATCATCTTGAATGAGCCGTCGGTCGTCGCCTATCATGTGAAAGATGGCCGCAAGCAGGTTTTGGCCGTTGGCGAGGATGCCAAGCTGATGTTGGGCCGCACGCCGGGCAGTATCGAGGCGATCCGCCCGATGCGCGACGGGGTCATTGCCGATTTCGACGTGGCCGAGGAAATGATCAAGCATTTCATCCGCAAGGTGACGCGTCGCTCAACCTTTTCAAAGCCCAAGGTCATTGTCTGCGTGCCCTATGGCGCCACCCCGGTCGAGAAACGTGCGATCCGGCAGTCGGTCCTGTCGGCGGGTGCGCGGCGCGCTGGCCTGATCTCGGAGCCCATTGCGGCGGCGATTGGCGCGGGGATGCCGATCACCGATCCGACCGGCTCGATGGTGGTCGATATCGGCGGCGGAACAACCGAGGTTGCGGTGCTGTCCTTGGGGGACATTGTCTATGCGCGTTCGGTGCGCGTCGGTGGCGACCGGATGGACGAGGCGATCATCAGCTATTTGCGCCGCCATCAGAACCTGCTGATCGGCAAATCAACGGCCGAGCGGATCAAGACCACCATCGGCACGGCGCGGATGCCCGACGACGGGCGCGGCAAGGTCATGCAGATCCGCGGCCGCGACCTGCTGAACGGCGTGCCCAAGGAAATCGAGATCACGCAGGGCCAGGTGGCCGAGGCGCTGTCGGAAACCGTGCAGACGATCTGCGAGGCGGTGATGATCGCGCTGGAGACCACGCCGCCCGATCTGGCGGCGGATATCGTCGACCGGGGCGTGATGCTGACCGGTGGCGGCGCGCTGCTGGGTGATCTGGATCTGGCGCTGCGCGAGCAGACCGGGTTGATCATCACCGTGGCCGACCAATCGTTGAACTGCGTGGCGTTGGGAACCGGCAAGGCGCTGGAATACGAAAAGCAGCTGCGCCACGCCATCGATTACGACAGCTGACCGAGAGGTCCGCCGAGAGGGATCGACGTGCCAAGCGACCGCAACAACGAGGCCGATTTTGCCCGCCCGGTACGCCGCCTTGTTCTGGCGGTACTGGCGATCTTCCTGCTGGGGCTGTTCCTGCTGTGGCGCATCGACAGCCCGCGCGTGGAGCGGTTCCGCAGTGCGGTGGTCGATACCGTCGTGCCGAACATGGATTGGGCGATGGCGCCGGTCACGCAACTGGCGCGCATGGTCGAGGATTTCCGCAGTTATACCCGGATTTATGAACAGAACCAAGAGCTTCGCCGCGAGTTGCAGCAAATGCGGGCATGGCGGGAAGCGGCGTTGCAACTGGAGCAACGCAACGCGCAATTGCTGGATATGGCGCGGGTACGGCTGGACCCGCAACTGACGCATGTGACGGGCGTTGTCATGGCGGATTCGGGCTCGCCGTATCGCCAGTCGGTGCTGCTGAACGTCGGCGCGCGCGATGGTATCGTCGATGGCTGGGCGGTGATGGATGGGCTTGGTGTGGCAGGGCGCATTGCCGGCGTGGGGGATCGCTCGTCGCGGGTGATCCTGCTGACCGATTCCAACAGTCGCGTGCCGGTGATGGTACAGCCGTCCGGGCAGCGCGCGTTGCTGAGCGGCGACAACAGCCCGGTGCCGGTGCTGGAATTTGTTGACAATGCCGATGCGTTGCGCCCGGGCGACCGGGTGGTCAGTGCCTCGGATGGTGGGGTTTTTCCGCCCGGCCTGCTGGTCGGTGAGGTGGTGCAAGGCAGCGACGGGCGGTTGCGGGTGATGCTGGCGGCGGATTACGGGCGGCTGGATTTCCTGCGGATTCTGCGCTCGCGCCCGGCGGAACGCATCGAGCAATCCGGCACATTGCTGCGCCCGCTGGATGCCAGCGGCACGCCGCTCGATCCGGTCACGGGTCTGCCGTTCAGGCCGGATACGCCCGAAGACACATCGGATACGATGACCGAAACCGTGGCACCGGTTCCGGCGCTGCCGATTCCCGGCGGCGCTGAGGGTGGCGCGAATGAATGAGTTCCTGCGCTGGGATACGCTGGTCAGCCTGGGGTTGTGGCTGCTGATCGCCGGCTTGACGATCCTGATTCGCATGCTGCCCCTGTCGATCCCCGAAGGCAGCCTGCCCCGCCCCGATTTCTTGCTGACATTGACGCTGGCCTGGGTACTGCGCCGCCCCGCGCATTTGCCCGCCATCGCCATCGTCGCGGTGTTCCTGATCGAGGATCTCTTTCTGTTTCGTCCGCCCGGCCTTTGGGCGCTGATGGTGCTGGCGGGCACGGAGTTCCTGCGGCGGCGGCAGTCGGTGGTGCGCGAGATGCATATCTTTCTGGAATGGGCGCTGGTCTCGGCGGTGATCGTGGCGATGTTTGTCGGAAATCGGCTGGGTCTTGTGATTGTGATGAGCCCACGCCCCCCGCTTGACTTGAGCCTCATCCAACTTGTCTTCACACTGGCCTCGTATCCGCTGGTGGTCTGGGGCCTGCAAAGTCTGTTGCGGGTGCGCAAGGCCGCGACTGGCGAGGTTGATGATTTGGGTCGCAAAGTATGAAACGCCCGCCAAAGGAAGCCGAAGAAAGCGCCCGCAAGATTTCGCGGCGCGCGGCGCTGCTGGGCGGCGTGCAACTGGCGTTTGCCGGCGTGCTGGTGCTGCGGATGCGCTCGTTGCAATTGGGTCAGGCCGAGGAATACCGGCTTCTGGCCGAGGAAAACCGCATCAACATCCGGCTTTTGCCGCCCTCTCGCGGGCTGATCCTGGATCGCAATGGCGCGGTGCTGGCCGGAAACGTGCAGAACTATCGGATCGTGCTGGTGCGCGAGGATGCCGGCGACGCGCGCCCGGCGCTGGACCGTCTGGCGCAGCTTATCGCCCTGTCGGAAGAGGACATCATCCGCGCCGAGCGTGAGATCATGCGGCATCGGCCGTTTGTTCCGGTGACGATCATCGACCAGTTGAACTGGGAAGAGGTGGCGCGGGTGGCCGCCAACGCCCCCGCCCTGCCCGGTATCACGCCCGAGGTTGGCCTGACCCGGTTCTATCCGTTTGGCGCCGATTTCGCGCATTCCGTGGGCTATGTCGGTCCGGTGTCCGAACGGGACCTTGCCGCCCGCGAGAACCCGGACCCCTTGCTGATGATCCCGCGCTTTCAGATCGGCAAGATCGGCGTCGAGCGCGAGATGGAGGAACACCTGCGCGGCAGCGCCGGGCATCGGCGCATCGAGGTGAACGCGGTTGGCCGCGAGATGCGCGAACTCGACCGCCAGGAGGGCGACCCCGGTGTGAACGTGCAACTGACGCTGGATCGCCAGTTGCAGGCCTTCTGTCTGGCGCGGCTGGGCGAGGAAAGCGCCTCGGCGGTGGTGATGGAGATCGCCAGCGGCAATATTCTGGCGCTGGCCTCGGCACCGTCATTCGATGCCAATCTGTTCGTGCGCGGCATTTCGGTGGCGGATTACGCAGGACTGCGCGACAACGACCATCGCCCGATGTCGAACAAGGCGGTGCAGGGTGCCTATCCGCCCGGCTCGACCTTCAAGATGGTCACGGCGCTGGCCGCCTACGAAGACGGTCTGGCCACCCCCGAGGAGCGGATTTTCTGCCCCGGGCATCTGGAAGTCAGCGGTCGGCGCTTTCACTGCTGGAACCGCGGGGGCCATGGCCGCGTGAACCTGATCTCGGCGCTGGCGGAAAGCTGCGATGTCTATTTTTACGAGATGGCGCAACGGGTTGGCATCGACAGCATCAACGCCATGTCCGAGCGCCTGGGGCTGGGTGTGCGCTATGATCTGCCCTTGTCCGGCGTGTCGAGCGGGCTGAACCCGTCGCGCGAATGGAAGCGTGAGCGGCGTGATGCCGAGTGGGTGGTCGGCGATACGATCAACGCCTCGATCGGGCAGGGATTTGTGCTGACCACACCGCTGCAACTGGCGGTGATGACCGCGCGCCTTGCCACCAACCGGGCGATCCTGCCGCGGCTGGTGCATACGATTGACGATGTTGAACAACCGATCCCCGAGCAACCCACGCTGGGCCTGTCGGCGGCGGCCTTGGCGCAGGTTCGGCGCGGGATGTGGGAAGTGTCGAACGGCAACCGCGGCACGGCCTATTCGTCGCGCATTGTCGATGCGGCGCTGCAAATGGCCGGGAAAACCGGCACCAGCCAGGTGTTTTCGATCACCACCGCCGAACGCGAGGCGGGCATCCGGCGGCAGGATCAACTGGCGTGGAACCGCCGCGATCACGCGCTGTTCGTGGCCTTTGCCCCCGCCGAAACGCCGCGTTACGCGGTGTCGGTTGTGGTGGAACATGGCGGCGGTGGTTCGTCGGTCGCCGCCCCTATCGCCCGCGATATCATCCTTGCCGCGCAGAATGGCGGGCTGCCCCCGCTGGAGGCCTATCCGCAGTCGCAGCGCAATCGCATTAAATCGATGATCCGCGAGATCACCGACCGTATCGGCCCTGCCGCCGATCCGCACGCCAGGCGGAGCCGCGCATGAGCTATCTTGAATACAACGTCAAACACACGCCGACCGGCCTGTCCAAGGTGCTTTATATCAACTGGGCGCTGGTGGTGCTGCTGACGGCGGTGGCCTGCGTCGGTTTCCTGCAGCTGTATTCGGTGGCGGGCGGTGATTTCGACCGCTGGGCCGAGCCACAGATGGAACGCTACGGCTTGGCGCTGGCGGCGATGTTCGTCGTCGGGTTCGTGCCGCTCTGGTTCTGGCGCAGCATGGCCGCGATTGGCTATACGGTGTCGGTGGTGCTGCTGCTGGGCGTCGAGTTCTTCGGCTCGGTCGGCATGGGCGCGCAACGCTGGCTGGAACTCGGGCCGATCCGCCTGCAACCCTCGGAAATGACCAAGATCACCGTGATCATGGCGATGGCGGCCTATTACGACTGGCTTGACACGCGCCGGGTCTCGAACCCGATCTGGGTCGCGGTGGCGGTTCTCCTGATCGCCGTTCCCGCATTCCTGGTGCTCAAGCAGCCGGATCTTGGCACCGCGCTGTTGATCCTGGGTGGCGGCGGCATGGTGATGTTTTTCGCCGGCGTCAGCCTGTGGTATTTCGGCGGGGTGATCGGGGCGGGCGCGGCGTTGATTGCGCTGGTCTTCACCTCGCGCGGGACGTCCTGGCAACTGCTGCGCGACTATCAGTTCCGCCGGATCGACGCGTTTCTGGACCCGACGCTGGACCCGCTGGGCAGCTCGTATCACATCAATCAGGCGATGATCGCGCTGGGCTCGGGCGGCTGGTCGGGGCGTGGCTTCATGCAGGGCACGCAATCGCGGCTGAACTTCCTGCCCGAGAAACACACCGACTTCATCTTCAACACCCTGGCCGAGGAATTCGGCTTTATCGGCTCGGTGTTCCTGCTGGTCCTGTATATCGCGATTCTGGCGACCTGCGTGATTGCCGCGATGAAAAGCAAGAACCGCTTTGCCTCGCTGCTGATCCTGGGCATCGCGGGCAACTTTTTCCTGTATTTCGCGGTGAATATGGCGATGGTGATGGGGCTTGCCCCGGTGGTCGGGGTGCCGCTGCCGCTGGTGTCCTATGGAGGGTCGGCGATGCTGATGATCCTGATCGGCTTTGGACTGGTGCAAAGCGCCTGCGTGCATCGCCCAAGGGAGCGCGCATGACGACGATCCTGTTTGCTGCCGGGCAACGGCTTTGGCCGACATGGGAGGCACCGTTGCGCAAGGCTCTGGCCGAGGCCGGGGTGGAGGCCACGCTGACGCTGAACGCCGCGCCCGCCGATGTCGATGTGATGATCTACGCTCCCGGCGGCGATACGCCCGCTGATTTCACGCCCTTTGTTACCTGCAAACTGGTGCAGAGCCTGTGGGCCGGGGTCGAGCGGATCGTGACCATCCCGACGTTGACGCAACCCCTGTGCCGCATGGTTGATCCCGGCTTGACACAGGGCATGGTGGAATATGTCGTCGGCCATGTGCTGCGCGCCCATCTGGGGATTGACGCGGTGCTGGCGGCGCAAAACGGGCAATGGCGGCCGGTGATCCCGCCGCTGGCCTCGGATCGGCCGGTGGCGATGCTGGGGCTTGGGGCCTTGGGCACGGCTTGTGGGCAGGCGTTGGCGGCGCTGGGGTTCGAGGTTCTGGGCTGGAGCCGCACCGCGAAAGCCCATGATGCGATCGCCTGTCACCACGGCGACGCGGGTCTGCGCGCGGTGCTGGAGCGGGCGCAGATCGTGGTCACTTTGCTGCCTGCGACCAAAGCCACGGACTGCATTCTGAACGAGCAAACGCTGGCCTGGTTGCCGCGTGGCGCGTCGCTTATCAACCCCGGGCGCGGCAGTTTGATTGACGATGACGCCTTGCTGGTGGCGCTGGACTCGGGGCAGGTCGCGCAGGCCACGCTGGACGTGTTTCGCACCGAACCCCTGCCGCAAGCGCACCCCTATTGGGCGCACCCGCGTGTCACGGTCACACCCCATATTGCCGCCGACACGCGCCCCGCAACGGCCGCGCGGCTGGTCGCCGAGAATGTGCGGCGGATGCTGGCGGGCGAGGAATTGTTGCACCGGGTTGATCGGCGCGCCGGATATTAGGCCACGCGGCGTAACCCGCGCAGCGCCGCCCCACCGCCCAGCACCCCGGCAAAAAACGCCGCGGCGGCGGTGACGATGCTGGGCCCGGTCGGCGTGTCGTAGGTCAACGAGGCGGAGAGCCCCGCCAGAACCGCGACAACCGCCAGCGCAACCGAGGCCACGGCCATCACCTCGGGCGAGCGGGCGAAAACGCGGGCGGTGGCGGGCGGAATGATCAGCATCGCGGCGATCAGCAACGCCCCGACCACCTTGAGCCCCACGGCCACGGTGATCGCCAGCGCCAGCGTCAGGATCAACCGCTCGCGGGCCGGGTTCAGGCCAAGGCTGCGCGCCAGATCCTCGCTGATGGTGGTGGCCAGCAGCGCCTCCCAGCGCCAGACCAGCAGACTGACAACCAACGCCGCCCCCGCCGCCATGACCCACAGATCGGCGGTCGTCACGGTCAGGATATCGCCGAACAGATAGACCGACAGATCGACGCGCACACCGGGCAGGAACGACACCGCCACCAACCCCAACGCCAGCGCGGAATGCGCCAGAACGCCCAAAGTGGTGTCCATCGCCCAGCCGCGCCCGGCCAGTGCGGCGACGATCACCGCCATCGCCAAGGCCGTGGTCAGGGTTCCGGCAAAGATCGACACGTCAAAGGCCAGCGCCAGGGCCACGCCAAGGATCGCCGCGTGCGAGGTGGCATCACCGAAATAGGCCATGCGCCGCCAGACGACAAAGCAGCCCAGCGGCCCGGCGGCAAAGGCCACCAACAGCCCGGCGATCAGCGCGCGCAGCATGAAATCATCCATGATCATGGTCGCAAGCCTCGCCGTGCGTGTGTTCAGGGTGGTCCGCGCCGTGGTCGTGGTGGTGCTGATAAAGCGCCAGCGCACCGCCCGTACCAAGGCCAAACAGCGCGCGATATTCCGGCGCGTTCGACACCACCGAGGGCGCGCCCTCGCAGCAAATATGGCCGTTGAGGCAGATCACCCGGTCCGAGGCGCTCATCACCACATGCAGATCATGGCTGACCGAGAGCACCGCGCAGCCGATCTCGCGGCGCACGTCCTCGATCAGCCGATAAAAGGCGGCGGTGCCGGGTTGGTCCAGGCCCTGCGTCGGCTCATCCAGCACCAGAATTTGCGGCGCGCCCGCCAGCGCGCGGGCCAGCAGAACCCGCTGGAATTGGCCGCCCGACAGGGTGCCAAGTTCGCGCTTTGCCAGATCCGGCACCCCGGTGCGCGCCAGAAGATCGGCGACTTGGGCATCCGTCAGTTTGCGATCCAGCCGCAGGAACCGCGCCACCGACAAGGGCAGGCTGGGGTCCAGATGCAGTTTTTGCGGGACATAGCCGATGCGCAGCCCGCGCGCGCGCCGAACGGTGCCCTTGGCTGGGGCGATCATGCCCAGAAGCGCGCGCACCAAGGTTGATTTGCCCGAGCCATTGGGGCCGACAATGGTGACGATCTCGCCGGGTTTCAGGGTGAAATTGATGTTGCGCAACACGGGTGCGGCGCGGCCATAGGCGACGCTCAGTCCCTCGGCCCGGATCAATTCGTCGGTCATGCGCGACCCTCTGACTGGCCCTCTGACTGGCCCTCTGTGCGGCAGTTGGGACACAGGCCCAGCGCCTCGATATTCACCCGCTCGACGGTGAACCCCGAGGTGCCGGCACTGGCTTCAAGGGTTTCGCGCAGCGGTTCGGCCCGCGATTTCCGCCACGCGTGAGCACGCCCTGCAGATCAGGAACGCGGCGTGATGATCCTCGCCGGGATGAGCGCAGGCGGTGAAGGCATTGAGCCGCCGAATGCGATGCGCCAGACCGTTATCCACCAGAAAATCGAGCGCCCGGTACGCGACCGGGGGTTGATGCCCGAAACCGTCGGCCACCAGCCGCTCCAGCACGTCATAGGCCCCCATCGCCCGGTGACGCTCCAACAGAATCTCCAGCGTGCGCCGGCGCACCGGGGTCAGGCGCAACCCGCGATCCGCAACCACCGCCTCGGCGCGGGTTATGGCGCCCGCGATGCAATGATGGTGGTCATGCGGCACGAAGGCAGCGGTTTCTGGCTTTGACATGGGGTCCGTTCAAACCTCGGTTCTTGTCGTCGGTTATGTGATACTATAACAATGTGATGATATTACATTCCACCCCCAACTCCAAGGCTCTCCGATGCGCGCTGTCCCTCTTTTTTCGCTGGCCGTGGCCCTGTGCGGCATGGCTCTGGTCGGCAACGCCCAAGTGCCGCAAGTGGTTGCCGATACACCGATTGCGCAATCCCTGACGGCGCAGGTCATGGGCGATCTGGCCACCCCAAGCCTGCTGCTGGCGCAAGGCAGCGACCCGCATCACGCGCAGTTGCGCCCCAGTCAGGCGCGCGCCCTGAGCCGGGCCGATCTGGTGATCTGGACCTCTGCCGACCTCAGCCCGTGGCTGGCCGAGGTTCTTGGCACTCTGGCCCCCGAGACGGTGATGGAACTGGCCGCGGTGGCGGGCACGCATCACCAACCGTTCCAGGAGAACGCGTTGGTACGCCATGACCACGACCATGTAGGCCGTGACCCGCATCTGTGGTTGAACCCGGAGAATGCGCGACTCTGGCTGGGCGCGATTGCTGCGCAACTGGCGGTGATGGACCCGGATAACGCCGCGACCTATGCCGAGAATGCCAGCGCCGCACAGGCGCAGATATCGGTCTTGAGCCAAGACATCGCCGCCCTTCTGACACCCGCCCAAGGCGTCGGGCTGGTCATGCATCACGATGCCTACGGGTATTTTGCCGACGCCTTTGATCTGACGGTCCTGGGCAGCATTGCCTCGGGCGACGCGGTTGATCCGGGCGCGGCGCGGATCGCCGCCCTGCGCGCGGCCCTGGCCGAGGTGGGCGCGGTGTGCCTCTTTCCCGAGGTCAACCACGCCGACGCCTATGTGGCGCTGGTCGCCGAGGGGCAAGGGCTGCGGATGGGGGCACCGCTGGACCCGGCGGGCGTGATGCTGGAACCCGGGCCGGGCCTGTATGCCGAGGTTTTGCGCGGGCTGGCGCAGGCAATCGCCGATTGCGCGCAGGGGGATTGACCGCTGGCGCGCGACGTGGATCAATCAGGCCATGTGTGGACGTTTCGCGATAACCTTGCCCGACGAGGCGATGGTCAACCTGTTTGACGCGGCCCCGGCGAATGATCTGCCGCCGGTGCCACGATACAACATTTGCCCGACCGACCCGGTGGCAACGGTGGTCAGCCATGAGGGCGCGCGGCGCTACGGGCCGATGCGCTGGGGGTTCTTGCCGCGCTGGTACAAGCACCCGACAGATGGGCCGCTTCTGTTCAATGCCCGGTCCGAAACCATTGCCGAAAAGCCCGCCTTTGCCGAGGCGGCGCGGCGGCGGCGGTGTCTGATCCCGGCATCGGGGTTCTATGAATGGACCAAAGAGGGCGACGCGCGACTGCCGTGGTTCATCACCCGGACGGATGGCGCGCCGATGGTTTTTGCCGGGGTCTGGCAGGCGTGGAACGGGCCGGGGGGCGCGCGCGTGGCGTCCTGTGCGATTGTCACGGCGGCGGCGACCGGCGGAATGGCGGCGCTGCATGATCGCGTCCCGGTGATTCTGGAGCCCGATGACTGGCCGCTCTGGCTGGGCGAAGCCGGGCACGGGGCGGCGCGCTTGATGCGGCCGTTGGACGATGGATTGCTGACGTTCAAAAGGGTCTCGACACAGGTGAACTCCAACCGCGCCGAGGGGCCGGAGTTGATCGAGCCGATTGAAGCGAACTGAGCGCGGGTCAGGGGATCGCCATCGGTGACGGGTTTTTCACGTCGCGATTCCAAGGGCTTCACCTGTTGCGCCAATATTCTGGCAAGGAAGCGCCCGGCCCGTGATCAGGGGTGCCGCGGGCGGCGGCGGGTTGGCGGCCTGGTTCCGATTGCAAAACATGATGCCTGGCTGACGGGCGAGCGCCGACCGTGACCCTCGAATCAGCGCATTTCCGCGCATGGCACATCACATTCTGCACAGGTTGATTCAGATTAAGGATCGACGCGGCTTTTATGCTATCGTTCAGGTTGCGCTGTGTGTTTCCGGGGGGAGAGCAAGACGCGCAGTGGTGATGTTTGCCCGGTGCGCGCCTGTTGCGGACCGTCACATCACCAGGTGCCCCCCGCAGTTGAGACGCCTGTAAACGCCACGTCCTGTCATCTTGGGGGCTGCTATGAAAATGAGCGTGTTCGAATTCATGATGAACGAACTTGATCGAAAGGTTCTTGAAGCCAGTGCCGCAAACCACAATCTGGTCATGCAGCGGATGCGCCGGCTGAGCGAACCCAAGGACCGGCTTCCCGGGCCAGAGCACAAGACCATCGAGACCTATGGCGATGACGACCTGCTGTTCGACAACGTTCCGATCTGAGGCCTTGCCGACCCTGCACCACCCGCGGTAGCGGCTTTGGTCATGCCGGGCGGTCGCGCCCGAAAGGCGGGGTTCACGGGTCGACCTGACGCGGCCTTGTGCCGCGGCCGATGAGGCGCGCGGCGGCTCGTAGGGTGTGTGCTTGCACGCACCGTCCGTCGCGCGCCTCAACCCATCAAGCGAGCGGTGGCGCGGCGGGCGTCGGCGGCGAGGGTCTTTGTGTCGAGGCCGGTCAACTGGCCATCGCGCACGACTTGGCGACCCTCGACCAGCAGGTGTTTCACGCGGTGCGGCCCGCAGAGCACGAGGGCGGCGACCGGGTCCCACGACCCCGCCGTTTGCAGCCTGGTCACGTCCCAGATGGCGATATCGGCGCGTTTTCCCGCCTCCAACGAGCCCAAGACATCGGCGCGGCCCAGCACCGTGGCACCGCCCAGCGTGGCGATTTCCAGCGCTTCGCGGGCGGACATGGCGTCGGCGCCGCGGGCGACGCGCTGCATCAGCAGCGCCATGCGGGCCTCGTTCATCAGGTCTCCCGCGTCATTGCTGGCCGAGCCATCGACGCCCAGCCCAACCCGCACGCCCGCGTCGCGCATCGGGCGCACGGGCGCGATGCCCGAGCCAAGGCGACAGTTGGAACACGGGCAATGCGCCACGCCGGTCAGGGATTTGGCGAACAGGTGAATTTCGCTGTCGTCGAGTTTCACGCAATGCGCGTGCCAGACATCGGCACCGGTCCAGCCCAGATCCTCGGCGTATTGGCCGGGGCGGCAGCCGAATTGCGCCAGGGAATAGGCGATATCCTCGTCGTTCTCGGCCAGATGGGTGTGCAGCATGACGCCCTTGTCGCGGGCCAGCAGGGCGGCGTCGCGCATCAACTCGCGGCTGACGGAAAACGGCGAACAGGGGGCGAGGCCCACGCGGATCATGGCGTTGGGGCGGGCGTCGTGGAAGGTATCCACCACGCGGATGCAGTCGTCGAGAATGGCGGATTCGTCCTCGACAAGGCGATCGGGCGGCAATCCGCCGTTCGATTCGCCGATGCTCATCGCGCCGCGGGTGGCGTGAAAACGGATGCCGACGTCTTTGGCGGCATGGATCGTGTCGTCGAGTCTTGCGCCGTTGGGATAAAGATACAGGTGGTCGGACGACATCGTGCAGCCCGACAGCGCCAATTCCGCGAGGCCCAGTTGCGTCGAGATGTGGAAATCCTGCGGCGTGTAGCGCGCCCAGATCGGATACAGCGTGCGCAACCAGCCAAACAGCAGCGCGTCCTGCCCGCCGGGCACCGCGCGCGTCAGCGTCTGATAGAGGTGGTGATGGGTGTTCACGAGGCCCGGCGTGACGACGCAGCCGGTGGCGTCGATGATCTCGGCCTCGGGGGCGCGCAGGTCGGGGCCGAGGGCGGTGATCGCGCCGTCGTCGATCAGGATCGAGGCGCCGTGGAGTTCGCGCCGGGTGGCATCCAGGGTGACGATGACATCGGCATTGCGGATCAGCGTTTGCATTGAAGCCTCCTTGGTCACGCGCATCGGGTTTTGAAAAATGGCGCGCGGGCCAGAAGGACACGCGCGCCAAGAGTTTTCGTCAGGACGCTTTGAGCGTCAGTCTCTGGGCGGCAAGCTGCCCTGCCCGTGACCGGACATCCCGCCCGAGACTTCTTCGGTCGCCTCATCGCTGAGGTGTTCGGGCAAGAGCAGGTTCAGGATCACCGCCAGCGCCGCCGCAGGCAGCAGACCCGAGGTCAGCAGGATCTGCAGCGTGGTCGGCAGGTGTTGCAGCGCCGAGGGTTCAAGCTGCAGGCCCAGACCGATCGACAGCGACACGGCAAAGATCACCATGTTGCGCTTGTTCCAGTTTACGTCCGAGAGCATCGAGATACCCGAGGCACAGACCATGCCGAACATCACGATCACGCCGCCGCCGAGCACGTTGATCGGCACGGTGTTGATGATCGCGCCCACTTTGGGAACCAGACCACAGGCGATCAGGAAGAGGGCACCGATGGTCACCACATGGCGGCTCATCACGCCGGTCATGGCGACCAGACCGACGTTCTGGCTGAACGAGGTGTTTGGCAGCGCGCCGAAGATGCCCGAGATCGCCGTGCCCAGACCGTCGGCAAAGGTCGCGCCGGTAATTTCCTTGTCGGTCGCTTCACGACCGGCACCACCTTTGGTAATCCCCGAGGTATCGCCCACGGTTTCAATCGCCGACACGATCGCCATGAAACACATGCCGATGACGATCGCCCAGTTCAGCTCGAATCCCCAGTGGAACGGGGTTGGAATGTTGAACCAGCCCGCGCGGCCGAGGTTGGCAAAGCTGACCTGTCCCATCAGATAGGCCACGATGTAGCCCGCGATGATGCCCAGCAGCACCGCCGCCACGGCGGTAAAGCCGCGGGTGAAGAACTTGATGGCCAGCGTGACAACAACCACGACCAGCGCCGGGAACCATTTTTCCAGGCTGCCAAAGGCATCGGTGCCCATCAAGGGTACACCCCCTGCCGAGTACTGGATGCCGACCCTGACCAGCGCCAGACCGATCATCAGCACGATCAGGCCGGTGACCAGCGGCGGCAGGGCAAAGCGGATTTTCCCGATGAAGAAGCCAAGGCAGAAGTGGAACACGCCGCCCAGCATGACACCGACCATCAGGCCCGGAAGCCCGGCTGTGCCCATCCCGGCAACGGCCGGAATCATGATCGGGATGAAGGCAAAGGACGTACCCTGAACGATCGGCAGGCGCGCACCAACCGGGCCGAAGCCGATGGTTTGAAACAATGTGGCGACGCCGGCAAAGAGGATCGACATCTGGATCATGTAGGTCATGTCCGGGAAGCCGAGGGCCCCCTGATCCGAGCCGAAGCCGATGCCGGCCGCGCCACAGATGATGATCGCCGGTGTCACGTTCGAGACGAACATCGCCAGCACATGTTGAATACCCAGCGGAATTGCGGTGCCGATGGGGGGTGTATAATTCGGGTCGCGCAGCTGTTCTGGCGTCCCGATGCTTGAATTGGCCATTCTTGTTTTCCTTCCCAGGGGGAGTTCAGTTTTTTCGCGCCGTCTTCGCCTCCCTCCCCTGAGGATGCGTTCCGGTTAATCGAGCGCCCGGTTGACCCGGGTCTGACGTCAAGCGCCCGGTTGACCCGGGTCTTTGGGGTCTGCGACTGTCCAGACAGCCTCAAACCAGTATTCTTCGAGGTTCGGCGTGGCGCCGATGCGGTCCACGCAGGCAAACAGCCCGGGGGCTGCCAAAGGCGTCAGCACGCCATGCCAGGTGTTGCGCAGAAGATTGATCGCTTGCATCCCGTTGGTCACGAATGCGCGCGGGGTGCCGGGCGTGCCGCCCTCATCGGGTGCGACGATCACCAGAAACGGGTGACCGTGCAGCGGGATGAAGGCTTGCGAGCCGTCCGGGTGGCGCTCGACCATATCAAGCACATAGGGCAGCGCGCGCGGTTCGGCGTTGAACATCGAGATCCCGCCACGGGCATCGGGGCCGAAATCGAGCCGCGCGCGGTCGTGGTGGCGCGCGCACAGGCCCTGATTGATCATTTTGTCGGGCGTGCCGGTGCACTCGAGGACATCGCCAAAGGGCGCAAAGGCCGCGGCGGTCAAGGGCTCGGTGTTGAGGAGGCGCGTCATGGTGATCCTTGTTCTGGGAGGACAGACCGGGGGATTTCACATCCCCCGGACCCCCGGTGGAGTATTTTTGGCAAGATGAAAGGGCGGATCAAGATGCTCAGCGTTCGATACCCGGGTTGGACCACGGGCCGCGCAGGCGGGCGTGGCGGTTGACGTCCTTGTAGAGCAGATAGCGGAACGGCTCTGGGCCGCCGGCGTAACAGGCCTGCGGGCAATAGGCGCGCAGCCACATGAAATCACCGGCTTCGACCTCGACCCAGTCCCGGTTGAGTTTGTAGGTCGCCTTGCCTTGCAGCACATAAAGCCCGTGTTCCATGACATGCGTTTCCTCGAACGGGATCAGCCCGCCGGGTTGGAAGGTGACGATGGTGACGTGCATGTCGTGGCGCAGATCGTTGGGGTCGACAAAGCGGGTCGTGGCCCAGCGCCCCTGGGTATCGGGCATCTCGGTCGGTTTTACATCGCGGTCATTGGTGACAAAGGCGGTCGGCTTTTCGACGCCCGCGGCGGGTTCCCAGATCTTGCGGATCCAGTGGAAGCGCGCGGGGTCCTTGCCCTCGGCCAGCACCGACCATTTTGCACCCGCCGGGATATAGGCGTAGCCACCGGTATCAAGCTCATAGCCGGTGCCGTCGATGGTCAGGGTGATCAGCCCGTGGGTGACAAAGAGCACCGATTGCGCTTGCGGGTCGTTGTCGGGCGTGTCCGAGCCGCCACCGGGTTGGACCTCGACGACATATTGGCTGAAGGTCTCGGCGAAGCCCGACATGGGCCGCGCGATCAGCCACAGCCGGGTCTTGCGCCAGCCGGGCAGCAGGCTGGTGACGATATCCGAAAAGCAGCCGCGCGGGATGACGGCATAAGCCTCGGTGAACACGGCGCGCTGGGTCATCAGCGCGGTTTGCGGTGGCAGGCCGCCGGTGGGGGCGTAGTAGTCGGCAGGTTTCTTGGTCATGGCAACAGGTCCATCAGGCGAATTTCGGCGATCCGTTCAACCTGACGGCAGGCGGTGGCGAACTCGGTTTCGGTGTCATTGGCGATGCGGGTTTCAAACGCGGCCAGAATGCTGGCCTTGGTGTTGTCGCGCACCGCGATGATGAACGGAAACCCATGTTTGGCGACATAGTCGGTGTTGAGCCGCTGGAAGGTTGCGCGCTCATCATCGGTCAGCGCATCGAGCCCGGCGGCGGATTGTTCATGCGTGGATTCGGCGGTCAGGCGTTTGGCCTGTGCGAGTTTCCCGGCAAGGTCAGGGTGCGCGACCAGAACGCCCAGCCGTTCGGCATGACTGGCCGAGCGGAACATGCGCGCCAGGGCGTTGTGCAGGCCGGCGGCGGTGTCATGGGCGGGGCCGAGTTCAAGCCCAAAGGCGCGTTCGGCGATCCAGGGCGAATGCTCGAAAATCGAGCCGTATCTGGCGACGAAGGTGGCCCGGTCCATCTGGCTGGGGCGCTCAGAGCGCCTGTGCGGGTGGTTTTCGGCCCAGAAATCAGCGATCTGGCTGCGGGTAGCGAACCAGGCGCCGCCCTTGGCCGCGACGTGATCGAGGAACCGCAGAAGGCCCGCGATCTTGCCGGGGCGGCCGATCAGGCGGCAGTGCAGACCGACCGAGAACATCTTGCCGCCCTCGGCGTGCAGCGTGTCGAAGGCGTCGATCAGATATTGACCGAAATCCTGCCCCGTCACCCAGCCCGGCGACACGGCAAAACGCATGTCATTGGCCTCAAGCGTATAGGGGATCACCAGTTGATCGCGCGCGCCCGTCTCGCGCCAATAGGGCAGATCGTCGTCGTACGTGTCTGAAATCCAGTCGAGTTGCCCGGTTTCCGCCGTCAGCCGCACGGTGTTGGCGCTGCAACGCCCGGTGTACCAGCCGCGCGGCGGCGTGCCGGTGACTTCGGTGTGCAGGCGAAACGCCTCGGCGATCTGGGCGCGTTCCTCGGCCTCGGGCATGTCCTTGTGCTCGACCCATTTCAACCCGTGCGAGGCGATGTCCCAGCCGGCGCGGATCATCGCCGTGGTTTGCTCGGGGTTGCGGGCCAGGGCGGTGGCGACGCCGTAAATGGTGATCGGCAAATTGCGTTCGGTGAAATGGCGGTGCAGACGCCAGAACCCGGCGCGCGCGCCGTAATCATAGATCGATTCCATATTCCAGTGCCGCTGCCCCGGCCAGGCGGCAGCCCCGGCGATATCAGAGAGGAACGCCTCGGACCCGGCATCGCCGTGCAGGATATTGTTCTCGCCGCCCTCCTCATAGTTCAGCACCAGAGAGATCGCGACGCGGGCACCACCGGGCCATTGGACATCCGGGGTGCGCGGCCCGTAGCCGATCATGTCGCGGGGGTATCTGGTCTTTGTGCTCACGGTCAGGTGTCCTCACAGCAGGCGGAAAAACCCCGAAGGTTCGGGGGGCTTGCCAACAGTAGCCGATAAATCGCCGAACACTTTCAAGTTTTGCCTGAAAGACCTTTTTGAAACACACTGGCTGGCATTTGCCGGGTGGACAGGCACAGTATACGGACAAGACCCAACCGAAGGAGAGCCCCATGGCCGGATATCTGACGACACATGTATTGGATACGGCGCGGGGCTGTCCGGCGGCGGGTCTGAAGATCGTCCTCTATGCGGTCAGTGGCAATTCGCACCGCAAGCTGGTGGAGATGGTCACGAATGACGACGGGCGCACGGATGCGCCGATCCTGCCGCAAGAGACGTTCAAGACCGGGACCTATGAACTGGTGTTCTTTGCCGGGGACTACTTGCGCGCCACCGGGCAAGAGGGGGCCGAGCCGCTGTTTCTGGACGAGGTGCCCATTCGCTTCGGCATGAGCGACGCCGAGGCGCATTATCATGTGCCGCTGCTGCTGTCGCCGTTTGCCTATTCGACCTATCGCGGCAGCTAGAGTCTGTCGCGCCTCGCGGGAGTCGGGTCTCCGCCTGATGCGGTGAGGCCACGTTTGCCGCGCGACGGTGTTCACACCAACGGCTGCATGCACAAGAACGCGACTTGTCCCAAGGATATACGCCGCCAAGGGGTGTATGGAAAAACGGCCCGCCACAGCACAATGTGACGGGCCGTTTCCCTTGGCATCGCGCACGGGTTTTGATCACCGCTTCCAGGCCTGAACCCCGGGGCCATTCGTGGCGTCAGCCGCGTTTTTTCGGCAGGGGCGGTGGGGGGCCAGCGGCCTCCCGCCGCCCCTGCATTTTCGTCAGCGGATGGTGATACGCCCGTCGACAATCGGCGTGTAGGGGGTGTGCTCGGCCAGGTATTCGGCCAACACATCCGCCACGTCGGGACCATAGTCATAGGCGTTCACCGCCTCATCGCGGAACATGCCATAGCCGTCACCGCCCGAGCGCATGAAGTTGTTGGACACAACGCCGTAGGTTGCCGCGGGGTCAATCGGCACCCAGGCCCCCTCGACCTGCACCAGGACATCGCTGACCCGGCTGCCCGCCGGGGCCGCGGTATCAACCGTGTAGCGCAGGCCCGAGACCTGCGCAAAGCGGCCCGCGACTTCTTCGATCTGGCTGGCGCCGTTTTCCAGCGCCGCGACCACCGCCGCCCCGGACAACTGGAACGTCGCCAGCGTGTTCTGGAACGGCAGCACCATCAGCACCTCGCCCAGCGTGATCGTGCCCGCGTCAATCGAGGCGCGCAAACCGCCGCCGTTCTGGATGGCGATAGTGATCCCCTGCCCCGCAACCCGCGAGATCATCGCGTCAGTCACAAGGTTGCCCATCTCGCATTCCATCACCCGGCAGACCGAGCGGTCGCCTTCGATGGGTGCGGTGGATTCCGAGACCACCAGATTGCGCGTGGCTTCGATCGGCGCGGCCATTTCCGCAACCCAGGCGGCGATTTCCGGGTCCGGGGTCACTTCGGCATTGATCTCGATGGTGTCGCCGCCTGCATAGATCAGCTTGCCGTCGTCATCGAGATCGAGGATCAGGTGGCCCAGATAGCGGCTATAGGCCCCGGCCTGCACCACCGGCACGATGCCGCCGCCGACGTTATCCACCCAGGTCGGATACGGCCCTTCGCGGCGCGGATCGCTGGCCGACAGGTAGGTGTGGCTGTGGCCGCCGACCACCGCTGTCAGCCCCTCGATCTGCGCGGCCATTTCCTGTTCGGGGATATAGCCCACATGGGTCAGCGCGATGATCGTGGTGATGCCTTGCGCTTGCAGGTCGGCGACCGAGGCGCGCACCGAGTCCAGCGCGTCGTTGATCACCACAGTCGGCCCCGGCGACGAGATCTCGGGCGTGTCATTGGTCACGGCACCGACGATCCCGACCCGCAGATCGCCCGCGTTCAGGATCGCATAGGGCACCACCTGCCCGGCCAGAAGATTGTTGCCCGACACGTCGATATTGGCACCCAGAATCGGATATTCCGCCGATTGCGTGAAGATCAGCAGCCCCTCGGGGCCATTGTCGAATTCGTGGTTGCCCACCGCCATCGCATCAAGGCCGATCAGGTTGTTCAGCTCGGCCTCGGCCTCGCCGCCATAGGTGGTGTAGAACAGCGAGCCTTGCGAGCTGTCGCCCGCGCTGAGCACCAGCACCGGGTCGCCCTGCGCCGTGATCGCGTCGCGCATCTGGTTGATCAAGGTGAACAGTCGCGCCGCGCCGCCAAAGCAATTGCCCTGGCTTTCATCCTCGGCGGAGCAGGTCGAGTTGAACCGGTTGATCGATTCAATGCGGCTGTGAAAATCGTTGAAGTGCAAGATATGCAATTGCGTGTCGGCAATGCCGGGCGCGGTGCCCAGCGCCATGAGTGCCGTGCTGCCCAATAACAGGCGAAGCTTTGGAATGAAGGACATGGTCGAATCCCCTGTTGTTTGATCGTCGATGCCTCAAGGTGCGCGGCTTTCCCGCGCAAGTCAAAGCTTGCGTGCGGTTTGCGGGTCTGAGCGGCGGTTCGCTGCGCGCCACAATCACGCGGGGCATTGACCCACGCGCCCGCTTTGGGCATGACCACGGCATGCAGATTTACAAGATCTTCCGCCGTCCGGAATGGGACGCTTTTGCCGCCGCGGGCCGCACCGACGGTGCGCCGATCGACCTTGCCGACGGCTATATTCATATCTCGACCTCGGCGCAGGTCGCGGAAACCGCCGCCAAGCATTTCGCCGGGCAACGCGATCTGGTGCTGGTGGCGCTCGATACCGAGGCGTTGGGCGACGCTCTGCGCTGGGAGACGTCGCGCGGAGGGGCCTTGTTTCCGCATCTCTATCGCCCGCTGGTGATCGCCGATGTGGTCTGGGACAAATCGCTGCCCTTGGGCGCAGCGGGGCATATTTTCCCCGAGGGCGTGGTCTGATGCTGGAGCGGTTGGGTCTGGCGGCGCTGCACCGGATCGACCCCGAGCGCGCGCATGGACTGGCGCTGAAGGCGCTGCGCATGGGGCTGGGGCCGCAGGATGGTCCGGTCACCTCGCCGCGCCTCGCCACCTCGGTTGCGGGCCTTTCCTTGAAAAACCCCCTCGGCCTGGCAGCGGGCTTTGACAAGAACGCCACCGCCGTGGGGCCTTTGTCGCGCGTCGGATTCGGGTTTCTGGAGGTCGGCGCGGCAACCCCGCGCCCGCAGCCCGGCAATCCGAAGCCACGCATGTTCCGGCTGTCCGAAGACCGGGCGGTGATCAACCGCTTTGGCTTCAACAACGACGGGATGGAGGCAATCGGTACGCGGTTGGCACAGGCCACGCGCGACGTTCCCCTTGGCCTGAACCTTGGCGCGAACAAGGACAGCGCGGATCGCGCCGCTGATTTCGCCGCCGTTCTGGCGCACTGCGGGCCGCAGGTGGATTTCGCGACGATCAATGTCTCGTCGCCCAACACCGAGCGCTTGCGCGACTTGCAAGGCAAAGAGGCGTTGGCGGCGCTGCTGGAAACGGTGACCGCAACGCGTTTGGCGCAAGGCTTGGACCTGCCGCTGTTTCTGAAGATCGCGCCGGATTTGACCGAGGCAGAGCTTGCGGACATCGTGGAGGTGGTGCGCGGCACGACAATCAACGGGATCATTGCCACCAATACGACCCTCTCGCGGGAGGGGTTGAGGTCCGAACATGCGGCGGAAAAGGGCGGTTTGTCGGGCGCGCCGGTGTTCGCGCGTTCGACCCGCGTGCTGGCGCGTTTGTCGGCGCTGACCGACGGGACGCTCGCCCTGATCGGCGTCGGCGGCGTCAGCAGTGCCGAGCAAGCCTATGCCAAGATCCTTGCCGGGGCGAGTGCGGTGCAGTTGTATACCGCCTTGGGCTATGCTGGCATGAGTCTGGTCACCGAGATCACGCGCGGGCTCGATGCCTTGCTGGAACGCGACGGCTTCGCCACAGTCGCCGATGCTGTTGGAAAAGGACGTGAGGCATGGTTGTAACCGTTTGGCACAATCCGCGCTGCTCGAAATCGCGGGCGGCTTTGGAATTCCTCGACGCGCGGGGCATCACGCCCGAGGTGCAGTTGTATCTGAAAGACGCCCCGACCAAGGCGCAGATCCGGGATATGCTGGGCGCGCTGGGTCTGCCAGCCGCGGATCTGTTGCGCAAGGATGGCGCAGCGCTGCGCAGCTTGCCCGACGAGGACATCATCGCCGCAATGGCTGCGGACCCCAGCCTGATCGAGCGCCCGGTGATTCGCAACGGCGACAAGGCGGTGATCGGCCGCCCGACCGAGGCCATCGCGGCGCTGCTCTAGCCGCGCGACGCCCGCCCGCCAACCGCCTGAATCGCAAACACGCACCCATCGCTGGGCAATAGCGGCGGCGTTGCGCACAGGCCGCGCGCGACGGTCCAGGCGGCCAGAACGCGCGGCACATAATCGCGGGTTTCGGCATAGGGCGGTACGCCATTGTTGCGCCGCACCGCGCCCTCGCCCGCGTTGTACCCCGCCAGGGCCAGCACGACATCACGGTCAAACTCGGTCAGCAGCCAATCGAGATAGGCCACGCCGCCACGAATATTCTGCGTCGGATCGTTGGAATCAGTGACACCAAAGCGCGCCGCGGTCGCCGGGATCAATTGCATCAATCCTTGCGCACCCGCGTGGCTGATCGCCGTGGGGCGCCCGGCCGATTCGACGGAAATCACCGCCAGCGCCAGGGCGGGCGAGACATTGGTGCCAATCGTGGCCCGCAGAATGCGGGCGCCTTGGGCAGCGGCGATGTCTTGCAGGTGCTGCACGCTGGGCGTGGGCACGCGTGCCTCCTCGGGCATATCACGCAGCGCTTCGATGGCGGCCAGAAAACGCCCCTCGCCTTGATCAAGGCCGGGGCGCACGCGGGTCCAGAACCAACCAAAGCGCGCCGAATCGGGTGTGGGCGATCCGGCTGCGGCCTCATCGGGGCGGCGCGGCGTCAGCGCCACGGGCGTGGCAACCGGCGGCGCAATGCGGCGGGCTTGTTCCTCGGGGTCGATCTGCACGGTGATGCGCGCCGCGCCGGTTTGCGGTGCCACGCCGATGCGCCGAAAGGTGAAATCCTCGGCCCGAGGCGCTTGCGAGGATACCGCAATCGCCATCACCACCGCCCCGCAGGCCAGCGCGAATCGCATCACAGGTTTGGGCAAGCTGCTCGGCATGGCCCCGTTTCTTGTTTGTTTTCCCGACTGTGCCAGAGATTCGGACATTTCGCAAACCACATCACGCCAATCGTTTCGTCAGCGTGAACAATCCGCCCATTAAGCTTGTTCTGGAAACAATGCCCCAGCATCCCCTCGCAAAGACCGCGAAACGGCCCTGATTGCCCAGCGCCACGCCGCAAAGCCGCCTTGGTTCCACAGGATAAAGAGCCATGCCCGAGCGGCGAGTTGGCCCCCTGAAAACCAACCGCCAACAATAACTCGGGCAATGTTGAGTGCAATTAACCTGGAGAGACATGCACATGAAAACGATGATCAAAGCCTTTATCGCCAACGAATCCGGTGCCGTGACCGTTGACTGGGTCGTTCTGACCGCCGCCATCGTCGGCCTCGGCCTGGCCGTGATCTCGTCGGTCCGCAGCGGCACCAGCGCGCTGGCCACCGATATCTCGACCTCGCTGACGAGCGCCTCGGTCGCGTCGCTGGGCACGCTGGGCGTGAGCCAGTAAGCCACACCCCGCTATGAACAAAGGGCTGCACGAAAGTGCGGCCCTTTTTATTTCGCAGCCCTTTTACTTCGCCGCCCCGGCCCGGTGATCGATGGCGTTTCCGTTAAACTGTAGGGAACAGAATCAGGCCTGTTACGACTCGGTTAATCCTTGGTCGATACACCCGACATCAACCGATTGCCCGCAAATCATTGACAGTTTCGCCTTGGCACGACTGCTGTTTCCAGACGCTCAACAGATCACAACAAAGCCCCTGGTCTGCCGCAATAAGACCGCAATTCGCCCCTTTTAGCGCCCTGATGCGGGCCGAAAAAGAAGATGTCGAACCGAGAGCGGTTAACCCCCCTCAACACTCCGGTCTCTGGTTGGGCGACGTGAAGATCTATCTGAAACACTAGAAGCCCTGGAGAAAACACATGACTTTCACTTCGATGATCAAATCCTTCGTTGCCAACGAGTCCGGTGCCGTGACCGTTGACTGGGTTGTTCTGACCGCCGCCATCGTCGGCCTCGGCCTGGCCGTGATCACCTCGGTCCGCAGCGGCACCAGCGCGCTGGCCACCGATATCTCGAACTCGCTGACGAGCGCTTCGGTCGCGACTTTGGGCACGCTGGGCGTGAGCCAGTAAATCCACGACCGACGCCACGAAAAAACAGATAAACGACCGCACTCCGCGTGCGGTCGTTCCAATTTTAGAGAGTAAGCGCCCAAATAGATGCATCTGCCATGTTGTTGACAGAATTGCGGGCAATATTGGGCACGAGACATAAGGCGAGCAATTGGTTCCAGCTCTGTGTGGAACCGCAAGTTTTCAGGAGTCGGCACCATGCGTGGAGTACAGATCGGAATTCTCGGGATCGGGTTGGCCTTGGCCGGCTTCGGCGTCTATATGGCCCAGGATTATGTAAGCAAAACCCAGGCAGCGATGGCCGCAGCACAAGCAAACAACGTCGGCCGCCCGTCTCACGAGGTTGTTCAGGTCCTGGTTGCCGGTCGCCCCTTGCGTTACGGTGAGCCGATCCAGGTGACCGACGTCCGTACGATCGACTGGCCTGCGAATGCTGTTCCTCCGGGGGCATTTCTTGATACGGAATCCCTGATTCCGGACCCCACTCGCCCGCGGGTCGCGCTGCGCGCAATGGAGCCGATGGAGCCTTTGCTGGCCGTCAAGGTCAGTGAGCCGGGTCAACCCGCTGGCATCGCGGCGATGCTGACACCCGGCAGCCGTGCCTTCACGATTCGCGTGGACCAGAACAGCGGCATCTCGGGCACGCTGCGCCCTTCGGATACGATTGATATTTATTGGACCGGTCGCAGTGAAAACGGCGAGGTGACGCGCCTGCTGTCAAGCAGTGTCCGAATCATCGCGCTGGATGAAAACGCCGACCAGGACCGCAGCTTCAACGGTGTGCCGCGCTCGATCACCATCGAGGCCGAGCCGGAAATGATCGCCTCGCTGGCGCAAGGACAATCCACCGGGCGGCTCTCGCTGTCCTTGGTTGGATTGGATGACGCGGCCGAAACGGGCTCCATTCAGGTTGATGCGCGCAGCCTGCTGGGAATCGAAGCCCGCGTCGAACAGGTGACCGAGCGTTGCACGGTACGCACGCGCCGCGGGTCCGAAGTGGTGATGATCGAGATTCCCTGCACCAACTGATGCGTTTTTCCTGCAACACCGCCGCCCCTATATGTGGGGCGGTGTTTGTCGTTCACCGCGAAACCTCGCAGCAAACCCACGAATCCACACGAAAAACGCGCTGCAAACATTTGATTCTTGCAATAAAATGCGGTTTCAAGCATCTTGACCTGTAACCGACGCGTTAGACAGTCGGCATTTTTCGTGATCGAGAGGCAGGATCACATGGCAGTCAAGACTATCCTTGCGTCCGCAATGACGCTGGCGCTGATCGGGTTTGGACCAACGGTTCTGGCCCCGACGATGGCGCATTCTCAAACCCTTCGCATCATGCCGGGCAGCACCCGCGACACGCTGGCGGTGGCGATGAACCGCGCCGTTGTGGTGGAAACCGAGTTGCCGTTTGCAGAATTGTCGATTGCCAATCCGGGCATCGCCGATATCTCGACGCTCTCGGATCGCTCGATTTATGTGCTGGGCAAGGCCCCGGGGCGGACCACGCTGACGATTCTGGGCACCAATGGCGATCTGATCGCCAACGTCGAAGTTCAGGTGACACCGGATGTGGCGGAATTCCGCGAACGGTTGCGGCAGATCCTGCCCAGCGAAAACATCGAGGTGCGGACCGCCAATGACGGCATCGTCATGTCGGGCACCGTGTCGTCGATCGCGCGCCTGGACGCGGCGCTGCAACTGGCCGAACGCTATGCCCCGGGGCGCGTGTCGAACCTGATGGGCGTCGGTGGAACGCAGCAGGTCATGCTGCAAGTGCGATTCTCTGAAGTGCAACGCGGCGTGGCGCAAAACCTGGCCGCCAGCTTCGCGATGGGGGGCTCATCCGGCGTCGTCGGCACCGGTGGCTTCAACACGCCGGCGCTGGCCACGTCGGCGCTGGCGGGTTCGCCCACACCATCGGGCGCGAGTGCGGCGGGTGTGTTGTCAGGCGGATTCTCGATTGGCAGCGTGCAATTTCAGGTCATGCTGGAGGCGATGGAATCCAACGGCCTGTCGCGCACCCTGTCCGAACCCAACCTGACCGCCTTGTCCGGCCAAGAGGCGTATTTCCTGGCGGGCGGCGAATTCCCGGTTCCGGTTCTGGGCGAAAGCGGATCGGTCAGCATTGATTACCGCCCGTTCGGCGTGGAACTGACCTTCACGCCCCGCGTTCTGGACAGCGATGTCATCAACTTGCAACTTGACGCCTCGGTCAGCAGCATCGACGCCTCGACGACCGTCACCACGGGCGGCGTTTCGGTGCCTGGTTTCCGCCGCCGTCAAACCTCGACCACGGTCGAGTTGCGCGACGGCGAGAGTTTTGCCATCGCCGGCCTGTTGCAAGACGACTTTCAGGGCAGCGTCGCGCAGGTGCCGTGGCTGGGCGACATCCCGATCCTGGGGGCCTTGTTCCGCAGCACCGAATATCAGCGCGACCAAAGCGAATTGGTGATTTTTGTCACCGCGCATCTGGTCTCGCCAACACGCGGTGAGGCGTTGCTGTTGCCCACCGACCGCATCCGGCTGCCAAACGAGGCGCAATTGTTCCTCAATGGACAGTTGACCGGTGGAACCAGCGGCGCAGCCGAAGTCTCGCGGCAGGATTTCCGCGGCGGCTACGGCTATGTGATGGATTAAGGTAGGAGAGCACCGATGCAGATTTCCCGCCGCGCACTGATGCTCGGCCTGGCCGCAGCACCCCTGACTGGTTGCGCAGAAGCCTATTTGGGCCCCGAAGTGGGTATCCATATCGACGAAGGCAACTTCGGCAACCCCAGCGCGCATAACCTGCTGGTTCAAACCGGACAGTTGCCCTTCGCCATTGACCTGGCGCAGCGATTTGCCGCCGAGGTTCCGACAACGATCACCTTCGCGTTTGA
This sequence comes from Pararhodobacter sp., assembly GCF_034676545.1. Classification (NCBI taxonomy): domain Bacteria; kingdom Pseudomonadati; phylum Pseudomonadota; class Alphaproteobacteria; order Rhodobacterales; family Paracoccaceae; genus Pararhodobacter; species Pararhodobacter sp. The sequence goes on from NZ_JAUCBZ010000015.1 coordinate 3,835,066, forward strand.
TTCGGCGCGGCTGGATGGCACCGCGATCGCGGTCCTGCGGCGCCAGGCCCATTGGATCAACCAGTTCCCCGAAGTGACGTTCCGCGTCTTTGGCCATACCGATCTGGTGGGCTCGGCCGCGTATAACCAACGGCTGGGCATGCGCCGCGCTCGGGCCGTTGTGGCCTATCTGATTCGGCGTGGCGTAAGCCGCTCACGGTTGGAAGCGGTTGTTTCCCATGGACAAACGCAGCCCCTGATCCAGACCACTGATCGCGAGCGGCAAAACCGCCGTACCGTGACCGAAGTGTCCGGCTTCCTGCAAAGCCACCCGATGATCCTGAACGGTCAATACGCCGCCGTGGTTCATCGCGAATATATTGCCAGCGCGACGCGGAATCCGAACGGCTGACCCGCCGCCTTACCTTCGCCGCTTTTGCAGTGTCAAACCGCCCCGTTGTCTGAAAAGACGGCGGGGCTTCTCAATTTTATACACTCTTGGCCCGACAATTAAGGTTTTTTAGCCCAATTATCGCCAAGATTACCCCTGATGTTGGTCTCGTATCCCCCCGCCGGATTCGCGTGCGGTGTGTGACGTCAACAAGTGCCATTGGCCTGCAGAATGCAGTCCCGGAGGATGAGAAAATGTCGAGCTCTAACGCAAACAGCAAACTGGCCGCCCCAATCCGGGCCTGCACGGTGACGCGCGATGTGCAAAACTTTGATCTGCTGATCGAGGACATGGAGCTTGAGCTCGGCGAAGGCTGGGGTGATCTGACATTCCACAGTGCGCTGAAATATCTCGACCAGCCCGACGCCAGAACGCTGGAGTTCATCGCCATCGCGATTGACGATGAGGACGACTCGAACATGGCGATGATCGAAGCCGTGATCCAGCGCGCCAATTCGCTGAAGGTCAGCGTGTTGTTGATTGCCGAGGAACTGAGCCCGATCATCCTGCACCGGCTGCTGCGCCTGGGGGCCAGCGATTTCGTGCCCTATCCGTTGCCCGAAGGCGCGCTGCACGATGCGATCCTGCGCCTGCGCCAATCGACAATCGAACCCATGCCCGGGGCGACCCAGCATCAACGCAACACCACCGCCACCCAGTCTCAGGGCGCGGTCTATGCCATTCATCCGCTGGCGGGCGGGTCCGGGGCAACGACCTTCGCGGTCAATCTGGCCTGGGAAATCGCCAATTCCGGCAAAAAGGCGCCAACCGTCTGCCTGCTTGATTTCGACCTGCAAACCGGGTCGGTTTCGACCTATCTGGACCTCGCGCGGACGGAAAAAGTCTATGAATTGTTGTCAAACACCGCCGTGCTGGAACGCGATTTCTTTTTGAACACCCTGCAAACGTTCAACGAAAAGCTGCGGGTCCTGACCTCTGCCGCCGATATGCTGCCGCTGGACCTGATCACGCCCGACGATATTGAACGCGTGATCCAGATGGCGCGCGCCGAGTTTGACATCGTGATCATCGACATGCCCGGCACCGTCGTGCAATGGACCGAAACCGTTCTGAACGAGGCCGATGTCTATTATGCCATGATGGAAATGGACATGCGGTCCGCGCAGAACGCGCTGCGCCTGATCCGCGCCCTGAAGGCCGAGGATCTGCCGCTGGAGAAGATCCAGTATGTGCTGAACCGATCCCCGAAATTCACCGATCTGTCCGGCAAGGCGCGGGCGAAACGCATGGCCGAGAGCCTCGATATCGAATTTGCGCTGATGCTGCCCGATGGCACGTCACAGGTGACTCACGCCAATGATCACGGTCTGCCGCTTGCGGAGATTGCGCCGAAGAACCCGTTGCTGAAAGAAATTCGCAAACTGGCCCATTCCTTCGCCACTTCGGTGCGCGACGACAACCGTGCTGCGGCTTAAGGAGAGACCCCATGTTTTCGCGATACAAGAGAGACGCACCGACCGCGCAGAAACCGCGCGAATCGCGGGCGGTTCCAACGCTCGACACACCTCCGGGCACACAAGCGCCCAAGGCCCACACCCATGCCGTGGCGCCGACTCATCACCAGCCCGCCGCCAAGCCCAAGCCAAGCTTCAAGGCAATGCCCAAAACGGCGGCCATTACCACGGACACCCCGGCAAACGACAAGGACCGTCGCCGCAAACAGCGCATCCTTGAGCTGAAATCCGAACTGCACACCAGACTTCTGGACAACTTGAACCTGGCCGCGCTTGATAACGCCTCCGAGGCGGAATTGCGGGCCGAAATCGCCTCGATCGCCGCCGAAGCGTTGAGCGACATCAGTTTCGCACTGACCAGCGAAGAACGGATGGTGTTGAACCAGGATCTGTATCACGAAGTCCGCGGGCTTGGCCCGCTGGAGCCGCTGCTGAAAGACGATACCGTCAACGATATTCTGGTGAACGGCCCGAATCGCGTGTTTATCGAACGCAATGGCAAGCTGCTCCTGACAGACGTGACCTTCAAGGATGAACGCCACCTGCTGCGGATCATCGACAAGATCGTCTCGGCGGTTGGTCGCCGGGTTGATGAATCGAACCCCTATGTTGACGCCCGTCTGGCCGATGGCTCGCGCTTCAACGCGATGGTGCCGCCGGTGGCCGTTGATGGATCGCTGGTCTCCATCCGGAAATTCAAGAAGGAAAAGCTGAGTATCAATGATCTGGTGGCGTTCGGCGCCTTCTCGGAAGAGATGGCGATGTATATCGAGGCCGCGGTCGCAACACGCCTGAACATCATCGTCTCGGGCGGTACCGGTTCGGGCAAGACCACAACGCTGAACGCGCTGTCGTCTTTCATCGCCCATGACGAACGCATCCTGACCATCGAGGACACCGCCGAATTGCAGTTGCAACAGACGCATGTCGGCCGGATGGAAAGCCGCCCGGCCAACGTTGAGGGCAAGGGCGCGGTCACCCAGCGCGACTGTCTGCGCAACGCACTGCGGATGCGCCCCGACCGGATCATCGTCGGCGAGACGCGCGGCGAGGAGGTCATCGACATGTTGCAGGCCATGAACACGGGCCACGACGGCTCCATGACCACGATCCACGCCAACTCGTCGCGCGATGCCGTGTCGCGGTTGGAAAACATGGTCGCGATGGCCGGGATCGAGATGCCGCTGAAAGCCGTGCGCAGTCAGGTGGCCAGCGCCGTGAACCTGATTGTTCAGGTCAGCCGCCTGCAAGACGGCTCGCGCCGGATGGTGTCGATCACCGAAGTGACCGGCATGGAGGGCGAGATCATCACCATGCAAGAAGTCTTCCGCTTTGAGCGCACCGGGATGGAGCCAGACGGCAAAATCCTGGGCCATTACACCGGGGCCGGGATTCGCTCGCATTATTCCGACCGATTCCGCCGCTGGGGCTATGACCTGCCGAACAGCATCTACGACGTCAATGAGAGGGCGTAAATCATGTCCATTTCTCCTGTATTGCTCATGTATGCCTTGATTTTCGGCGGCATTCTGCTGCTCGTCGAGGCGATCTATTTATTGACCTTCGGGCGCTCGGTCCGGCTGGGAAGCCGCCTGAACCGGCGCATGGAAATGCTCGAGTCCGGCGGCAAACGTTCGGATGTCATCGAGCGGTTGCGCAAGGAAACCAACCAGCACAGCGGCGGCGCGGCGATCCCGTTCTATTCGCTGCTCGCGGAAAAGGCCGAAAAGGGCAAAATCGCCTTCTCGCCGGTCATGCTGATGTTGATGATGATCATTCTGGGATGCGTGGGCTTCCTGGCGATGACCCTGTTTACCGGCGCGCCGACCCTGTTGAAAGTCGGCGTGAGCGCGGCAATGGGCATTGGTGGCATCTGGGTCTGGGTCTCGGGCAAAGCCAAAAAGCGCCGGGATATGATCGAAGAGCAACTGCCGGACGCGATTGACCTTTTGGTGCGCGGTTTGCGTGTGGGCCATCCGTTCACCCATGCCCTGGCCAGCGCCGCCAAGGAAATTCCGGACCCATTGGGCACTGAATTGGGCCTGATCGCCGATGAGGCCGCCTATGGGCGCGACGTCGGTGAGGCGTTGATGGCCTTCGCCGAACGGATGGACATGCAGGACATTCGCTTTCTGGCCGTCTCGGTGACAATTCAGGCGCAGTCTGGCGGCAACCTGGCCGAGATTCTGGACGGTCTGTCCAAGGTGGTTCGCGCCCGTTTCAAGCTGTTCCGCCGGGTGCGTGCGATCACCGCCGAGGCGAAATGGTCCGGCATGTTCCTGTCGGCGTTTCCCATCGTGGCCATGCTGACGATCAGCATGATCAAGCCGGATTATTACGACGAAGTGAAAGAAACCGCGCTGTTTATCCCGGTGGCCCTGGTGGTCGTCGCGTTCCTCATCGTGAACGTGATCTACATGCGCAAAATGGTGAATATTCAGGTTTAGGATCAGGACAATGTTTGACTCTGTCATCACGCTACTGTCGTCACCCCCTGTGCTGATCGCAATCTTTCTGGCGATCGGGGTCACCTTGGTCCTGTTCACCTTGCTGGGGCGCAAAGACACCATCGACCCGCTGCAAAAGCTGCGGGAACAGTCTCGCGACATCAACAAACCGGGGATCGAGCTGGGTCGTCGCACCGATAGCACGGCCCTGACCAAACGGCTGGACAAGTTCAAGTCGTTTCTGGAACCCGCCACCGGCGACGAAATGGACGAGGCGCGCTTGCAGATGATCCAGGCCGGGTATCATGGCCGCTCGGCAGTGCGCGACTACCACGCCATCAAATTCATCATGGGTGTCAGCGGCTTGCTGCTGGGGTTGGGCTATATGTTTGCCTTCCCTGCCAATGAGGGCGCGTCGATCGTGGCAACGATAATCCCGGTCATGGTGCCGACATTGGTTGGCTACTATTTGCCGATCTATTGGGTCTCCAAACGCCGCGCCGAACGGCAGAAACAGATCACCGGCGGCTTTCCCGATTCGCTGGATATGCTGTTGATCTGCACCGAAGCCGGGCAGTCGATGGACCAGTCGATCAACCGCGTCGCCAAGGAATTGAAAGCCGGCTACCCGGCCTTGGCCGAAGAATTCGAAACCGTATCGCATCAGGTCAAAGCCGGCAGCGACCGGTTGAAAGTGCTCAAGGACATGGGCGAACGCTGCGGCAACCCGGATATCCGCTCGTTTGTCACGGTGCTGATCCAATCCGCGACTTATGGCACCTCGGTCGCCGACGCATTGCGGGTCTATGCCGCAGAAATGCGTGACAAACGCGTGATGCTGGCCGAAGAAAAGGCGAACGTCTTGCCGACCAAGCTGACTCTGGGCACAATGATGTTTACCGTACCCCCCTTGCTGATCATCCTGATCGGCCCCTCGGTACACGGAGTGATCACCATGCTTGCGACGGCTGACTTCAGTCTATGATCAAGATCGTCTGCGTCGCCGCGCTACTGGCGCTGGCGGCGTGCCAACCGACGAGCTCGAACTTCACCCCCGACGGCCTTGCAGGTCGTGCGGTCGATCCCGGCGATGATGTCGACGGGTTGCTGGTGGGCCACCGCCTGATGGCAGCCGGGGAGTTTGAGCTGGCGCTGCGGGCCTATTACCGTTCAATGGCACAACAAGGCCCCTCGGTCGATGCCTTGTCGGCGATTGGCTCGGCCAACCTACGGTTGGGGCGCTTGGGGCAGGCCGAACAAATGTTAAGCCGAGCACTAGATCTAGATGCAGAATTTGTCCCTGCCCTCAACAACTTGGGGGTCGTCAAGGTCGAGCACGGCGATTGGGGACAGGCCGCGCATCTGTTCCGAAACGCCTTTGCACTCGATAGTGGCAGATCGGAAGAAATCCGGCAAAATTTGCGCCTGGCACTCGCAAACTTGCATGATTCAGGCTATACTGAAGAAAATAATAATAATTTCGCTCTAGTGCGGCGCGGAAACGGTCGTTTCCTTCTCCTCGCCACACCTTGAGCGTCGAGCAGTGAAGGACAGTATATGCGCCAGGTGTGGATTGCACCGATGTGCCTTGTGGGGCTTGTCGTTCTGTCTGGGTGTACCCAGGGAATGCATGCGCAAACCGCACGGGCCATCGACAGCGTTGCGGAAATCGATCAGGAAAACATGGCGGAGATGATGCTGGCCGTCGCGGACCCCCGCGAAGCGGTGGAGTATTTCACCACCGCCTCGCAGGCCCAGCCGGATCGGATCATCTTTCGCCGGGGTCTGGCGCAATCCCTGATGCGCGCCGGTCGCGCCGACGAAGCCGTGCCGATCTGGCGCGAGGTCGTCGCCCACTCCGAGATGGTCGAGGATGATCGAATTCGGGTTGGCCGAGGCTTATATCCGCGCGAATGACTGGCCACAGGCCGAGGCGACGCTGAATATGGTGCCGCCAACCTATGAAACCTTCAACCGCTATCGGCTGGAGGCAATGGTCGCGGATTCGCGTCAGCAATGGGACCGGGCCGACAGCTTCTATGAAATCGCCGCCGGCCTGACCGCGACCCCCGCCAGCGTGTTGAACAACTGGGGATATTCCAAACTGACCCGTGGCGACCACCGCGGCGCGGAACGGTTGTTCACCGAGGCCCTGCGCCACGATCCGACGATGTTCACCGCCAAGAACAACCTGGTCCTGGCACGGGCCGCGCAGCGCCGTTACGAACTGCCGCTGGTCGCCATGACGCAGATCGAGCGCGCCGAGTTGCTGCACACGATGGCCCTGGCGGCGATCCGTCAAGGCGATGTGGCCACCGGACGCGCCCTGCTTCAAGACGCCATCGCAACCCACCCGCAGCATTTCGACGCGGCGGTGACGGCCCTCGCCGCATTGCAATAAGGCCGCTCCATGTTGACCCAATCCGCGCATGCCGCCCTGTGGTTGCTGATTTTCGCGACACCGATCGCGCTCTATGTCGCCTGGAGCGATCTGCGCGCCATGCGTATCCCCAACAAGTCGGTGCTGGCGCTGCTGATCGTCTATGCGATTGTCGGCGTTCTGACCTTGCCGATCTCGGTTTGGGCATGGTCCTGGCTGCATTTCGTCGTGGTGCTGGTCGTCGGCTTTGCCTTGAGCCTGACCGGCGGTTTCGGCGCCGGCGACGCAAAATTCGCCGCCGCGATGGCCCCGTTCATTGCCTTGGGCGACCTGCGTTTGTTCCTAGTCTTGTTCAGCGCCGTGGTGCTGGCCGCCTTTGTCGCGCATCGCATCTTGCGGGCGATCCCGGCGATCCGCCGCGCCACCCCCGATTGGGCAAGCTGGGAGCGTCGTGAGTTCCCGTTCGGCCTGGCGCTCGGTCCGGCGTTAATCTTTTATCTTGGTTTGGCATGTCTTTATGGCGGTTGAACCCGTGATTCCCTTGCGTGAGGTTGGCCGATGAACGATCAGACCCCGGCGGGGCACACCCGCATTCAACCGCCCCCCCTGCCCGCCAGCCTTGCCGAGACCGGGCTGTCGATGACGATGATGCGTGACATCCTGCTCAAGACGATGTTCCGCATGTCGATGAACCATATCTCAGAGTTGTCGCGCGTTCTGTGCCTGTCCTTTGCGCAGGTTCAGCTGCTGATTGACGATGCGCGCGGCGAGCATCTGATCGAGGCGATGGGCACGATGCAGGCCACGGCGACCTCGTCTGAGATGGGCTTCCAACTGACCGATGGCGGCCGCACCCGCGCACAACAAGCCCTTGCAATTTCAGAATATTACGGCGCGATGCCGGTCCCGCTGGACATTTACGCCGAACAGGTCCGCCGCCAATCCATCCGCAAGTTGAAGGTCACGCGCGAACAGTTGGTATCCGCGATGGGCGACCTGATCCTGCCCGAAGGGTTGCTGGCCGATCTGGGCCCGGCGGTGACCTCGGGGCGCTCGATCCTGATGTATGGCCCGCCCGGAAACGGCAAATCCTCGATCTCCAACGGGATCCGCGACGCCTTGGGGGATTTCATCTACGTCCCGCGCGCGATCGTGCATTCGGGGCAGATTTTGGCGGTCTACGACCCCATCGTTCACCGACTTGTGCCGGTCGAACAGAGCAGCAGCACCGCGCTCCGGGTGACCGGGCTGCGGTTTGATCCGCGCTATGTGCTGTGTGAGCGTCCAACCGTTATCACCGGCGGCGAATTGAAGCTTGAAATGCTGGAGCTGAAATACAACCCGGTTTCGAAAACCTATCAGGCTCCGCTGCAATTCAAGGCGATGGGCGGCGTGTTCATCGTGGACGACCTCGGCCGCCAGGAAGAACCGCCGCAAGCGCTGGTCAACCGCTGGATCGTGCCGCTGGAGATGAATTATGACATCCTGACTCTGGTGTCGGGCGAAAAATTCGTGGTGCCCTTCGATACGCTGGTGATCTTTTCCACCAACTTCCACCCAAACGAGATCTTTGACCAAGCCGCCCTGCGCCGGATCTTTTTCAAGATCAAGATCGACGGCCCCAATCAGGCGGATTTCCTCAAGATTTTCGCGCTCGTGGCCCGCAAACGCCGCATTCCGTTGAACGAAGATGCCCTCATCCACCTGTTGCAGGTCAAATACCCGACCATCAACAATATCTACTCGAACTATCAGCCGGTGTTCCTGATTGATCAGATGATCGCCATGTGTGAGTTCGAGGGGAAGCCCTATCACATGTCGCCGGCGTTGATTGATCGTGCGTGGTCCAACATGTTCGTCGAAGACGCGGTTATCGTGCGATAGTCGTATCAAGCGGCGCGCCCCACTGGCCTGACGCATGATGCGCGTCGGTCCGGCGGGTCGGCAGCACGTCGCCCATGCGCCGCATATTCTTGCGTCTTGCGCCGATTCCCGGATGGTCGATACCATCGACATTTCAACCTCGTCTTAGAACGGACTGCCTGCCCCAAGGCAGCCTCGGAGCGCCCATGACAAACTCGCAATCCCCTGATCCCGACGCGCGCCTTCGCGACAGTTTCAACCGCCAAACCATGATGTCGACCCTGGGCGCGACGATGGTGCAAGGGGGCGGCGGGCGCTGCGTCCTCACCGCACCCATTGCGCCCCATGTCTTGCAACAACACGGTGCCGCACATGCCGGGCTGGCCTTCACGCTGGGGGATTCAGCGGCGGGCTATGCGGCCTTGTCGCAGATGCCCGATGGGGTTGAGGTTATGACGGTCGAGATGAAGATCAACCTTCTGGCACCCGCCGTCGGCGAGGCGCTGGAGGCGGTCGGTGAGGTGGTCCGCAGCGGTCGGCGTCTGACGGTGGTGCGCGCCGAGGTGTTCGCATTGAAGAACGGCACCCGGAAATCCGTGGCGCTGTTGCAAGGCACGATGATCCCGGTCGATCCGGCCTGACAAAAAACCCGGGCGCCCGGCTCTTTCGTTCCCCGGCCCCTTCGTTCACCGTCTCAGGCCGTCAGCCCCTGCGGTTCAGCCAGCCCATGCGCGCGGCACGTCGCCGTCAATGTGTTGGCCAGCAGGCAGGCGATGGTCATCGGCCCCACGCCGCCCGGCACCGGCGTAATCGCCCCCGCCACGGCCGAGGCGCTGGCGAAATCCACATCGCCGACCAGCGTGTTCTTGCCATCGCGCGCGATGCGGTTGATGCCCACATCAATCACCGTGGCCCCCGGTTTCACCCAGTCACCCTGGATCATCTCGGGTCGGCCAACCGCCGCCACCAGAATATCGGCACGCCGGCAGACCTCGGCCAGATCCTTGGTGCGCGAATGCGCAATGGTCACCGTGCAGCTGTCGCCCAGCAGCAATTGCGCCATCGGCTTGCCGACGATGTTCGAGCGTCCGACAATCACCGCGTTCAACCCTGACAGACTGCCCAGATGATCGCGCAGCATCATCAGCGAGCCCAGCGGCGTGCAGGGCACCATGGATTTCTGCCCGGTCCCCAACAACCCGACGTTCGAGATATGGAACCCGTCGACATCCTTGGCCGGGTCAATCGCGTTGATCACCAGATCGCTGTTCATATGCGGCGGCAACGGCAATTGCACCAGAATGCCATGCACCTTGGGGTCGGCGTTCAGCTGCTGGATCAAACTCAGCAACGCGGCCTCTGTGGTCGCCACGTCCAGCTTGTGCTCATACGAGTTCATGCCGACTTCAACCGTCTGCTTGCCCTTGGATCTCACATAGACCTGGCTGGCCGGATCTTCCCCCACAAGCACCACGGCCAACCCCGGCACCAGACCATGCTCATCCTTCAAGCGTTGAACATGCTCGGCCACTTGCGCGCGCACTTTGGCGGCAAACGCCTTGCCGTCGATGATTGTCGCAGCCATGTCTTGCCCCTTCATCTTGCCTTAAATACTCATCTTGGCCGAAGGCCTACGGGCGGCGGAACCCAGCGCCCCGCCGCCGAAATTTTGTGCCTCAGAACAACCCTTCGACGTGACCTTCCTCGCCGATGCGGATGGTTTCCGCCGCCGGGGTGCGCGGCAGGCCCGGCATGGTCATGATCTCGCCGCAGATCGCGACGATGAACCCGGCGCCCGCCGACAGACGCACTTCGCGCACCGGCACCGAATGGCCAGTTGGCGCGCCGCGCAGATTCGGGTCGGTCGAGAACGAGTATTGGGTTTTCGCCATGCACACCGGGAAGTGGCCGTAGCCTGCCTCCTCCCAGGCCTTCAGTTGCGCGCGCACCGATTTGTCGGCAATCGCGGCATCGGCGTGATAGATGCGCTTGGCGATGGTGTCGATCTTGTCGAACAGGCCCATCTCGTCGGGGTAAAGCGGCGCAAAATTGGCACTGCCGGATTCGGCCATCTGCACAACTTTATGGGCCAATTCCTCGATCCCCGCCGAGCCGTGGGCCCAGTGTTTGCAAACGATCGCCTCGGCTCCTTGCGCCGCGACATAGGCTTGCACGGCAGCGATTTCGGCGTCAGTATCCGAGTGGAAATGGTTGATCGCCACCACCACCGGCACGCCGAAGCTTTTGACGTTGCCGATGTGGCGGCCCAGGTTCGGGCAGCCCTTCTTGACGGCCTCCACGTTCTCGGGCCCCAGATCGGCCTTGGCCACGCCGCCGTTCATCTTCATGGCGCGCACCGTGGCGACGATGACCGCCGCCGAGGGTTTCAACCCGGCCTTGCGGCATTTGATGTCAAAGAACTTTTCCGCGCCAAGGTCCGCGCCAAAACCGGCCTCGGTCACCACATATTCGCCCAGTTTCAACGCCGTGCGGGTGGCGATAACCGAGTTGCAGCCATGCGCGATATTGGCGAACGGGCCGCCATGCACAAAGGCCGGGTTGTTTTCCAGCGTCTGCACCAGGTTCGGTTGCATCGCGTCGCGCAGCAGAACCGTCATCGCGCCATCGGCCTTGATGTCGCGGCAATAGATCGGGCGACGGTCGCGGGTGTAGGCGACAACGATATTGCCCAGACGCTTTTGCAGATCGTCCAGATCCTTGGACAGACACAGGATCGCCATGACCTCGGAGGCCACCGTGATGTCAAAGCCGGTCTGGCGCGGGAACCCGTTGGACACACCGCCCAGCGAGGTCACCACATCGCGCAGCGCGCGGTCGTTCATGTCCATCACCCGGCGCCAGACCACGCGGCGGTCGTCGATTTCCAGCCCGTTGCCCCAGTAGATGTGGTTGTCGATCATCGCCGACAGCAGGTTGTGCGCGCTGGTGATCGCGTGGAAGTCGCCGGTGAAATGGAGGTTCATTTCCTCCATCGGCACGACCTGCGCATAACCGCCACCCGCGGCGCCGCCCTTCATGCCGAAGTTCGGGCCCAGGCTGGCCTCGCGGATGCAGATCACGGCCTTCTTGCCGATGCGGTTCAGGCCATCGCCCAGGCCGACGGTGGTGGTGGTCTTGCCCTCGCCCGCAGGCGTCGGGTTGATTGCCGTCACCAGGATCAGCTTGCCGTCCTTGCGGCTCTCAAGCGAATTGATGAAATCCTGGCTGACCTTGGCCTTGTCGTGGCCATAGGGCAGCAGGTGTTCGGACGGAATGCCAAGCGCAGCGCCGATCTCCATGATCGGTTTTTTCTTGGCTTCGCGGGCAATCTGGATATCGGACTTAAAGGACATGAACGGCGGTCTCCCTCGCGGTGATGGGCTTGCCTCGTGCATACCGGGTCTGTGCGCGTTGTCGCCCCCCTTTTGCGACAGGTTGGCGGCATTTTCCGTCCTGTCAGGTTTCCAATGCGAACGCAACGACCCGCGCCGGACACGTCAGGCGCACTTCAGGTCCAGGTTGGCTGCCAGGGCGGTTGATCCGGCACGAACAGCCGCAACCGGTCACCCAGCGCGACACGCCCTTCGGCCTCGACCCAGGCAGTGACCCCGCGACGCCCTTTCGCCGCGGGCTTGAACCTTGCGCCAAAGCCCGCGTGCAGGTCCTCGATGGGCCGGGCGGGCAAGGTGCAGGGGCGGTTGACCATATCCACGGTCAGGCAAGCGCCCGAGGCCGCCAACAGCCGCGACGACGGCGGGATATGCGTGAAATCCGGGATCCCGCGCAGAACCATGCTGGCCCCCAACAGCGCCGGGTCAAGCGCCTCAAGCCCCATGGCTTGCGCGATCTCGTCAAGCTCTTCGGCCGAAAGCACCGACAGTTGCCGCGTGTTCCGAATCGGCGTGTTGCGCGGATAGAGCCCGGTCACGCGCGAGCACGACAGGCGCGTCATCCCGCCGTGGCTTTCGCCGTCAGGCCCGTCAAAGCCAAGCTCCATTGCGTCAAGCGGCGTTGACGGCAGGCGGACGTCCCGGTTCTCAACCCGCCCCAGCCAGAGGATCGTGGCCTCGAACTCTGTGGCTTTCAACGCGGGCATCGCAACCTCCGACTGGCCCGAGGGTATCGGGCAAAGAAAAACCCCGGCACCGTGAACCGGCACCGGGATGATTTCAAGCCTCAAGCGCGGATCAGGCGCTTGGGTTCGGCTCCATGCCGCTGTCATCCGACGGGCGGCGCGGCTTGGTTTTGGGGATCGAGGCCACCGAGGGAACATTGCCCGATGGCGTGGAATCATCCTCGTCACGGCCCGGCCCTTGGCCTGCCATCACGCGCTTGATTTCCTTGCCGGTCAGGGTTTCGTATTCCAACAGCCCCAACGCGAGGTTCTCCAGCTCGTCCGCATGTTCCGTCAGGATCCGCTTGGCGGTCTGATAACCCTCATCGACAATTTTACGCACTTCGTCGTCGATCAGCTTTTGCGTGTTGCCGGAAATCTTGGCGCCGCCCTGATAGTTGCCCAGATAGCTTTCCTGCTCGTTGGCATAGTCGATGTTGCCCAACTCCTCGGAAAAACCGAACTGCGTGACCATTGCCCGCGCGATCCGGCTGACCTGCTGGATATCGCTTGCTGCGCCCGAGGTGACGTTCTCTTTGCCAAAGATCAGTTCCTCGGCCACCTTGCCGCCCATCGCCATGGCGATTTTCGACTTGTATTTGGTGTAGGTGACGCTGAGCTGATCGCGCTCTGGCAGCGACAGCACCAGCCCCAGCGCACGCCCGCGCGGGATGATCGTCGCCTTGTGGATCGGGTCATGCTGCGGCACATGCAGGCCGACAACCGCGTGCCCGGCCTCGTGATAGGCGGTCAGCTTTTTCTCGTCCTCGGACATCACCATGCTGCGACGCTCGGCGCCCATCATGACCTTGTCCTTGGCGCTCTCAAAGTCGTCCATCGTCACAAAACGGCGGTTCTTGCGGGCGGCGGTCAGCGCGGCCTCGTTCACCAGGTTCGCCAGATCCGCCCCCGAGAACCCCGGCGTGCCGCGCGCAATGATGCGCAGATCGACATCCGGCCCCAGCGGCACCTTGCGCGCGTGAACGCCCAGGATCTTGTCGCGGCCCTTGATATCCGGGTTCGGCACCTGCACCTGACGGTCAAAGCGACCCGGACGCAGCAAGGCCGGATCCAGAACGTCTGGCCGGTTGGTCGCGGCGATGATGATGATGCCTTCGTTGGCCTCAAAACCGTCCATCTCGACCAGCAACTGGTTCAGGGTTTGCTCACGCTCATCGTTGCCACCGCCATAGCCGACACCGCGCGAGCGGCCGACGGCGTCGATCTCGTCGATGAACACGATGCAGGGCGCATTTTTCTTGGCTTGCTCGAACATGTCGCGCACACGGGATGCACCGACACCAACGAACATTTCCACGAAATCCGAGCCCGAGATGGTGAAGAACGGCACACCGGCCTCACCGGCAATGGCGCGGGCCAGCAGCGTCTTACCGGTGCCCGGAGGGCCGACCAGCAGCGCGCCTTTGGGGATCTTGCCGCCCAGACGGCTGAATTTCTGCGGCGTGCGCAGGAATTCGACGATCTCTTCCAGCTCTTCCTTGGCCTCGTCGATGCCCGCCACGTCGTCAAACGTCACGCGGCCCGATTTTTCGGTCAACAGCTTGGCCTTGGATTTGCCAAAGCCCATCGCCCCGCCTTTGCCGCCGCCCTGCATGCGGTTCATGAAGAAGATCCACACACCGATCAGCAACAGGAACGGCAGCCACACCGACAGCGCCGACATCAAGCCCGAGCGTTCCTGCGCCCGCGCCTCGACCGAGACGTTGGCGTCGATCAGGCGGTCGGTCGGGTTCTCGCCCGAGGGGCGGATGGTCGAATAGACCTGCCCTGCCCGGTCGGTGACGCGCAGCGTCTCGCCGTCAATGACCACGCGGCTGACATCCCCCGCCTCGACACGCTGCAGGAAGTCGGAATATCCGACGGTCCGTCCTGTTGTCGTGCTGCTGCCGTTGTTGAACAGCGTAAACAGAACGATCATCAAAAAGAACAGGACGATCCAAAAGGCGAAATTTCTCGCGTTGCCCACGGGGCTCTCCAATCACAGGGCCGATTGTGGCCAGTTGGGGTTAAAATAGTGATGCAACGGCCAACTTCAATGCGATAGTGCCAAACCATTGTCCGACGCGGCGACAGGTCGCGCAGAAAGATGCCATTTTTGCGGCCAAAACGCCAATGGAGCCGCGATTAACGCGTCCTCTTGCCAAATCGCCGGCGTTGCCAAAAGAATTGCCCGCGACAATCCGGTGTCGCGCCAATGGGCATGAATCCCGGCTTTGGCCTGCACGCCGAGCTGCCTGAGCCCCGTTTCACCCAGCGCGCGAATCACCCCGACACCCGGCCCCCGCGCCGTCCAGCGCCCATCCCACAGGCCCGTGGTCGGCGCTTCACGCCCGGCAACCGCGCGCGCCTCGCGGTACATCCGCAGGTGCGCCCCCTCATCCACCAACACGCAGCCCATCAAGGTGCCGTGTTGCGCGAGCAGCCGGTGCAGGGCGTCCAACCTCGGGCGATGCTCCGCGCCAGACAGCGCCATCAGCAAATGCGCAAACAGCCGGTCACGGAGTTCCGGGTCAAGGGTCAGGGCCGATTTCGCGACAACCACGGTGCCCGCCTCGTCACGGGCAAGAGCGTGCAACGCCTCACGGGTCCGCCGCTCCAACGCCACGCGGGCGCGCTGCATATGCCGCGCGGTCTCGGCCAGGCGGCGCGCCTCGAGGCCCAGCGGCTTGAGCGCCGCCAGAACCGCGCGCGCGCGGACCCGTTGAAACCGGTGATCGCTGTTTGACGGGTCCTCGACCCACGCGACGCCGCGCGCCCGCAACAGCGCGCGCATAGCCTCGCGCGGCGTGTCCAGAAACGGTCGAAGCCACAGCGTGCCATTCGCGCTGCGTGCCTCGACCATTGCCGACAACCCATCCACGCCCGACCCTCGCGCCAAGCGCATCAGCACGGTTTCCGCTTGATCATCAAGCGTATGCCCCAGAATCACCGCCTCGACGCGCCCCTGCGCCCAGCCGCCGATCAAGCCCAACCGGGCCTGACGCGCCGCCTCTTGCAAATTGCCGCCCGCCGGACCCGCCCAGCGCAAAACGCTGTGCGCGACCCCCAGATCGCCACACAACGCGGCAACCTGTTGCGCCTCGGCCGCAGATTCTGCGCGCAAACCGTGATCCACGGTGACCGCGGCCACCCGCGCGGCGCCCAAAACCTCGACCGCCAGCACCAGCGCCGCCACGGAATCGCCGCCGCCCGACACCGCCACGCCCAGCATTTCAAACGGCCCGTGCCGCATCAACGCCGCCCGCAAGGCGTCCTGAGGATCACGCGCCACCGCACCCGCCCCCGCTCTTGGTTCTATAAATATCCACGGGGGGTGAATGGCGCAGAGCGCCAGAGGGGGGCCGTGAGCCCCCCTTTTCGCCGTTCAAACCGGGTGCAATGCCGATCAGTTCGAAACCACCACAACAGCGCGGCGGTTCAGATCCCAGCAACGCTGCTCGGCGCAAACCTCGACCGGGCGCTCCTTGCCATAGCTGACGGTGCGCAGACGGCTTGCCGAGACACCCTCGCTGATCAGGAATTGCTGTGCGCGGGCGGCACGTTGCGCGCCCAGGGCAATGTTGTACTCGCGGGTGCCGCGCTCATCGGCATGGCCTTCGACCAGGACCATGTATTGCGGGTTGCGGTTCAGCCAGACCGCTTGCGTGCGCAGAATGATCTGGCCCTGATCCGACAGGTTGCTGCTATCGACGGTAAAATACACCGTGTCGCCAATCGTCTGGTTGAAATAGGCGATCGACGTCGGATCGTTCGGGTCACCCAGCGCGGTCGAGCTGATCCCGCCAGCGCCGGCCCCGTATTCATAGTCATCGCCACCGCCGCGCGGGTTGTTGCAGGCCGCGAGTGCAATCGCGGCAGCCACCAAAATGGCTTTGTTCAGGAAAGTCATTGATCTTGATCCTTATGGTTCATCCTGCCCTTGCGCTCACTATACCAGAGGCCACGCGCGGGGGGAATCGATGTGCGTTCACGTTCAGTTTTTTTATGGCAACAACGGTGACCATGACGGGTCCGACGCCGGGCCGGGTGTTGGTATGGTGCGCAGATTGCGCCCGGTGATATCGACCGACATCAGCATCGGATCGCCGCCCGCCTGTTCACGGGTGAACATGATCACCCGGCCATTGGGCGACCATGTCGGGCCCTCATCGAGGAAACTCGCGGTCAGCAACCGCTCGTTCGAGCCATCGACCCGCATCACGCCGATATGAAAGCGGCCGTTGTGTTGTTTGGTAAACGCCACCAGATCGCCACGCGGCGACCAGACCGGTGTCGAATAGCGCCCCTGTCCCTGACTGATCCGCTGCGGCTCACCGCCGGAAAGCGGCATGACATACAGTTGCGAATTGCCCGTGCGGTCGCTTTCGAACACCACGCGCGTGCCATCCGGCGAAAAGCTGGGAGCGGTGTCGATCGAGGTGGTCTGCGTCAATTGCCAGCGCTGCCCGCTGGACAGGTTGAGCAAATACAGGTCCGTGGTGCCATTGACCGACATCGAATAGATCACCGTTTGCCCATCGGGCGCGAAGCGGGGCGCAAAGGTCATCTCGCCGGGTTGATCGCCGATGATCTGGCGGCGACGGCTGGCGACGTCCATCACATAGATGCGCGGAAAGCCGGTTTCGTAGCTGGTGAACAGGATCCGGTCGCCGGTGGGCGAAAAGCGCGGCGCAAAGGCCAGCGATGTGCCGTCGGTCAGGTACTGCGTATTCTCGCCGTCCTGATCCATGATCGCCACCTGCTTGCGCCGCGCGGTCCTGGAGCCTGATTCGGCGATGAACACCACCTGGCTGTCGAAATAGCCGCTTTCACCGGTCAGGCGTTGATAGACCTGATCCGAGACGCGGTGCGCCATGCGTCGCCAGGTGTCGGTGCTGCCGTCCAGTTGCAGACCGTCGCCCAATTGCTGACCCGACACGACATCGAACAGCCGGAATTTCACGGTGATCTGCCGCCCGTTGACCCGCACCGCGCCGGTGATCAGCGCGCGGGCATTGATCGCGCGCCAATCGGCAAACTGCACCGGGCTGTCAAAGCTGGTGATGCGCCCGACATGCGCGGTTGGCGGGATTTCCCGCAGCAGGCCGGTGCCCGACAGGTTGTTGGCGATCACCCGTGCCAGGGATTGCGTGTATTGCCCGCCCGCGCCATTTTCCGGCACAAAATCCGGGATCGCGAAGGGCACGGGTTCGATCACGCCCTCGGTAATCTCGATGCGCAGCGGGGTCTGGGCCAAGGCGACCTTGGGCGCGACGATCAGACCGGCCAAAAGGCCAAGCACGGGGCGGCGGGAAAATTGGGTCATCGTGTACTCATCCGTGCTGGGTTGAAGGTGATTTCGACCAGTCGCCACTGATCATACAAGTCCTGCGGCAATCCATACCCCTGTGTACCACATTGCACGATGGCCTGTCGCCCCGCGTCAAAAGCGGCTTGCTGCGCGGCGAACGATCCGCCATCGGCCGAAACCTGCCGGATCGTCGATTCTATGGGTCGCGAGTCGGACGTCATCTCGAAAGCAATGGTGATCACCACATTCAGGGCCTCACTCGACAGGATACCAACGTTCCAGCAGCTTTCAATATTGAGGCGCAGACCATCGACGACCGACGCCGACAGCGCGGCCGGTTCGTCCAGCGCCCCGGCCAAGGCCTCGGCCAAGGCGTTTTCGACGGCGCTGGCGGACGGGCCGGTGTTCGCCTCGGGGGCGGGCGTCGGCTGCAGCGCGGGCTGGGCCGCCGCCACGGGTTGCGGCGCGGGCGTTGGGGCCGGCGCGACGTCGGGTGTGGCGACGGGCGCCGCCGGGCGGCTGCGCGGGCGCAGGCTGACCTCGGGCGCGGTGGCGGTGCGCTGCGCGGGTTCGGTCTCGGACAGACGAGTCGCCTCGGTCACCGTTTCGGTGGCGGCCGCCTCGCGCTGGGTGGCCTCTTGTGCCTCGGGGGCTTCGACAATCGCGGTGCTGTCAGGGGCTGCGGCGGCTTGATCGACCGGGGCAATGGCAACGTCGGGCTCTGGCGTTGGTGCGGCTTGTGGGGCGACACGCTCTGCCGGGCGCTGCACGGGCGTCAAGCTGGCCTGCGGCGTGGTTTGCGGCGCGACAACCGCAGCCTGCGGCGGCTCTGGCACAGGGGCAGGCGCAACCGGCTCGGGCGGCGTGATCGGGGCCGGGGGGGTAACGGGCGCAGGCGGCGTGATCGGCGCGGGCTCAGGCGGCGTTACCGGTGCCGGTGCGGGTTCTGGTGCGGGGCCGGCGCGGGGCCGGCTGCGTCAACTCTGCGAAATCCTGCGCCGAAATCAGCGCCACCTCGGTCACCTCCGGGATCATCGGATTTTCCGGCGACGAGAACAGGTCAAACAGCATCACCCACAGGATCAGCGCAATGTGCAGCCCCGCAGAGACCTTCTGTCCCGTATTCCACTGAAGTTGCGCAATCGCCGCCATGTTCTGTTACCGACCCGTGTCGGCTCCAAACGCCGGGCCACCCGTATCCGTCACCAGACCGATATTGCGGAACCCTCCGGCGTTCAGCGCCCCCATGATTTGAACCACACGCTCATAGGGAATCGCCCCGTCGGCACGCAGGAACACGCGGTCATCCTGCCGCTCGGCGGCGATGGCTTGCAAGCGGGGCAGCAAGTCATCGGCGGTGATCTCGGTGGTTTGCAGCATGATCAAGCCATCCGCCGTCAGGGTAATCGCCAGCGGTTCCTCTTGCTCGGACGGCAAGGCGCCGGCGGCGGTGCGCGGCAGTTCCACCGGAACCCCCACGGTCAGCATTGGCGCGGCCACCATGAAGATGATCAAGAGCACCAGCATCACGTCGACAAACGGCGTGACGTTGATGTCGGACATGCGCGCCGCATGGCCCCGTCTGCGACGCCGGGTGCCAGAGCTTGACTGTCTGCGGATTGCCTGCGCGCCCATGATCTAGGCGTCCAGATTGCGCGACAACAGGGTGCCGAACTCATCGGCGAATTGCTCGTATCCGCTGGCAATCGTGTCGCTGTCATCCGAGAGCTTGTTGTAGAAAATCGTCGCCGGGATCGCGGCCAGCAGGCCCAAGCCGGTGGCCATCAGCGCCTCGGCAATGCCCGGTGCCACGACGGCGAGGTTGGTGGACTGTGCCAGGGCGATTTCCTCAAAGGCGTTCTTGATGCCCCAGACCGTGCCGAACAGGCCGATGAACGGGCTGGCCGAACCGACCGACGCAAGGAAGGTCAGGCCGCCATTCAACTCGCGCGCCTCGCGGTCGATCGCCACATCCATCGACCGATCAATGCGCTGCGGCGTGCCGGGGATCAGCGCCCCGTCCTGACGGTGCGAGCGTTGCCACTCGCCCATCCCGGCGGCGAAAATCCGCTCGGGCCCGCTGGCGGGATTGGCACCGATGCGGGCGTATAGCTCATCCAGCGGCTCCCCGGACCAGAACGCCGTGTCAAACGCTGTCGCCTGAGCGGTGGCGCGACGGAAGGTGAGATGCTTCTGGATGATGATCGCCCAAGACCAGAACGACGCCGCAATCAGCAGCAACATCACCAGCTTGACGGTAAAGGTGGCGCGCAGAAACAGCGCGAGAAGCGAGAAATCAATATCGCTGGCGTTCGCCAGGGTGGCGGTGTCCATGGGTCTTATGTCCTGCTCGTGGTCGGGGCGGCGTTTTCTGGCCGCCCTCATTTGCCCGGATTCTAACCGCTTTCCAAGACAAAGACTAACAGAACCACGCGATTGTTACGGTTTTCCGCTGATCATGTCGGGAAAGTGAGCCAATTCCGGTGGCAAACGGCGCGGACGGCCCTGAAGTGACATGGCAATCAGGGTCGCGCGGGCCTTGAAGACCAGAATTTCACCGCGCCAGACCTCTTGGTTCAACGTCACGCGGGCTTTGGTGGCGTGACTCGGGGTGGTGCGGATCTCGAGGCGATCATCGAGGCGGGCAGGCGCGAGGAAATCGGCCTCGATCCGGTGGACGGCAAAAACGGTGCCGTGTTCGCGCAGATCATTCTGATCGACGCCCAGCTTTCTCACCCAATCCGACCGGGCGCGCTCGATGAATTTCAGGTAGTTGGCGTGATAGACAATCCCGCCCATATCGGTGTCTTCGTAATAGACGGTGACCGGGAAATGATGCGTCATGGCGGGCCTGTGGACTGCGAGAGGCCAGCATAAGAGACGCGACGGGCGGTGTCGTCCAGAAAATTTGAAACCCACAGCCCCTTTTCTGAAGCTGTGGGCAAACAGGGTGGTGTTGCGCACGGGGTCGCCTCTGATCACAGCCAGAGGGAACCCGTTCTGTGGCACGCCGGCGAAATCAGCCCGCGATCTTGCCCGCCATGTCAACCAGACGCGCGGCCTGATGGCCGATCACCTTGCGGACGCTCTCGTCAAACGGCGCGCCCTGCGTGTGGCTGTAGCCATAGGGGTTGCCGGTCTTGAAGATTTCCGCATCAGTATAGCCCGGCGCCACGATCACCGCACCCCAGTGCATGAAGGTGGTATAGAGGCCAAGGATGGTTGCTTCTTGTCCGCCGTGCGCGGTTGATGCGCTGGTCATGGCGCTGACTGCCTTGTTGGCAAGCTTGCCCTGGCTCCAGAGCCCGCCCAGCGTGTCGATGAAGGCGCGCAACTGCGACGGGGCCGAGCCGTAGCGGGTCGGGGCCGAGAACAGATAGGCGTCTGCCCACAGAAGATCATCGTGGCTGACCTCGGGGATATCGCTGGTTTTCTCAGCCTGCGCCTTCCAGGCGTCCTGCCCGTCAACCACGGCTTGCGGCGCGGTTTCGGTGACGCGCAGCAAGCGGACTTCGGCTCCGGCAGCGCGGGCAGCCTCGGCGGCGATTTCGGCCATCTGATGGTTGGTGCCGTAGGTTGAATAGAAGATGACGGCGAGTTTGGTTTTGGACATGGGATGCTCCTGTGAATGTTTGGCTCGTCGTATCAGGTTCCGCCCCGCTTGGCATCACGCACCCGCGCAAGGTTGGTGTGCGCTGGTGCGCATTGACGAGCGATTCAGGGGACTTGCCAGGCGTCGACGATCCACGCGCGAAGTGCGGCGTCATCGAGGGACGCCACGAATCTGGCGTCGGCGGGGTCTTCGAGGTGGTAGAAAAAGACGATGCGGGCGTTGTTGGCGTATGGGGCCCGGATATATTCGCCGTCCTCGGAGCCGGCGCCGCCGATGGTGGGGTGGAAACCGAGATCTCGAAGGGTGACGATCAGCCGTTCGAGTTGGGATTCGTAGGCCGGGGAGAATCGCTCCCAGAGTTCGACGGGTTCGGGGCCGGACAATCCCCAGGCAAAGGGTTCGCGATCGCGTGGGCGGGGGAATGTGATGTCCATGAAAAGTGATCCCGGTGGCATTGATTTTCTGTGCCGCAGATGGATTGCCGCGCTGGAAAGCTCAAGCTGTTTCGGGGCGGGCGGTGGTTGAAAGGGCCAATGTCCCACGGGGGGACAGGGTGTGAGACAAGGAAAATCAAGGGGTTGGCGTGCAGGATTCAGGGTTTGTTAAGGGTTTGGGGGGTGTGCGACGGTTGGGCGGTGGCGCACCTCAGGTCTAGACCGGAAAAACGATCAATGTAGAACTAGCGGTGTGCGGGCGCCTCACAGCAATTCACAAAGAACTAGATTTCGATGGGTATGCGGTTTGGTTAAGCGTCAAGTGAAACGCGAGTATTGACCTTACAGGCCGACCATGTTGCGGTCGAATAGCATTAACGTTGGTGAACAGATGTCCGGTCGAAATCAACATCATTTTTGGCAAGTCCTGCAACGAGGCTTCGGCACTGAGCGAAAACCCAAATACACGACAGTGTTTGTGTATCATGAGAACACACCGCCTTTCCAAGTTGGCACACGGAACTTTGGGGCAGAACGGGATTTTTTCGACTTTTCGCCAGGGTCCGGTGCGGATTCACTGATTACGAGCGTCGAAAACAGGCTTCAGGGTCTAGTGAAGTATTTTCAGAATGGAGGTCAGGTGACCGCCGGCCACACTATTGAGATTTCTGAGCTTATTACCCACCTAGAAACAAGAACAAAATTTCTTCGACAACATCTGGCAGAGACTGTTTCGGATCTTTTGGGGGATCTCAAATTCTGGTTTTCAGATCCAAGATTGATAAAGAAGTTCATGAAAAAGTACGCAACAGACAATCCTGATGAAATCAACACCCTACTTGCGCCACACATCCAAGATATAGGCACACGTACAGCACTCACAGCTTTCATCATCGACAATTTCGATATGCTGGATGCCGGTTCATATCAATTTGCGGCGAATGATTCGACACAGCCAATGAATGCAATTGCAGACAGCATATTCGAATTCGCAAAACAGGGTCATATAAAGGCGATACTGAACACGAAACCAGACAGCGCACGACAGAATCGGTATTTGAGTTTGAAATACCGTTTGCAAACTGGCTTCAGTGGAAATCTAATTTGCCCCGATACTATGGTCGCATTCCTGACAGACCGAAAACCAAAGCCATTCTTAGATAAGGCTGATCGGCTCGAAGCAGTGTGGGTTCCACTCTCAGCTGATCTGATGCTGATCGGCGAACCCAGTACGAAAGTGGACCGAACCTCCCGTGAAATTCTGCGCATTTTGGCTAGTACTTCTTATCAAGCCTTTATCGCAAATTCAGATACTCCCGACTTCCGCAAGCTGTCGTCGCGCATTGGGAAGAATGCCCATGTTGTCACGAATACAGAAATAGCGGCACTTAAGCGAGATATTCTTGCAGGATTGTCTTGATCTGGGACTTTGTTCTAGAATATGCGCCATTTAGCGAGCTGGCCGGAATCCGGTTAGCCCTTCATCGCGCCCTTGAGAAAAGAGCGAGCGTAACCGGCTGGCGCGCCGATTATCCCGGCGCGCCATGGTTCATCAAACCTTCACGCAATCTGCATAGTGTCGGATCACGCCGTTTTCATCCGGTTCTTGCACGAGGCCGTGGATGTCGGTCTCGAAGCCGGGGCATTCGCGGGCGAAGTCGCGGTTGAATTTGAGGTATTCGACAATCTTCTTGTTGAACACCTCGCCGGGGATCAGCAGCGGGATGCCGGGCGGGTACGGCGTCACGAGGCTGGTGGTGATGCGGCCCTCCAGCTCGTCAATCGGCACGCGCTGGGTGGTGCGGTGGGCGATATGCGCATAGGCGTCGGCGGGTTTCATCGCC
Source organism: Pararhodobacter sp. (assembly GCF_034676545.1). Classification (NCBI taxonomy): domain Bacteria; kingdom Pseudomonadati; phylum Pseudomonadota; class Alphaproteobacteria; order Rhodobacterales; family Paracoccaceae; genus Pararhodobacter; species Pararhodobacter sp. Next base: position 3,858,977 of record NZ_JAUCBZ010000015.1, read on the forward strand.
GGGGTCAGGTCGCTGAGGTACATATCGGTGGACAGGATCGCCACGTCATATTTGGCGTACATCGTGTGCACATGCTCGCACAGATCGCGCAGGCCCATCTGCTCGTAGCGGGGTTGTTTCGCGCAGAATTCGGGCATGACGCGCCACATCGGCTGGTTCTTGTCGTAATCGTCCTTGAACTGCTGCAAGGCCGTGAGCAGCGAGTTCCAGCGGCCCTTGGTGATGCCGATGGTGAACAGGATGAAGAAACTGTAAAGGCCGGTTTTCTCGACCACGACACCGTTTTCGGCCAGATATTTGGTGACGATTGACGCCGGAATGCCGGTGCCCTCGAAGCGGCCATCGAGGTTGAGGCCCGGCGTGATGATCGTCGCCTTGATCGGATCGAGCATGTTGAAGCCGGGCGCCATGTCGCCAAAGCCGTGCCACGAATCCTCGCCGTCGGCCTTTTGCACGCCGTCCGCGTCGGTGCGCCGCAGCACCCAGTCCTTGGCGCGGCCGATGCCTTCGTCCTCCAGCGCCTCGGGCCCCCAGACCTGGAACCACCAGTCGTCCTGGCCGTATTCGTCATCGACCTTGCGCATGGCACGGCGAAAATCGAGCGCCTCGAGGATGCTTTCCTCGACCAGCGCGGTGCCGCCGGGCGGTTCCATCATCGCCGCCGCCACATCGCAACTGGCGATGATGCTGTATTGCGGGCTGGTCGAGGTGTGCATCAGGTAGGCTTCGTTGAACAGGTGGCGATCCAGCTTGGTGGTCTGGCTGTCCTGCACCAGAACGTGGCTGGCCTGGCTGATCCCGGCCAGAAGTTTGTGAATGGATTGCGTGGCGTAGGTCACCGACTGGCGCGGGCGTTCGCGTTTCAGGCCCATGCTGTGGAAGTTGCCATAGAAGGGGTGGAACGAGGCATGGGGGATCCAGGCCTCGTCGAAATGCAGGTTCTCGATATAGCCGTCGAGCGCGTCCTTGATGGTCTCGGTGTTGTAGAGCACGCCGTCATAGGTGGATTGCGTGAGCGTCAGGATGCGCGGCTGCACGGTTTCGGGGTCGACCCCGGCCAGCAGCGGGTTGGCGGCGATCTTGGCCTTGATGGATTCAATGTCGAACTCGCTGCGCGGAATTGGGCCGATGATGCCGTAGTGGTTGCGCGTCGGTTTCAGGAACACCGGGATCGCGCCGGTCATGATGATCGCGTGCAGGATGGATTTGTGACAGTTGCGGTCAACGACCACCACGTCGCCGGGGGCCACGGTGTGATGCCAGACGATCTTGTTCGAGGTCGAGGTGCCGTTGGTGACGAAAAAGCAGTGATCGGCGTTGAAGATGCGCGCGGCGTTGCGCTCGGAGGCGCCGATGGCGCCGTTGTGGTCGAGCAATTGGCCCAGTTCCTCGACCGAGTTGCAGACATCGGCGCGCAGCATGTTCTCGCCGTAGAACTGGTGGTACATCTGGCCGATCGGGCTTTTGAGGAAGGCCACACCGCCGGAATGGCCGGGGCAGTGCCAGGAATACGAGCCATCCTCGGCGTAATCCAGGAGCGCCTTGAAGAACGGCGGCTGGATGCCTTCGAGATAGCGGTTGGCCTCGCGCAGGATGTGGCGGGCGACAAATTCGGGCGTATCCTCGAACATGTGGATGAAGCCGTGCAGCTCGCGCAGGATGTCGTTGGGCAGGTGGCGGCTGGTCTTGGTCTCGCCGTAGATGTAGATCGGCACGTCGGCGTTCTTCCAGCGCACTTCCTCGATGAAATTGCGCAGGTTGATGACGGCCTGCGGCGTATCGGGGCCGGTGCCGAATTCCTCGTCGTCGATGGACAGCACAAAGGCACTGGCGCGCGATTGCTGCTGGGCGAATTGCGACAGGTCGCCGTAGCTGGTGACGCCCAGAACCTCGCAGCCGGCGGCCTCGATGGCGTCTGCCAGGGCGCGGATGCCCAGACCGGACGAATTGTCAGAGCGGAAATCTTCGTCGATGATGACGATGGGGAAACGGAACTTCATGAAGTTCTCCTTTCAGGCATGGCCGACGCTACGCCGTCGCTTCGCAGGGGATAAGTGGCGTTGCGGGCAGAGTCGGCCGGATAAATTCTGTTGTGGTTGTTTCTGTCAGCGCCCCCATAGTCAAGGACCACCGAGGCGGCGGGGTGGCTACCCCTGCGCGCTGTGGTATCCGTCGCGCCCAGGCTCGGCCGGATCGCTGGAAAACAGCGCGATCTTGTTGCCTTGCGGGTCGCGCAGGTAGCCCCCATAAAACTGCGGCCCATAGGCGGCCCGAAATCCGGGCTGACCCTCGTCATGGCCGCCCGCGGCAAGAGCCGCGGCGTGCAGGGCCCGAACCTGACGTTGACTGCGGGCCTCGAAGGCGACCATGGCACCGTTCCCCGCCGAGGCCGGACGCCCATCAAAGGTGGGTTTGACGTAGAAATCCGGCAGCGCGACGGCTTGCCCCGGCGGCAGGGGCAAAGAATAGCTCAGACCCTCGGGCCCCTCGGTCAGCCCATAGCCAAGCGCCGGCAGGAACGCGGCATAGAACCGTTTTGCACGCGCGATATCATCAGCGCCGACCGTGACATAGGCAATCATGCCGCAAGATCCTTTCTGAAAATCCGGATTGTTCCGGCGCCTTTGCGGTCGCAGGGTGGATCAACAGGCCAAGCGCCTCAAGAACGGAGAGGGCCGGACACGAGTGCGCCTTTTGGCGATGCGCGGTCAAAGCGCCGGGTAGGCTTAATAACTCACCAAAGCGGCCCCGGTGATGACAAAGCCCGCACCCATCCATTCCCGGCTGGAGAGACCTTCGCCAACCCAATAGGCATAGGCAAAGACCAACAGGGACTCGGTTGCGATGATGGCAACATAGGCCATTCCCAGATCAACTTTGCGCAGCAAGGCGATTTCGGCAAGAACCGTGATGATCAGCACCATTGCCAGCATCACGGGCAGGATCAAATTTGACTGGTCAGAGAGGGTTTTCATCAAGACCGTGGCCAGTCCGTACCCCAATGCGGCCACGATTGTCAGCACGGTTTTATCGCCCAATATCAACTGCATAAAACAAGTCCTTGGGTTAATGTTCAGGTCTGCAATGTGTCATTCCTTGAGGAAATGCGAAAAGATCAGCGCAACGCTGTGAATTGCGTCACATGAAACCGTCGATAAAATTATCTTGTTAAGCGTGCTTTGGCAGAAAGCGGAGGTCAGGATTGCAGAATAACATGAGTCTGGCAACTATATTTTAGCCAGAGGTGGCGTGCCTGTCGAAACGCCATTCCAACGAAACGCCGTAAAAGCGGCGCGTTAGCCGGTCACACCAACCGGGCAAAAAGCCTGAGCGCATGGCTGGGATCCTGCGCCACGGCTGGTAAAACGCGGTCATACCCGGCAGCAATGAGCGCGGCGATATCCGGATCGAGGACGGCGGTCTCTTTGGCGCGCACCAGCGGCGCACGCTCTTTGAAGGCGGTGTCAGACCACAGCAGGATCACCTGCACGGCTTGAAGCAAAGCGATATCGGCGGCGGGCAAGCGTGACATCTGGTCATCCATGCGCACAAACACGAAAGCGGCCTTGATCGCGCCCTCGGTATCAAAGCGGAAGGTGCGGTATTGGTTGGCGTCGGCGGCGTGCAGGCGGGCAACGGTTGTGGGCAGACCCTCGACCAGACGATCCAGATCGGGGACCGAGAGCAGCTCATCCCAGTCGCGGAAAAAGAACACCATCAGATTGACGCCAAGTTCGGGGTCATGCTCGGCCATGTGATGCCCGGCCAGCAGGGTGACGGCCTCGATCGCGCCCTTGACGGTTTGCAGCGTGGCGTCGTCGGTGCCAAACACCACCGGCACGATCGCCCGGCCCCAGCGCGCAAACAGGTAGTCGCCGTTGGCGCGGGTGAACAGGGATTCGATCTTGGCGGGGGTCAGGTCGGTCATGGGGCCTCCAAAGCGCGGGGGATGCGGGGGTAAAGCGCGGCGAGCGTGACCGCGCGCATCCCATACAGCACAAACATAGCCGCCCAAAGCCCGTGGTTTCCAATGGGCGAGAGCAGCCAAAGCGCCACGGCATACACCGCGACCGAGACAATCATCGCGTTGCGCATCTCCTTGGTGCGGGTGGCACCGATGAAAATGCCATCGAGCAGGAAGCTGGCGACGCCGAACAGCGGCGAGAGGACCGCCCAGATCAGGAACACGCGGGCCGAGGCGCGGACATCGGGCGCGGTGGTCAGCAGGTCGATGATCGTGGTGCCGAACAGCGCAAAGCCCAGCGCCATGAGCAGCGCCCCGCCCGCGCACCAGAGCGCCGACAGCCGCACCGCCTGGCGAAAGGCCGAGGCGCGGCGGGCACCGACCGCCTGGCCGACCAGCGTTTCGGCGGCAAAGGCAAAGCCATCGAGCAAGAAGGCCATCAGCGTCAGGAATTGCAGCAGGATCTGATTGGCGGCCAGTTGCGTGTCGCCCTGCCCCGCCGATACGAACAGGAAGGTGGTGAAACTGCCGGTCAACAGCACCGAGCGGACCATGATATCGCCATTGACCGAGGCCATGTGGCGCAGGCGCAGAGCATCAAACACGCGGGTGCTGGTGGTGGCCAGCCCGTCGCGGCAGAGCCACAGGCCAAAGGCGACGCCCGACCATTCGGCAATGACGGTGGCCGAGGCGACCCCGGCGATGCCCCAGCCCAGGCCGATGACAAAGGCGATATCCAGCGCGATATTGGTGCCGTTCATCACCAGTTGCAGGGCAAGCACGGCGCGGGTGCGCTCCAACGCGATCAGCCAGCCGCTGAGGGCATAGGTGGCAATGATCGCCGGGGCGCCCCAGATGCGGACGGCAAGGTAGGTGCGGGTGAAGGATTCGACCTCGGCGCTGGCGGGAGCGATGCGGAAGGCGGCCCAGAAGAACGGCAATTGCACGGCGATCAGCAGCAGCCCGCCGGCCGCCGCGATCAAGAGGCCACGTTTGAGGATCGCGCCGACCTCGCCCGCGTTGCCGGCACCGTGGGCCTGCGCGGTCAGGCCGGTAGTGCCCATGCGCAGAAAGCCGAAGATCCAGTAGACCGAGGACAGGATCACCGCGCCAAGGCCCACCGCGCCGATGGGCGCGGCCTGGCCCAGTTGCCCGATCACGGCGGTATCGACCAGACCCAGCAGCGGCACCGTCACATTCGCCGCCACGATCGGCAAGGCGATGCGCAACACGCGGGCGTGGGTCAGGTCCTGGATCGGGCCTGCGGTCACGGGGCCTCGCGGCTGGGGATCAGGAAATGCCCGGTGGCCTGGGCAAACAGCCGTGAGCGGTTGTCCTGCCAGGCCTCGACATGCACGCTGGCATAACGCCGCCCGGACCGGTTGATCCGCGCGCGGGCGTAGGCATCCCGCGGCAGGCCCGAGCGCAGATAATCGACGGTGAAGTCAATCGTCTTGGGCAGGCGCGGCAGGTGGGCGGCATCCAGCTTGCGCGGGTCCAGCTCGCCTTTTTCCATCTCTTCCCACAGGATCGACCAACTCAGTTCGATCATCGCGGTGATTTCCAGAAAGGCCGAGGTCACACCGCCATGCAGCGCCTGCAAGAACGGGTTGCCGACCAGTTTCTCGTCAAAGGGCAACAGCGCCGTCAGCTCGTCGCCCCGGCGATCAAACTGGATGCCCAGAAAATTGACATACGGAATGCCGCCGACCAGCGTTTTCAGCGCGCGGTCACGGCGTTCCTTGACGATCTGCACGGGCTCGGGCTTGGGACGGTTCATGCGTCTTTCCCCTTTGGTTTGGGTTTGCTGCCGCCGTCCATGGTGAACGCCCCCTGCGCGGTGGCGACGGGCAAGCCGGTATCCTCGTCATGGGCGGTGGCGCGCACGAAGGCGACCGAGCGCGTGGCGTGGTAACATTCGGCCCGCGCGGTGATCCGCTGGCGCGGGGTCGCGGCGCGCATGTAGTCGATGCGCAAATCCAGCGTCGCGGTGCTTTTGGCACCCGGATACGACATCACCGCCGCCCCGCAACAGGTATCGAGCAGCGCCGAGACCGCGCCACCCGCAATCACCCCGGTCGCCGGATCACCGACGAATTGCGCGTCCCAGGGCATCGACATCACGGCTTTGCCGTCGCCGATCTCCTCCAGTTGAATTCCCATCGCCTTGGCGTGGGGAATGGCCTCGATAAAAGTCTGCGCAAGTGTGAGATCGGTCATGGGCTGGTCCTGCAATCAGGGATCGTCTTTGGCGCGACCATCGCCCCAGAGGGCCGCGGGTGCAAGGGCAGCCGATGCCCTCCGGGTGGAAAAACCAAAGGTTGCGCCCGGTCACGGTGCGGCCTAGGTTGAACAGACTCGACACAAGTGAAGGGCCGGAGCACCGCGATGCGCGAAGAAAAATTGTCCTTCAAACAGATGTGCGCAAAATTCGACGTCACGCCCCGGACCCTGCGATATTATGAGTATATCGAGCTTTTGAAGCCCGAAAAGGACGGTCGCAACCGGCTGTATGGCGCGCGCGAATGCGCCCGGATGACGCTGATCCTGCGCGGGCGGCGGTTTGGTTTCAGCCTGGAAGAACTGCGCCAATGGTTGCTGATCTATGAGACCAAGGGCACCGCGCCGCAGATGCAGATCTTTGTCGATATGGCAGACCGGCAACTGGATGAACTGGCCCGGCAGCGCGATGAACTGGCCGTCACGATCGAAGATTTGCGGTCCCTGCGCGAGGAAGCGGCGCGACTCGCGAAACGTGAGTCTGACTGACGGGCGCGTGATTCCGGGGGCCATCCGGCGCCGGTCCCGCCGTTTTTCGCCCCTGAGGCCGCACGACATAACGTCACGACGCCTTGTGACGCAACGTCGAGCTTTACGTTAACGTCAACTTCCTTTCAATCTCTTCTGAACGTTCTTAGGTGAAGCATTGCGGCACCGCCCCGGCAATCACGAGGTTTGAATGATGGATGAGACTCTGATGACGATTCGCCAGATGTGCGATGCGTTTGACGTAACGCCGCGCACCCTGCGTTTTTACGAATCCAAAGAACTGATTTTCCCGGCCCGTGACGGGCAAAAGCGGTATTACAACCGCCGCGACCGTGGACGGCTCAAGCTGATCCTGCGCGGCAAGCGGTTCGGCTTTGCGCTGGAAGAAATGCGCCAGTTGCTGAACCTCTATGACCGCGGCGACGCGCAGGAAGAACAGCTGAAGCGCACCTATGAGGCCGCGCGCGAGCGTCTGGCGCAGATGGAACGTCAGCGCGACGAGTTGACCGAAGCCATCGAGGATCTGCGCGCCCAGCTTGAGGTCGGCGCCGAGATGAGCATGGCCTTTCGCAAGACGGCTGCCGAATAACACAATCCGGTCCGGGCAACACCGGACCCGTTTCACCCCTCTTAAAACCCTCCCGACAGGAGTCCATGATGACCCGCTATATCGCCCCCGTCAAAGACATGCAGTTCATCCTACACGACGTGCTGAAGGTCACCGAGCAGACCATTCCCGGCTATGACGAGTTGGAGCCAGAGTTCACCAACGCGATTTTCGAGGAGGCCGGCAAGCTGGCATCCGAAGTTCTGGAGCCGCTGAACGCAGTCGGTGATGTCGAGGGCTGCCGTCTGGAAAACGGCGTCGTTTACACGCCAACCGGGTTCAAGGATGCGTTTGAAAAGGTCAAGGAAGGCGGCTGGAACGGTCTGGACCTGCCCGAGGAATTCGGCGGCCAGAACCTGCCCTATGTGATGGGGATTTCGGTCGGTGAGGTGCTGATGTCGGCCAATATGGCCTTCAACATGTATCAGGGCCTGACCCACGGCGCGATCAACGCGCTGCTGGCCCACGCCACGCCCGAGCAAAAGGAACTCTATCTGCCCAAGATGACCTCGCTGGAGTGGACCGGCACGATGAACCTGACGGAGCCCCATTGCGGCACCGATCTGGGACTGATCCGCACCAAGGCCGAGCCGCAGGACGATGGCAGCTACAAGATCACCGGCCAGAAGATCTTCATCTCGGCGGGTGACCATGACCTGTCGGAAAACGTCATCCATCTGGTGCTGGCCAAGGCCCCCGGCGGCGGCGAGGGCACCAAGGGTATCAGCCTGTTCATCGTGCCCAAGATCAATGTCAACGCCGACGGCTCGCTGGGCGCGCGCAACGGTGTGTCGGTCGGCAAGGTCGAGGAAAAGATGGGCATCCACGGCAACGCCACCTGCGTGATGAACTTTGACGAGGCGAACGGCTATCTGGTCGGCGAGCTGCACAAGGGCATGAAGGCGATGTTCGTGATGATGAACGAGGCCCGCGTCGGCGTTGGCCTGCAAGGCTACGCGATGGCCGAGGCGGCGTATCAGAACGCCCTCGATTACGCCCGCGACCGCTTGCAGGGCCGCGCGGTGACCGGGGCCGAAAACCCCAAGGGCCCGGCTGACCCGCTGATCGTGCACCCCGATATTCGCCGCAACCTGATGGACCAGAAATCGTTCATCGAGGGCGCGCGGGCCTTTACCTATTGGGGTGCGCATCTGCTGGATCGCGGCCACCGTCTGGGCGACAAGGAGGCCGAGGGGCTGATCTCGTTGCTGACGCCGGTGATCAAGGGCTTCCAGACCGACAAGGGCTTTGACATGACCGTGCAGGCGCAACAGGTCTGGGGCGGCCATGGTTATATCGAGGAATCGGGCATGTCGCAGTATGTGCGCGATGCCCGGATCGCGATGATCTATGAAGGTGCCAACGGCGTGCAGGCGCTGGATCTGGTGGGCCGCAAGCTGGCCGCCGAGGGTGGCAAACCGGCAATGGCGTTCTTTGCGATGATCAAGGATTTCATCAAGGAAAACGACGGCAACGAGGCGCTGCAAAAGCCCTTCCTTGACCCGCTGAAGGCCGCATCAAAAGACCTGCAAGGCGCGATGATGTATTTCATGGAAAACGGCATGAAGAACCCGAATGCCGCACTGGCCGGCTCGACCGACTTCATGCACATGTTCGGCCATGTCTGCCTTGGCTACATGTGGGCACTGATGGCCAAAGCCAGCGCCGAGGCCTTGTCAAACGGCACCTCTGACGCCACGTTCCATGAGACGAAGCTGGCCACCGGGCGCTACTATATGGCGCGGCACCTGCCGGCCACCGGGATGCACCTGGCGCGGATCCTGTCGGGCGCCGAGCCTGTCATGGCGCTGGCCGAAGATCAGTTCTAAGCTGCTTGGGGCGGCGTCTCCTGCGCCGCCCCCACCCGGAGGGACTATGCCCAAACGCCTGCGCCTGACCCGCCGTTTTCCGGTCGCCATGACCGAAGATGGCTATCGCCGCCTCAAACGCTTTGCGTCCGAGGCCGGGTTGGACGAAGGCGAGGCGCTGTCCTTCCTGTTCGAGAATTTCGACAGCGTGACGCATCACGAGAACCTGAGCCATCGGCTGAGGCTGTTCAATTCGGAGCTGGAAGCGCGCAAGCGCTGAGGCTGGATCTCTGCAAGACCGGGTTTCTGGGGAGGAGCTTTTGATGACCGAACTGCCGCTGCAAACGCCCTCGTGGATGACCGACGAGCACAAGATGCTGGGCGACATGACGCGCAGTTTTCTGACGGAAAAATGGCTGCCGCATCTGCCCCGCTGGCGCAAGCAGGGCGAGATGGACCGCACAACCTGGCAAGAGGCGGGCGCAATGGGCCTGCTGTGCGCCTCGATCCCCGAGGAATACGGTGGTGCTGGCGGCGATTTCGGCCACGAGGCGGTGATCGCCACCGAGGCCAGCCGCGCCAATCTGGCCAGCTGGGGCAACGCAATCCATTCCGGCATCGTGGCGCATTACATCCTGACCTGCGGCACCGAGGAACAAAAGCAACGCTGGCTGCCCAAAATGGCCACCGGCGAGATTGTCGCCGCCCTGGCGATGACCGAACCCTCGGGCGGCTCGGACGTGCAGGGGCTGAAAACCCGCGCGGTTCGGGACGGCAACGTCTACCGGCTGACCGGACAAAAGACCTTTATTTCCAACGGTCAACACGCAAACCTGATCGTCGCCGCGGCAAAAACCGACCCCATGGCGGGGGCCAGGGGCCTGTCGTTGGTGGTGGTGGAAACCGAGGGTGCCGGGGGCTTCACCCGCGGTCGCAACCTCGAGAAAATCGGCCTGAAAGCCGCCGACACCAGCGAGCTGTTCTTCGACAATGTGGCGATCGCGCCCGAGAATATCCTGGGCGGCACCGAGGGTCAGGGTTTCTACCAGATGATGCAGCAACTGCCGCAGGAACGTCTGATCATCGGCTGCGGCGCGGTCGGCGCGATCGAGGGCGCCGTGGAGCGCACCATCGCCTATTGCAAAGAGCGCGAGGCCTTCGGCCAGCCGATCCTCAACTTCCAGAACACCCGCTTCAAACTGGCGGAATGCAAGACCAACGCCGTCGTTGCGCGCACCTTCCTCGACCGCTGCATCGAGGCGCATCTGAAGGGTGCCTTGAGCGTCGAACTGGCGGCGATGTGCAAATACTGGCTGACCGATCTGCAATGCAACGTGCTGGACGAGTGCGTGCAACTGCACGGCGGCTACGGGTTCATGCAGGAATACGCAGTCGCCGAGATGTGGACCGACGCGCGCGTGCAGCGCATTTACGGCGGCACGAATGAAATCATGAAAGACCTGATCGCGAGGTCGCTATGACCCTTTCCCGCGCCGCACTGGTCGAAAACGCCCGCTGTTTTGAGTATTTTTGGCAAGATGATATCGACAGGAATGCACCCCACTGCTCGCCGGGTTTGGCCGGGTCAACGCAGAGGGGCGACTTCACCTTGCACGGTCATCGGCTCTCCAGCCTGTACCGCACCGTCGATTTTAGGCACGCTTGGTTAAGAAACCCTGACTCTGCGACATCATCTTGCCAAAAATACTCAAATTCCGACCGCACAGCGGGTGCACCGGATGAAAGGATCTGCGCATGACGGCGACACTCTATTGTTTTGGTGAATCGGGAAACGCCTATAAGGCGGCACTGACGGCGACGCTGGCGGGCTATGACTGGGAGCCACGGTTTGTGGATTTCTTTGGCGGCGAAACCCGCGCGCCCGAATTTCGTGCGCTCAATGTGATGGGCGAGGTTCCGGTGCTGGTGGACGGCGACTTGACGCTCAGCCAATCGGGCGCGATCCAGTTGCATATCGCGCGCCAGACCGGCAAGCTGGGAGGGGCGGCGGATCAGCAAGACGAGGTTCTGCGCTGGATCCTGTGGGACAATCACAAGCTGTCGTCGCAGGCGGGCATGACCCGTTTCCTGATGAATTTCCTGCCCGAGGACAAACGCCCCAACGACGTGATCGGCTTCATGCAGGGCCGACTGAAAGCCGCCTATGCCACGCTGAACGCCCATCTTGAGGGGCGTGACTGGATCGTGGGCGACGGCGTGACCATCGCCGACTGCGCCTGCTGTGGCTATCTCTATTACCCCGAACCCTTCGGCTTTGACCGCGCCGATTGGCCCAATATCGACCGTTGGCTGGGCAATATCGCTGCCCTGCCCGGCTGGAAACACCCCTATGACATGATGCCCGGATCGCCTGCCGACCGGGTCAAGGCCTGAGGAGACCAAGATGATTGATGCCTATATTTATGACGCTGCGCGCACGGTGCGTGGCAAAGGCCGCAAAGATGGCAGCCTGCACGAAGTGACCGCCGCGCGGCTGTCGGCGATTGCGCTGAACGCGCTGAAGGATCGCAACGATCTGGACACCACGGCGATCGAGGATGTGATCTGGGGCAACGTCACCCAGATCGGCGAGCAGGGCGCCTGCCTTGCGCGGACCGCTGTGCTGGCCTCGGATTTCGCGGAATCCGTGCCCGGTGTCAGCGTCAACCGCTTCTGTGCCAGCGGTCTGGAAGCGGTGAACATGGCCGCCAACCAGATCCGTGGCGGGGCCGGGATGGCCTATGTCGCGGGCGGCGTGGAATGCATGAGCCGGGTGCCGATGGGCACCGACGGCGGGGCGATTGCCGTCGATCCGTCGATTGCCATCGACAATTATTTTGTGCCGCAGGGCATTTCGGCCGATATCATTGCCACCAAATTCGGCTTCAGCCGCGATGAGGCGGACGCGCTGGCGGTGGAAAGCCAAAAGCGGGCAGCGGCGGCCTGGGCGGCGGGGTATTTCAACAAGACCGTGGTTCCGGTTAAGGATATCAATGGCTTGACCATTCTGGACCATGACGAGTTCATGCGCCCGCAGACCGATATGCAGAGCCTCGGATCGCTCAAGCCGTCGTTCAAGGACATGGGCGAGGTGATGCCCGGTTTCGACAAGATCGCCATGATGAAATACCCGGAACTGGAGCGGATCAACCATATCCACCACGCGGGGAATTCATCCGGCATCGTGGACGGGGCCGCGGCGATCCTGATCGGCAACAAGGAGTTTGGCGAGAAATACGGGCTGACGCCGCGCGCCCGCATCCGCGCCACCGCGAAAATCGGCACGGACCCCACGATCATGCTGACCGGCCCGGTTCCGGTGACCGAAAAGATCCTGCGCGACAGTGGCATGTCGATCAGCGACATCGACCTGTTCGAGGTCAACGAGGCGTTCGCGGCGGTCGTCATGCGCTTCATGCAGGCGTTCAACGTCGATGGCTCGAAGGTCAACGTCAACGGCGGCTCGATTGCCATGGGGCACCCGCTGGGCGCGACCGGCGCGATCATTCTGGGCACGCTGCTGGACGAGTTGGAGCGCACCGGCAAGGGCACGGGCCTGGCGACACTGTGCATCGGCTCGGGCATGGGTGCGGCGACGATCATCGAGCGCGTCTGATGCCAAAGATCGACATCTCTGCCGCGCCGCTGAAAACCGGGTCCATTTACCCGGAGCCCTACGCCAGCCAGATGGCCGGGCGGTCGTCGCGGCGCTTGGGGCAGCTTGCCGGGCTGACCCAGTTCGGGGTGAACATCGTTTACCTGGAGCCGGGTGCGCCCGCCTCGTTGCGGCACTGGCATCTGAAGGAGGACGAATTCGCCATGGTCCTGACCGGCGAGTTGGTTCTGGTCGAGGATGCCGGTGAGACCGTGATGCTGGGGGATTGTGCGGCGTGGCCGGCGGGGGTGCCGAATGCGCACCGATTCGTCAACCGCTCGGCTGTGCCCGCCAGTTTCCTGATCGTCGGCTCCAAGGCCGAGGGCGAGGAAGCGACCTATGGCGATGTCGATATGAAAATCCATTTGGCGGGCGGAAAAGCCCGTTTCACCTATCACGATGGCAGCGATTGGAGCGGACCCAGAGACCTGGAAACCCCCGAGATCGCGCCGAAGGGAGACACGAAATGACCGAACTGCATTATGCCGTAGACGCCGATGGCGTCGCCACGATCACCTGGGACGTCGCCGACAAGTCGATGAACGTCATGTCGTTCCAAGGCCTGCAAGAGCTGGAGGCCGGGATCGACAAGGCACTGGCCGATGACGCCGTCAAGGGCGTGATCATCACCAGCGCCAAGGCCGATTTCGCCGGGGGCATGGACCTGAACGTGCTGGCCGACATGCGCGATGGCGCGGGCGACAACCCGGCCAAGGGCCTGTTCGATGG